>JAQWMC010000009.1 GCA_029246985.1 Pirellulales bacterium
CGCGCCAACACAAAAATAAAGGCTGCCGTGATGCTGGTAGTCTTTGAGCCTCGGCTTGCCCGCAGAAGCTAGTCTCGCGTTATAGCCGTCATCATCAATGATCTGAATTTCCATGCCGTCATGGGCGCTGTGGCCGCCTTCTGGAACTCGTAGTGCGATTCCATTGTTGCCCGCTGTCGGAAGCTTAAACTCGACCCTGATAGTCACGTCACCAAAGGATTCCTTTGTGAGTAGGTCTCCACCCTTACTGGGTTTGCAGACAATGTTGCCCTCACGGATCTCGTAACTGTCTACGGCCCCCTGCCAATCGGATAGGTCTTCACCATTAATTAATTCAACGAATTCACTCTCGTTTTGTGAGCGCAGAAAGTTATCTGCCTCGGATGTGGGTATTTCTCGAATAAAAATGTTGCGCCATCGAATTTCACTGCCATGTGTTTGTAACTGGATAGGGCCTCGCGGAGGCACAGGGGCAACGAGGAGACCAATTGATTCACTCGTGCTGGTAGTTTTTTTCTTTTTACGATGTGCAAAAAAATTGTCCATAACAGCGTTTTGAACAACAACTTCTCCATTGAGTTCAACAGTTACACGTTCACCGATCATTTTGATGCGGAAGTGATTCCATTCACCAAACGGACGATCCATTCGTGCTAAAGGGTTTTTGCCCTCGTTGCGTTTGTTGTTCCAGAGTCCACCAGATCCCTTGTCGGCTCCCAATTTAAATTTCTTTTCTTCAGTCGAGTCCCATATCTGGACCTGTGGTATGCCGCGGAGATAAATCCCGCTGTCACCAAGGGGCTGCATTTTATAATCCACGAGAAGTTCAAAATCGCCGTATTCCTTATCGGTTGTGAGATAAAGCCCCTTTCCGTCGTTAACAATTTCGTCGTTGTCAACGCGCCAATGAGCGTTTATGTGATCACCTGCGTCCGTGCCTTTTTTGTTAAGAAGACCCCCGTAAATTGATTTTTTCTTGTACTCGAGTTTTTCCTCGGGCGACATGTTCCTGAAATCTTTTGGGTCCTGTGTGCCCCACCCATACCACCCGTTTAAGTTGTGCCCGTTAAAAAGAGGAACAAAACCGTTCGGAATAATATTATCGTCTTGCATCGCAAAAGCCTTTTTGTCCATGTTGGTTAGGAGTGTTGCAATAAAGAGGAGAAAAAGAAGTTGTTGTTTCATCGTTTGTTCCAATCTGATCTTTGAGACATATTCACGAGGATTTTGTAAAGACGGTTAGGCCGTGGTTTATGTTTGGGGAGGTAAAGTGAGCCTCCTACACGTCACCTGGCTTCATTTCAAAAAAGTCGACTGCGTTTCTGTAACTAATGCAACGAATCATGTTTTTAATCACGGCTAGATCGTCAGGGAGAATTCCCTGCTCGACATCATTTCCGATGATATTGCACAGAAGTCGACGGAAATATTCATGCCGCGGATACGAAAGAAAACTCCTTGAATCAGTCAGCATGCCCACGAAGTTTGACAAAAGACCGATTTGGGAAAGTGTGTTAATTTGCCATCTCATCCCGTCAAGTTGGTCAAGGAACCACCAGCCGCTGCCGTACTGTATTTTGCCGGCAATTCCATCACCCTGAAAGTTGCCACAAGCAGCGGCGATGGCATAATTGTCTGAGGGGTTGAGGTTGTAAAGCACCATCTTTGGCAGTGATTCTCGCTTGTCCAGTTCATCCAGGTATTCAACGAGCAGCCCGACCTGCTGAAAATCACCGATAGAGTCGTAGCCAGCATCTGCGCCAAGTTGAAGACGGCCACGACTGTTCGTATTTCGTAGGGCACCAAGATGAAGTTGTTTGGTCCATTTGTTTTTGGCATCAAGTTCACCAAAGTAGATCATCATGTAGCCGCGGTAGGCCTGAAGTGCGTCCTGAGAAACTGTTTCTCCCCGGCGAGCAGCATTATAAACTTCTGTTGCCTGGTCTTTTGTGCCACCTCTACCAAAACATTGTTCAAGCCCATGGTCCGAGAGTCGGCTACCAAGGTCGTGAAAGAAACTGTGGCGATTCGCGATTGCCTCAAGAAAGGCATCGAAGTCGTCGCATGGGATCCCAGAAGTTTGTTCAAGCCGCTGAATCCAGTTTTTGAAATCCTCAAAGTCATCGGCTGCGAGTGCCTTATCAGGACGAAAGGCGGGATAGACTCGAGTTTCTAAGTCACTCTTGGTGATTTCAGAATGATGAGCAAGGCTGTCACACGGGTCGTCTGTTGTACCGATCGCTGCTACCCGAAAATGCATGAGCAACGACCGCGCGGAGATCTTGCCAAGTTGTGTATTTGCTGCGTCCCAAATACGTTGAGCAGATGATTGGTTTAGGACCTCATTGATGCCAAATACCCGAGAGAGCTCAAGATGGCTCCAGTGCCACAAAGGATTCCGTAAGAGTTTCGGCATGGTTTCGGCGAATGCACAAAATTTTTCATAGTCTGTTGCGTTTCCCGTGATGTACTTTTCTGGTATTCCAGCGGCGCGTAGAGCCCGCCATTTGTAGTGGTCTCCGGCAAGCCAGACCTCAGCTAGATTATCCCACTGCTTGTCCTGAGCAATTTCTTTAGGAGAAAGATGGCAGTGGTAATCGTAGATAGGCTCTTTGGCTGCGACTGCGTAAAGCTCTTTCGCAGTATCACTCAAGAGGAGGAAGTCAGGATTCGTTACGGGGTTTTTTTGTCGCACAAGTCACGTTGAAAAGGGTATAGGAATTTTACGTTCGGTCGTTTCGTCCTACTGGGCGGGTCTCAGTACCCTTCATGCTTTTGAGGCTGTCACCAAGAGTTTTACGATATCTGTCCGCTATATCAGTAAGCTTCTTCACGATCTCAGGGTTGTCAGAGGCAATATTTTTTGACTCACCGATATCATCGCTCAGGTCGTAGAGTGACAGCGGTAACTCACGAACAACATACCCGTGGCGACTGGCAATTCCTTCAATGCCGCTGTTGCTTATGGACTGTGGTGCGAGTCTGCCATAGCCAGCTGGCTTTCCATCTGTTCTTGTTTCCCCATTTACAACCAGATATTTGTGAGGGAAATGAATCTTCCATTGCCCATCTCGAACAGCTTGAAGTTCACTTCCCGCATAAAAGACGAGTCCGTCTCTGTCCTCAACAGTATCAGTTTTACCTTGCAGGATATCCGTAATGTTTACACCATCAATTGTCTTTTTAGGCAGTGGAGCGTGTGCTAGATGGCAGAATGTTGGAAGCAAGTCGATTGAAATTATCGGAGTGCTGCAGGTATGTCCTGCTGGTATCTGCCCCGGCCAGCGAGCGACCATTGGTACTCGAACACCACCCTCAAATGTCGTAAGTTTGCCACCACGTAGCGCACCCGACTGACCAGCATGCGTTCCATAACTAAGGAATGGACCATTATCGTTGGTGAAAATTACTAACGTGTTTTCTGTAAGACTGAGTCGATCGATTGTTTTTACAATCTCTCCTACTGACCAGTCAATTTCTTCAATGACGTCGCCGTACAGGCCCCGTGCAGATTTTCCTCGGAAACTGTCTGACGCAAAAATTGGTACATGCGGCATGATATGAGGAACATAAAGAAAGAAGGGTTTGTCCTTATTGTTTTCGATAAACGTGACAGCTCGATCGGTAAGTCTTTTGGTGAAAAGGCGTTGATCTGGATCGGTCTCGATGACCTTGTCGCCATCGTACAGAGGAAGTGGTGGCATCGAGTCTGATAAAACTGGATGGTATTTCGTGTTGTCATTGGAGTATGGGATGCCAAGCCATTCCTGGAAGCCATTTTTTGAAGGAGCAAAAAACGGAGGGAGTCCAAGGTGCCACTTGCCAAACATTCCAGTTGCATATCCTGCTTTTTCGAGAAGTTCTGGAAGAAGTTCTTCTTCGGGTGCAATGCCGGTCGGGCTTGTGTGATTGAGTGCGCCTTCAAGCCCAACACGGTTGGCGTAGCATCCCGTCATGAGTGCCGCACGAGAGGCTGTGCACACCGCTTGCGCGACATAGAAATCATCAAACTTTGTTCCCTCAGCAATAAGGCGTGCAATATTGGGGGTCTTGATCTTCGACTCAGGTGTGAAATTGGGAAGATCTCCCCACCCCATGTCATCAGTAAAAATGAGAACGATGTTTGGATGATTCACCTCTGCAGCAGAAGTGATATCTGGAGTACCAATAGCCGTAAGGAGCAACACCAGGCCCAACATGAATGGGCTTGTTCTTTTTAGTGGACTATTTTTTTTGGTGTGCAGAAGTAAATAAAAGTTTTGATAAAGCATGGTAGTCCCTCAGTCGGCTTTTTTGATGAGTCCAATGTCCCGTAGGCCCGCCTTTAAGTTCTAACTCATCTCGTCCATCGCTTCGAGAGGTGGTATGAAAAGAACCCGATGAGGTTCAGCTTTCAGGACAAGTGTTTCCCTGCCCGCTGGACCAAGAAGGCTATCCACGCTGAGCGTGGTGCACGGTCGGCGGAGACTGTTCCCCGTGGAGTTGATCCGCACACAATAGATAGCTCAAAGAGAGATAGCTCAAAGAGAGATAGTCAAAAGAGAGATAGTCAAAAGAGCTTACCGAAAGTGTTTCGTCGTCTGTGCCATGGAACCCACAGGCACGTGAGGCTCTTGCGTATAGATACAGAAGCAATAGGTGAGCCAGTTGGGCGTCGCAGGCTACTTGCGGGTGCGACCCCACTCCTCTAGGGAAATATCTCCATTGTTATCACTGTCGAGGTTGTTGTGTTGTCGTACAAAAATCTTTACGTATTCTTTTTCAGATAGGGCGCCGTCCTCGTCAGTGTCACCGAAACGCAATGCAACTTCATGAGTGAACTCACTTTTGTCCAAGAGGGAGTCATGGTTTTTATCAAGATTCGGGAAAAGATTTTCATAAAATACGACATATTCTTTTTGTGAAATCAGTGCGTCTTGATTCTCATCAATTCGATTAAAAAGAAGTCTTGTTTTTTGTTCTTTACTTTCGTCTGGTGACGGCACAGTTGGGCGAGGTGTCTTTGTTAGAGCGACTTCTTGAAAGTCAGTGCTCGCAATCAGGTCGCCTGTTTTCAAGTTGAGAAACCATGCTGTTGTTTGAGGCGCCAGTGGAGCTGTCGCAGTCCAGACGCCTTTGTTATTGACAAGAGACGCAGGTGCTTCGGTCCAATTTCTCAACCCTGTAATTCCCGAATCAGATGTGGATACAAGCACAGCATTTTCAAAAGGTCTAGAAGAAGAAAAAGAGGCCATCGCGGTGCCATTTTTTACAGCAACTTCCTTTTGTGCGCACCAAGGATTGCCTGTCTTCACGATGGATTTGGCAAATGCGTAGGAGTCAGCATGAGTCCACGGTGGCCCATGGCCATGCCCCATGCCGGGTCTCAGTGAGACAAGCCTTGGCCCTGGTGATCTCTCGTATGACAAAGCCTGACAGTCAAGAGGGAAGTGCTTGTCTTCGGGCCATGACTGCCACAAAAGTGGCATCGTAGCACGTGGTAGATAATGCATCGGGTCCCATGTTTCACGATACATGGTGTTGTTGCCTAGTGCTTTCCCGTACTGATTAGTTGCATCTGCCAAACTGCCGCAACCGTAGGTTGGTATGCCGAAAGCAAATCGTGTGTCGATGCCAACAGCCGTCGACACGATAACACCGCCCCAAGAGATTCCCATCACACCGATGTTTTCAGGATCGACACGAGGGTGTGAACGCAGAAGGGAGTGGGCCAAAATAGTGTCAGCGACGGCATGGTACATCCACTGGTCTTTGAGAGGCTTCTCTGAATCGCCATAGATTCCTGTTCGGTACGGACCGGGATGAGTATGCTGCTTCCATCCGGTTGGAATACATCCTTGCTTGTCACCTGCATCCTTCTCATCAGTCTGTCCTTCAACGGCGATACTCATGGCAGCAAAGCCTTGGTCATTCCAGCGATCGACCCATTCTTTAAAAGCAGTACCACCACCACCGTGAACTAGAATGATGCCAGGTACTTTGTCGTGCCGTTCTTTCTTTTCTGGCATGCCCAGCCAGGCAAAAGTCTTTGTGTCTTTTCCTTCATAAGGCAGTGCATCAAAAAATAGAGAGTGAATGTTACTCGATCCTGAAAGAGGTTTGGAAGCTACAACCGATGGTGGTGCCACAAGAGTGCCTAACTCAAGAATGGCTTGACGATCTCTGCTCAATTCATCTGCAAAAGTGGTATGAACAGGAACAATAAGTGATACGGCAAGCAAAAAAAACTTCATCGTGTCTTGGTGAATTCTGTTGCTGTGAGTTGAGAAAATCTTCGATGCTGGTCGGAAGCATCCTACCAAGCTATTCACAACTCTATTTGGAATGGTATCAGTTGGAGCAGGGGGACGTACTTAATCGCTCTGAGGAGCATAGGTGACCTCAAAAATAATTGATGAGGCTACAGTGTTTCCAAAGTTTGGTTGGTCTGCGGCAATACCCCCAAACATGTATCCAAGTACAGTCTCCGTGGTTAAAGAGTCCACGTCGATGATACCGTCAGTGAGGACCGGGACGTTAGTAGCTGGGAAGAATCGCGCATTCGCACCAAAATAAAGAAGTTTTCCATTACCGTCATAAACGTCTGGGAAATCAGTTATATATTGTTGCTGATAGGTTCCAGATGCATCCCGCAACACCGCTGTTATTTGCCTGTGAAATCCATTGTTCTCGTCGTAGGTCAGTTGCTCCGTAGCCGGATCAAATGTATTCGCTGAAATACCTCCGAGAAGGACTTGAGTCATCTCTCCAGAGGTCTGGGAGTAAAGTCCGATTTTGCCAGATTCATACTGGTTCATAGCCTGCCTGAAAACGTCGGGCTCAGTTGTCGGGTTTTCGGTTGTTGGGATACCGTCTGATCCGATTTCAACCGGCACAGTCCACACCCCTACGCCGTTGTAGAAAACACCAGCCAATGCAGCTGTGCTTTGGGTAGTGCCACCCTGACCGTCGGGTGAAAGAATTGGGAACACATTCAAATCACGGCGACGAAACCGGCTTGGGTCGCCACCTGAAGGAGCAACATCAATGTCACTATACGAAAGGGTTCCAGCAGTGAAGTCATAATCAATATCAAAACTACGAACCTGTGAGGTATAGACTTGGAACGTCGTTGATCCGTGTGCGTACGGACCCTCAAACTTCTGTCCAAAGACCAGTTGATAGCGGTCTCCTATTTTTTCCAAGCCTCCGCCAGTCACCTGAAAAAACCCACCATCATACGAGCCGTCAGGAGATGGGTCTCCTGTAGTTTGTATGATGGAGTTAGAATGGAGTGTTCCATCTGTTCCTTTGACCCAGTCTACAAGTGTTGGTAGATCGATAGCTGAAAGCGCATTGTAGGTTGTGAAGTTATTAATCGCACGAGAGTAAACGTATCCACCAACGATAAACAGCGTGTTTCCATCCTGGTAAGACTCGGTGTTGGTTGATGACAAACTGTCGATTTCACTCGAAGTAAGACCGCTGCTGGTATCGTTCAGTGAGCGACTCCATGTCTCCTTCGATACTGGGTCAATAACCCACACGTCGGTGTTTTGATACCTCGGTGGAAAATTGGCTAACCCGTCATCAGAGAAACCATGGAGTCCATTGGTGCGACCAGCAATGAGCACCCACTGGTCGTTGTAAATGCCACTGGCAAACGATTGAAGTGTTGGGACTGATGCTGTTCCCATGTCGTATTCAGCAAAAGTAAGGTCGTAGTCACCAGACCAATTTGTTACCTGACTAAAAGTAGGTGTCTGGTCCTTCGAGGGTGCTGCTGAAATGCTTGACGTTGGTCCCGTTAGTTGCGTACCTGTAACTGTCGTACTAGTCGCCCAGACCCAGAATGTGTATGGGACACCGGTTTCTAAGTCTGAAAAGTTTTTACTAGTGGATGTTGTTATGTATGTCGTGTTTGTTGATCCATTGTCAATTGTTACCGTGTAATTCAACGAGCCAACAAATGATGCTGGTGGGTCCCAGCTAACCATTAATGAATTCGCGTCTTCTGACTGGCCAAATCGTAAATTTTGAACTTCGGAGGGTGCTTCGCTAGATGGTGGAGTTATTGGGTTTCCATCATCCCATCCAACAACATCGAACGCCATTTCGAAGCCCGCTGGTCCTGTTGATTGTGCAGGTTTCCATTGGATGCGGTCACCTTGTTGAATCAGGCGGCGTTGGAGTAACTCGAGGAGTTTAGTCGGATTTGACGTTGTGGGAACTGCTGAGACGTTCACCCAGCTTCCTGTAGCTGGTAGAAATTTTTCTACGACACCGTTTGCGACTGATGTAATAACAAAGCTATTAGTTTCGTCTCCAATAATCTCAGACTTGTTCATTATTATTGGTGGCGGACCGATGAGTGAATTATCTAAATAGACTGCATCTGTTTGTTCTAACGGCGGGCGGGAAAGAGTTCCTGTATCTGCAGTAAGTGCGAGACGACGTTCAAGCAGTTCGAGCCTACAGGAATTCTGTCGCTTCGGGTTACGGAAATGCCGGCTAGTACGACGAAATTGAGTACGAAAAAAAGCCATTCTCATCAATGCATGTTCCTTGAAGGAATCTCCCCATCTCCGGCAATAGTGCCACAGCCAACTGACCTCTAGGTTAATTCCAGCTACCCTGAAAGGCAAAGAAACGGTTGGGGAATTCGAGCGTCCCAGCAATGCGAAGTCTTTGGCCACTGATTCCGGTAGAACGAGTTGCGTGTTCAGTGGAGATACAACGTCTTTTTAGCTGAAAGGAAGTAGCGGCGGCCGGACTTGAACCGGCGACCCCAGGCTTATGAAGCCTGTGCTCTAACCAACTGAGCTACACCGCCCTTTTGAGAGGTCTGCCTGTAGCGACCTCCTAATAAGTTCTCCACTATACCCCATCTTTTCAGAGGTGCATCTGTAAGCAAAAAAGATGGAGGTAGATGGGATTCAGGCTTGAAAAAACAGGCTCGGGCTTACCTTGGCAAGCCCGAGCCAATAGGTATTTGCGTTTGCTGTTGAAACAGTGCTGAAAATCAACAATTTGATTATTCAACTAAACCGCATGCAGCTTCGACAATCGTATTGATTTTTCCGTCATCCAATTCGCCCTTCTTCAAAGCATGGCTGGAAACAACTTTACTGCTCTTGTAACAGACAACAGTTAGGTCGGCTTCTGGAGAAATTTTGAGATTATCTGGTCCATTTTGAGAATCTTCGGGCACAACGAATGCTACATTTTGAATACCATTGTCTTTCACGAACTTCGTTGCCGCGTTTTTCAGGCTGTCGCTATCTCCGCCAATCATGTTGACGAAGCTACAGAGTTTTGCATCTGCGTGTTCTTTGATTTCACCTTCAAGTTCATTAACGAGTTTTGCTAATGGCTGATCAGCGGTTCGTGCAAAGATCATCACAACCGGCCGACTACCCATTCTGCATCGGTAGCAAAGCCGCTTGCCATCTTCTACGCCATCACTTGGATTGCCAGCTGCCTTGGTTACGGTAAAGGCGCCAACACCGTCTCCCGGTTGTGGGCCACTTACAAGGTCTGCCATGCAGTAAGTTGCTGTAGATGCTAAGGCAATTGCCGCTATTCCGGCTGTGAGTCGTTGAAATGGTTTCAGGAACTCCATCGAAAACTCCTACGTGTTTCTGAGGTACTGTTTTGTTTGTTGATGGGCAAGTGATTCACGAGAGATCGTTTGCTCACCATGTTTCCAAACAATTTTGGGAAACCATGCCACGCTGGCAAGAGGTAATCCTTTTGATGATTCTATCATAGCGCGGTTAGGATGCTTTCGGCAACCGTGTCATTCCAATGTGAAATGTCATGATGTCGTAGTAGTTCCCTGAAAAAGAGGTTCAAGATGCCCCATTCAGTACCCAGCCCAAATATTCGGCAGACACAACTGTTTATTAATGGTCAGTGGATTCCATCGCAGTCCGGAAAGACCTTTGACACGATTAACCCCGCAAATGAAGAGGTGATTGCGCAGGTGGCAGAAGGCGATGCGGTTGATGTCGAATGTGCAGTTGAAGCAGCCCGTCGGGCTTTTGATGAAGGGCCTTGGCCTCGTCTGAATGCTCGGGAGCGGGGGAAAATAATGCATCGGTTTTGTGACCTTATTGATGAAGAAATTGATGAACTTGCCGCCATTGAGTCTCTGGATAACGGAAAACCGCTGAAAGATGCACGTCATGTTGATATCCCGTTAGCCGTTGAGTGCATTCGGTACTATGCCGGCTGGGCAGATAAAATTCAGGGCACGACAATCCCAGTGAACGGTGATTTTCTGTGCTATACACGACGTGAACCAGTCGGTGTTGCCGGGCAAATTATCCCATGGAACTTTCCAATTCTGATGGTGGCATGGAAGTGGGGCCCGGCGCTTGCGGCAGGTTGTACGCTTGTAATGAAGCCTGCTGAACAGACGCCGTTGACTTGTCTTCGGCTGGCTCGTCTGGCGCAGAAAGCTGGGGTTCCTGATGGAGTCATTAACGTTGTGCCAGGCTTTGGTCCAACAGCCGGTGCTGCAATCGTCAAGCATCCCGGAGTGGACAAGATTGCTTTTACTGGATCTGGTGAAACAGCGAAGACAATCATGCGTCAGTCAGCAGATACCATGAAAAGGATGACGCTTGAGCTTGGTGGTAAAAGCCCGAACATTGTGTTTGCTGATGCCAACTTAGAAGCTGCTGCAGAAGGTGCTCATATTGGTATTCATCTGAATCAGGGCCAATGCTGTTGTGCTGGCTCTCGGCTGTTTGTTGAAGACTCAATTCATGATTCTTTTGTTGAAAAAGTAGTTGAGCTATCAAGAAAGCGGCGTGTAGGAAATCCTTTTGATCCTGCTACTGAACAGGGGCCGCAGGTTGATCGTGCTCAATTTGAAAAGATCATGAGCTATATAGAGAAGGGACAAGAAGAAGGAGCTGTTTGTGCAACAGGGGGGCAACGAGTTGGTGATCGTGGGTTTTTTGTTGAACCGACAGTTTTTACGGAGGTGCATGACGAGATGGCGATTGCTCGAGATGAGATATTTGGGCCCGTGTTATCGGTTCTTCGGTTTTCAGATATTGATGAATTAGTACGTCGTGCAAATGCAACAACCTTTGGTCTTGCTGCTGCTGTGTGGACACGTGATGTGAGTAAAGCCCATATGTTGGCCGAACGACTACGGGCTGGAACAGTATGGGTCAACTGCTATGACGTTTTTGATGCGGCCGCACCTTTTGGTGGGTTTAAGCAGTCCGGCTTTGGCCGAGAGCTTGGGCAGCGTGGGCTCGATGCCTACTTGGAGGATAAGACGGTCACTGTCAGCCTCGGGTGAGTGAGTAATTCGACAACTAATACAACCAAGAGTGTGGATTCATGGCAAAAGTACGAACTGGTGGTGGTTGGAGAGCAATACGTTACACCTTGAAGAAGGCATACGAGGCTGGTGGCTTCTGGTCTTTGTGGAAAGCGATGCGGAGTAAAAACACATGTAAAACATGTGCTCTCGGCATGGGCGGGCAGGCAGGTGGCATGGTTAATGAATCAGGCCACTTTCCCGAAGTGTGCAAGAAATCATTTCAAGCCATGGTTGGCGATATGCAAGGTGGCATCCCAGATGATTTTTTTCGAACATACTCAATTGCACAGCTGAGTAAATTTACACCGTATCAGATGGAACATGCAGGAAGACTTGTAAAGCCTCTCCTGTTGGAAAAAGGGAGCCAACATTATCAGCCAATAACGTGGAGTGAGGCGATGGAACGAATCGTCACGAAGCTTCGTAACACACAGCCGCAAAAAAGCTTCTGGTATTTCTCAGGACGTTCAAGTAACGAGGCGGGATTCCTTTTGCAGTTGTTTGCAAGACTCTACGGAACAAACCACGTCAACAACTGCAGTTACTACTGCCATCAGGCAAGTGGCGTTGGGCTTACAAGTGTCATTGGTACAGGGGCCGGCACAATTAAGTTGGATGACCTTGAGAAAAGTGACTTCGTCATGCTGATAGGAGGCAATCCGGCAAGCAATCACCCTCGTATGATGAGGTCATTGATGATGGTTCGGCGACGCGGTGGAAAAGTCGTGGTCGTGAATCCTATGGTTGAAACAGGCCTCGTAAATTTCTCGGTTCCCAGTGATCCCGTGAGCTTGCTCTTCGGGACCAACATAGCAAGCACCTATGTTCAGCCATGTCTTGGTGGTGATCTTGCGCTCATGTATGGAATCATGAAACGATTGAAAGAGATGCATGCCTTAGGCAGTGGGGAAACCCCCGAACCGATTGTTGACGAAGTATTCCTTGCTGACCACACGCAGGGTTGGGATGCATTAGCAGAACGTCTCGATTCTTTATCGTGGGAAGAGATTGTTGAAAAGTCAGGAGTTGAAAAAGGAGAGATTGATGACGTCGCGTTGCAGTATGCCTCCTCGCAGCGGGCCGTTTTTTCCTGGACCATGGGGGTCACGCATCATCTCCATGGTTCAGCCACTGTCCAGGCTATTGCTCAACTTGCACTGATGCGACGCATGATTGGTCGCCCGGGTGCTGGCCTCCAGCCAATCCGTGGTCACTCAAATATTCAGGGGATGGGCACGGTTGGTGTTACTCCAAAACTGAAAGAAAAAATATTTGAACGACTTGAATCAGAACTTGGTGTGAAGTTGCCATCATTTCGTGGATTTGACACGCTCCAGTGCCTCGAAGCAGCTGAGCGGGGGGACATGCAAGTTGCTTTCTGTTTGGGGGGAAATCTGTATGGTGCAAGTCCGGATGCCAGTTTTTCCAGACGGGCGATCGGGGGTACTGAGATGACTGTCTATATGAATACATCATTGAATACTGGGCATGCCTGTGGGCTTGCACAAGAGGAAACAATTGTTCTTCCTGTTCTCGCCCGTGACGAGGAGCCAGAGCCCTCTACACAAGAAAGCATGTTTAGTTATGTGCGGCTCTCTGATGGAGGGAAACCCAGACATGAGCAAAGCGCTGACTACGGGCCACGAAGTGAAGTCGAAATTATCTCGGAACTAGGCTGCCGAATTCTTGGGACAAGCGGGCCAATAAACTGGCTCGAAATGGCACATACGAGCACGATTCGCAAAGCGATTGGTCGTATGATTCCAGGTCTTGAGCAGATTTCTAAGATGGATCAAACCAAAGAAGAGTTTTCGATCCCTGGTCGCACGCTCGATACGCCGACATTTCCTACCGCGAATGGAAAAGCAACCTTTCATGTTCATGACTTGCCAGATGCCCCAAAAGGTCTGCAGTTAATGACGATCCGTAGTGAAGGCCAATTCAATACGGTTGTGTACGAAGAGGAAGACTTGTATCGGAATCAGAGTCGGCGAGATATTGTTTTAATGAACCCTGATGACATTCGCAGTTATGGTCTCTCAGCAGGAGGGCTCTGTCGTGTGCAAAGTGCTTCCGGTGAAATGCGTAGAGTAACCATCTCGGCGTACCCGGAAATCCGCCAAGGGTGTGTGGCCATGTACTATCCAGAAAGTAATGTGCTTGTTCCAAAGGGAGTCGATCCACTTTCTCGAACGCCATCGTATAAAAGAGTGGCTGTTACTATCGTGAGCGATGAAAGTCTGCGTCCGTCTGAGGAGAGCACTAAAAATATTCCTACGGTCGGAGTAGGTACTCCACGTGAGAAAATGAACCAATGCTAGCGTTCTAGGTTTTTTGTTTTGTCGGGAAGGCTTGGCATCAATATGTGCGATCGGGTCTCCTTCACTGGGAACTCAATCGATCCCATTTGGTGGAATCTCAACGTACGAGACTCATAGGCACTCGGTAAAGACAACCTTTCTGAAGTTGTCATTTTCCGAATTGTTGTCAGTATGATCTTAAATGAATCCGAATCCTTGCCTGCCATCTGGATATTCAAGAGCGGATATCATCGCTTCTTCTCTTCGAAAAATTTCTACAATGTGCCGACAGTGGCCTTTGGAGAGAACGTACGGACTATTTCTGGCAGTATCGCACGGTTGGTCAATAGTGGTATCAAATGGAGACCATGAGAGGTGGTTGGCTGATTGTCATCGAGATCGTTTCGGAATCCTACGTTGAAGTACCGCTCATCCTGAATAGTGAATGCCACAACTTCTCAAGTCATTGCATATGTAGGAAAGCTCTCGAAGTGTGGTCCCCCTGCCGGATTGCAGGAGAGCATGTTGTGTAAGATTCGCCTTGCAAGACAAGAAGTCTTCGCCAGCGTGGTCAGCAAGAAACTCAACCGTAAAAAGCAGAAAACCAAGCCCCGCTCCTTGGCCGGCAAGTTGATTGATTCGGTCTAATCACTCACATCCATTTTCTGAAAAAGTTGATGGCGTTGGCTGCCGTCCATAAAAAACAATTGCATCGGCGGGCCATCTATTGGGCGGGAATGTCACGGGAGGACCACTGGGGCCCTAGAGGCACGTTGTCATCAACTGGACACCTGAGTTGAACTCCTGCGTTCGCGGTGGACCAGATGGCTTGCCAGCTACAGACATCGGGCGTTTTGCTTCAACGGCAGATGCTGTGTTTTCGGCGTGGACTGCCAGGGCTCTCATCAAGCAAATCCAGAAGAATCTCTTTCGCATGTCGATTTTGCATGTCGCTCGCTCCATTTTTGGCTGGTCGAAGCTTTTTTGAGTTCGGAGAAAAATGAGTTTGACCGAAAGAGTGCTGGAAATGTTGTTATGGCAACTAAATTGGCAAATTCTGGCTGGAACAGAGGGGAATACGCCCCTCGGCATCTCTCGAATGAGTCCATTCAAAAGAACGGACACCTGGGCAATGAGAAACTCGTGCACTGCGCATTTTTTAAGCAGGAGGGGCGTTGCCTGCAATCCGAACAGGAGTGACTGATCTTTGGGCAGTCTGTTGCTTGGTTGGCTAAGTCGTTGATAGCAAACAACTTGCAGTCAATGCTTGACTTCTTCTGCATAGTTAAGCGGTTTCATTTTCGAGAGAGTGTTGTTTGTACTGAGTAAATGCTGCAGGCCTGCTCTCTTCGGTCGGAGTCGATACATGGAAGGAGTCATGGATGCCAGCGTTTATCCAAAAAGAGTCTGGGGACTTTGCTGATACGGCGGTAGGGCATGGTGCGCAGGCAATTCTTGAGGTGGCAGAACGGCTCTTTGCTGCTGAACCAGACTGGATTGTTTTTTTTCGCGAAATAATGGGTCTTGATGGCATCGTTCGGCGGACCTACCAGACGCCAGAATCTCTCATGCGTTTCGAGTGTTCTGCTGAATATGCACGTATTCGGGAAATGTTAGATGCTCTGCGGCAGAAACAGCAGGAGAAATCACCTGTTCGGGAGGCACAGCGAGTTGTCACTGTCAGAATGCCTATGTCACTTCATGAAACACTCAAAGCAGAGGCTCAGGAGATGAATGTGAGTATCAATAAACTCTGTATTTCCAAATTGCTCAAATTGTTGGATGAAAATGCGTGCCGGGATCTCGTGCCGGAAGAGCATATCGAATGAGATTCGTTACACGCGTAAACAAGTTCGAAAGAAGGAAGAATCTGAGTGGGCCTGTAAGCCGGGTTTTGTTCTTTCGGGTCAAATTCCCAAAAGAGGCAATCATTTCTCTACGATGACAGTTACCTGCCACCTCGAGCAGCCCACCCGAAAAGAAACCGAAGCGGATCGCCTCAGGCCGCTGCTTACAGCGAACTCTCTTCTGTTCGGCCTTGCTCCCGATGGGGTTTACCAAGCCAGACCAGTCACCCGGCCTGCTGGTGAGCTCTTACCTCACCGTTTCACCCTTACCAGCAGACAGGAGCCTGCTGGCGGTCTATTTTCTGTGGCACTTTCCCTAACCTTACGGCTGGTGGGCGTTACCCACCATCGTATCCTTCGGAGCCCGGACTTTCCTCTCGCCAGAATGTTTTTGGTACAAAAATTGCAGAAACATCCCGAAAGATGAATATGTCAATTTGCAATCCAGAACGGTATCTGACCAGCGACTGCCCGGCCCACTCAGATTCTTTCAAAATCGTCGCACGGCACTCGGCGAAGAGCAAGCGGTGCACGCTACTTTGGGGTGCTAGTGATGAATCAGGAGGAGACTGCGGGAAATGGTGCAAAACATGGAGAAGTGATATGCAGGACAGTTTTTTCCATCGTATAGTTTTATTAGTATGTTAAGAGTCAGAAATAACTTTGTTGTGCGTTACAACGCCGGAGAATCCCGCTGATGTTCGGCGAATTACAACCCATTGGCGGAGGTGACTCGATTCCTTTGCTGAAGAAGACTCTCGTGGTTGGTCGGCGAGAGTCTGCTGATGTTGTACTGAGATTTCCTACTATTTCAGGAAGTCATTGTGAACTTGTTGTTGAGGAAGGAATTTGGGTTGTACGGGATCTCAACAGCAGCAATGGAACGAAAGTGAATGGTGTTCGAGTGAGCGAACAGCATGTCAAGCCAGGCGACACGCTGTCATTTGCCAAATATACTTTTGAAGTCTTCTATGATCCAGCAGAACTGGGTGCAACCGATGATGCCAAGAGTAAACTTGCAGAGACGGATGTTTTCAGCCGCAGCCTTCTTCAGGCCTCCGGATTGGAGTCCCGCCGTAGGCGGTAGTTTTTTGCGGCAAGGAAGTGCAGGAGGCCGTGGCTTCAAATGGAGGAGTATCAATAGAAGCGTTATGCTGTGTATGCTTGAGATATGAAAAATTCTCGAACATCTCGAGTCGCCTTTCGCAAAAACCGTCATGCACGTCGACGGCAAACTGATGTTACCCGGCAATTCGCAAATGACGGCGATGTGAGCGAGAATCTTGCTTCAACAGAGAGGCTTTCCGGCAAGGGAGAACTAACCCGAAAACGGACAGTCAAACTGCCTGCTATTGAAGGTGGTGTTGATAATTCTGGGAATGCAAATGATGCGTGGCGAGGGCAAGTGCTCCATGCCCATGGTTTGGATAGTTTTGTACGCGATGAGTTTGGACAGATTACACGGTGCGCGATCCGACAGGTCCTGCATGATGTCGCGACAGATCAACGCCATCCTGTATCCGCAGGCGATTGGGTGCATGTGCAGGGGCGAAATGAAGAGGCTGCCATCTGTTTTATCGAACCTCGTCGCAGCGCTTTAAGTCGATCGAGCCGCGGCCGCCGACACACTCTTGTTGCGAATGTAGATCAATTGTTTATCGTTGGAAGTGCTGCCCAACCAGACTTGAAGCCCGGCCTCATTGACCGAATGCTTGTGGCTGCAGACTCTGCAGGCATCCGTCCCGTGATTTGTATTAATAAAATCGATCTGATTGATCCGGCTGAACTTCTGCCGCTCGCTGGAGTGTACGCTCGCATGGGCTATCCTGTTATTCTTTGCTCATCAGTAACTGGGTATGGTCTTTCTCGACTAAAAATTGAATTAGACGGGCAAGTCACAGCCGTGGTTGGTCAGAGCGGTGTCGGTAAGTCATCGCTACTGAATCGTCTCGAGCCAGCACTTGAATTGCCTGTCTCTGACGTAAGTCGTGACAATGAAAAGGGACGTCATACAACTACTGCTGCACGATTGCTTCCGCATTCGTATAACGGCAGTTTTGTTGATACTCCCGGAGTGCGTCAGTTTCAGCTTTGGGAAACTGTTCCGGCTGAGGTTCCGTCCGCCTTCCGTGACTTACGTCCACTTGCGAATCATTGTCGTTATCCGGACTGCAGCCATTCGCATGAATCTGGATGTGCTGTGAAGGATGCCGTTGCTGATGGTCTTCTCGATACTCGACGTTGGGAAAGCTGTTGTTACCTTGCTGCAGGATCGGAGGAAGGTCGCGAGTGAGTCTCCCGGAACGTACCACTGGCGTTGAGTCAGAACGAACTGTGCTTGTTGGTGTGTATATCAATACGCCGGTGAACCCCAAAGATCCTTTGTCGGAGTTGTTAGGTCTAGCAATTACTGCCGGTGCACACGTTGTGGCCGAATTAGTTCAGCGAAGACACGAGCCAGATCAGCGGACATACATCGGCCGAGGGAAACTCAAAGAACTCTTTTCTGTTGTTGAGCATTACGATGCTGATGTTGTCATGTTTGACAATGATCTTTCACCAGCGCAAATACGAAACCTCGAGCATGAGTTGAATTGTAAAGTGCTGGATCGTTCAGAGGTCATACTGGATATTTTTGCTGCACGTGCAAGGACGTATGAGGCAAGGCTGGCTGTAGAGTTAGCTCAGTTGGAGTATTCGTTGCCCAGGCTCAAGCGAATGTGGACGCACCTCTCCCGGCTGAAGATGGGTATCGGGATGCGAGGGCCAGGTGAAAAGCAACTTGAAGTGGACCGGCGACTTGTCGAGAAGAGGATTCATGACCTGAAGCAGGAGATGTTAGTTATTCACCGTCGCCGTGAGCGACAGGTTGCGGCGAGGCATGAGCAGCGAACGGTGTCTCTTGTTGGGTACACAAACGCAGGAAAAAGCACCCTGCTCAATACTCTCACGCATGCAGACGTCCTCGCCGAAGATAAACTCTTTGCCACACTTGATACTCGTACAAGGCGATGGAAGCTACCAAGTTGGGGGCCGGTGTTACTGAGTGATACAGTTGGCTTTATTCGTGATTTACCGCATCATTTGATAGCAAGCTTTAAGGCGACGCTTGAAGAGACTCAGCAAGCCGACTTGTTGTTGCATGTGGCAGACGCTTCGAGTCCATTTGTTGAAAACCAGATTAAAGCGGTGCATTCTGTACTGGAAGAGTTATGTGTTGATGTAAAGGACACAATACTTGTTTTGAATAAACTCGACGCAGTGACCGATCGTATTACACGAAATCGATTATGTGATCGATATCCCTACGCTGTAGGTGTTTCTGCTCAAACGGGTTATGGCCTCGAAAAACTTGCAACACGTACAAGTGACGCTTTAGGGAGAAGCTTTAGGAATGTTGAAGTGGAGACAGATTGTGGAAACGGCCGTCTTTTAGCCTGGCTTGCGAAGCATGGTGAAGTTCTGTCGAAGCGTTTTGATGATAAGCGAATGATAATTCACTGTCGCGTACCACCAGCTGTTCTGGGGCGCATCGATCCAGATGAGGCAACGGTAAGAGATTGTGATAATGAGGTGCGAGTGCAGCCGCAGTCTTCGTTGCTCTCTACAACGCAGCCTTCAGTAACAGAAGTGACGTGACGTGTCATATTGCAAAGTACGCAATCTTTCCGAGCAGTGCGGTATTTTGACCGGGGCAACATCCGGTGTAGGCAGAGCACTTGCAAAATTGCTTGCGGAGCGAGGTACACGGCTCGTCATTTCAGGTCGCCGTGACTCAAGGTTAAGCGATCTCGCCTCTGAATATCCCGGAGTGCTTAGTCCTCTCCCTGGGGATATCACGAATAGTAGATTTCAGGAGGAGCTTGTCGAAAAGGCAAAGGTAACGTTTGGTGGCATTGATTTGGTCATAGCCGCTGCCGGAGTAGGAGCTGTAGGGCCTTTCTCAGAGTCTTCTTTGGATACGATGAGAAGTGTGTTCGAAATTGATTTTTTTGCTCCTATCGATCTTGTGTACAAATCACTTCCTCAGCTCAAGAATGGGCGTTCACCAGTTGTCGTATTGATTGGTTCTATACTCGGAGTTCATCCGCTGCCCCTGCATGGTGGGTATGCAGCAGCAAAAGCCGCACTGCATGGGTTTGCTAACGCAGTGCGTCCAGAGTTGGCATCTCTCGGCATTGATGTAAAAGTTGCAATACTTGGCCCAACGGAATCAGAGTTCTGGGAC
>JAQWMC010000055.1 GCA_029246985.1 Pirellulales bacterium
GACATAAAGAAAGAATGGTTCGTCTTTGTGTCGACCGATGAAGTCGACTGCCTCTTCAGTGATACGAGTGGTAAGGTAGCCTTCTTCTTTGATAGGTGTGAGACCACGATAAATAGGATGGTTCATGTCTGAGTGGTCAAAATAGGGATGTGCCCCGCGTCCCATGAATCCATAGAACTCATCAAATCCACGATTCATCGCATGGTATTCTTCCGTGAGTCCAAGATGCCATTTGCCGAGGGCACCAGAGACATAACCGGCTGGCTCGAGTCGCTGAGGGAGAAACACTTCGTCGAGTGGAACGCCTGAGCCCCCCTCCCCTGCTGTATAGATTCCAAATCGTTGCTGATACCGTCCCGTCATGAGTCCGGCCCGAGTCGGTGAACACACATGCCCACTCGTGTAGCCCTGAGTGCAGATAGTGGATGAATCTGCGAGGGCATCGATATGTGGGGTGCTGACTTCCGGCGGAGAGTGCGGGTTGTAGCTGACGTCAGCGTAGCCCTGATCATCTGTGAGGATAATGACAATGTTCGGTTTATCTGCACCCATGACGATGCATGGCAAGCAAATAAAATAAAAAAGTGCTACTTGTGTCACTCGTCGATGGATCGCGGTCACGTGTTCAGTTCCCTGTCTACTCGAATAGGTAAAGGTGCAGATCTGTTTCAGGCCGCTCGCGAATAAAGAATCATTCGTTATGGCGTGGTCGATCAGACGGCTGCGTCGCTGCCCGTTCGTTTCATTTTCGTTTTTTTCTACTTTTCTTTTCTTTCTTTTCTTCATGCGTGACACTGCGAATATATGCTTCGGTTTCACTCCGCGTGAGTCCGCCAGACTTATCGCCGTCGGCCCGTTTGAAAATGTTTTCAATATGATTGCCACTTGTACAGATGCTGGCAAACTCTTTGATGGAAAGCGTGCCGTCTTTGTTTTCATCTGATTGATCAAACCATTTGTCTGCTGCCATTCGCGAGAGTTTCCACCACGATACGCCGCTGAGTGCTGTGTTGAATTCAGTTGCGTCAAGCACGCCATCTCCATCTTGGTCCGTCTTGCGAAATGAGTCAGGGCCATGCTTTGGTGAGTAATAAATGTACGTGCTGAATTCAGGGTAGCTGATTGACTTGCTGCCATCTTTGTCCACCTCGTTGAACAATTCTTGCTCCGTCATCGTGAGACGCTGCTCGCCAATCGCCGATGGCTTGCCTATTGGTGGAGTGAAAGTGATGGTCTTAATTTGTCCGTCCTTTCCGCAGGAGGCTTTCACGCCACACTCCACCTGCGGTTCGTGTTTGCTTTTTCCTGAGAATCCGACGAAGTAGACCTTCGACTTTGAGTCCAGTTGAAGCCTGCGTAGGCTTTCACCATTCTGCTGGACAATAAAAACCCTGCCCGAGGAGTCGACGTGTGTCAGCGTGCCAACGACAATCGCACTGTCTGCACCTTTGCTATTGGGTTTTGCGTAGACCTTCGCAGAGCCGACAAAGAAAATGCCGATCAAAACGGCAGCTACTGTACGAGATGATTTTAGCTTCATGTGAATAGCTCCAAGATAGGTGGTTCTTCGTCACCGATGGTCATAGGGCGACCGGAAGGTGAAGTCGCTGGTTTTTCAATGTCCATACCGGCCGCGTATGCGATGCTCGCGTGAAAGGCTCCAACCGAGACAGCATCGTCTTCTGGGTAATAGCCGGCATCGTCACTCTTCCCGTAAACAAACCCCGCTTTTGTGCCTCCACCGGCAAGAACGGTTGAAAAGCAAACCGGGTGATGACTCCGACCATCGCCACTAAAGTCTGGTTTGCGGCCAAATTCCGTCGCGACAACGACTAGCGTTGAGTCGAGCATTCCTCGCTGTTCAAGGTCAGTAATGAGTGCTGTAAATGCTTGGTCGAAGACTGGTGCTACTTCACTCATTTCATCGGCAAGTGCTTTATGGTGATCCCACCCATCATGCTTCACTTCGACAAAGCGAACACCAGAATCTACCAGCCGGCGAGCGAGCAGGCATCCCTGGCCGAATGAGTTGTCACCGTACGCTTCTCGCTGTTCCTGGGACTCACCAGATAGGTCGAAAGCCTGTAACTCCTTGCTCTTCATTAATGCGAGGGCATCGTCGTAGAACCCGTTGTACGCTTCGACGCTCTTGTCATTAAACTTTCTGCGAAAGTCTGCATCGAGTCCGTTCAGTAATGCGAGGCGGTTTTTTGCCTCAGAAGTGCTTCCAATTGATTTGACATCATTAATGCCCTGAGCAGGATCACCAATCGCGAGAGGTGCATAGCTTGAAGGGAAGAATCCATTACCCTGATCAGAGCGGCGATTGATGCACACGCTTGATGGTAACGTGTCGCTGCTTCGCCCGAGATAGTGGGAGCCCCAAGCTCCGAGGTTGGGGTGGAGGATCGTGCCTCGTTTTTCAAAGGCAGTTCGCATGAAGTATTGCGCTGGTGCGTGGACGCCAATCTTTGCCTCCATCGAGCGAATCAGGCAGACGCGGTCTGCCACCGTTGCAAATTTTGGAAAGAAATCAGTGACTTGGAAATCAGCTGATGTGCGAATCGTCTTCGCTGGGCCTTTGGATTTACCCTCTTTTGGGTCGAATGAGTCGATGTGACTCAAGCCGCCACTGAGCATTAACCAGATCACACGTTTTGCTTTGCCGAAGGCATCTTGTTTCTGAGTTGTTGAATCAGCGGCAGCAAGCGGTGCCGCCCGGAGGACACTCAAGCCGAACGCCGTCGCGGCACATCGTTCGACAAAATTTCGGCGAGTGAGGGTGTCTAAAGAATTCAGTAGTTGCTTCATGGTGGATTCGATCGTTAAGCAATTCGTTGGTGAATGACGGTGGAGTAAAAATTATTGAATGAACATGAACTCACGCGAGTTCAAAAGGGCCCAGACGACGTCACCGTAATCGAGCCCTTGATCAAGTGCGGCGAGGCACTGCTTCATGTCTTGTTCACGTGGAGGACGTGAAAGCATTGCGTGATAGATTGCGGTGATCTGCATGGCCTGCGTGCCTTTGTCCTGACTGGTTTGCGTGCCACCGGACTGTACGGATTGCATGTTTTTTCGTTTTGCTCTGTTTTCTTTTCGGGCTGTCTTATTTTTGGCTGTCTTGTCTTTCACTGTCTCTGTGTCCGAAACTTTGCTCATCAGGCTTTTTGTGACCTCACCATTCATCATTGCCAATGATTCTGTGATGCCACCTTCAGTTGATCCGTCATCAGCAAGTGCACGAGCTGACTGACCTGCGACTCGCAGAAAATGTGTAGGCGGCATTGGTTGTGGTAATTCCGAAGCCCTCAGCCATGAATCTTCACCTCGTATTTTTGTTTTTCGTCCTTTTGTAGAACTCATGAAGAGACCGCGTCCACCATCACCGTTGGAGTCTTTTGTACTTTGTTGCTCAGTCAGCAATGTTTTTGCGAAGGCAAAGATTTTCTCACGATCTGTTGCGATCTTTTTTCTGTCGTTCTCAAATTCAAATGGAAAAACCAGGCGTTCAATGCTTGGAGCATGATCCGTTTTAATCTGGTCGATCTCTGGTCCTCGTAAAAGGAGAACAATAGAGTCCCACGTTTGCTCAGCTGTCATCCGACGCAGGAGTGGGCCAGGAAATCGAAAGTCCTCGCCCTCAGGTGGCGTCATGCTGGCCTGCTGTTGGTATGTCTTTGTGTTCAGTACAACTCGCTGGAATTCACGAAGATCGAAGTCGACATCTCGCATGAGCTGGCCAAGAAATTCCAGCAGTTGTGGGTTTGTGGCGTCTTCAAGATTATCGATGTTTGTTACCGGTTTCATCACTGCGACGCCAAAGAACTTCTTCCAGACTCGATTCGCGATCGCCTCGGCAAACCGGGGGTTTTTCGGTGATGTCATCCAGACTGCGAAGAGAGTCCTCATGTGGCGAGGGTCTCTGGTCGTCACATTTGCTCTTTTGTCACCCTCCCACGTAATAAACTTCGGAATAACCTTCTCGCCGGGCGTGGCATCGTCATACGCGTAGTCCTCAGGGAACACCGTCGAACGGGTGTTGTCAAAAACGACACGCTCCATGTTTGGCTGGAGCAACGTCACGAGATTCGCCTTTGAGAAACGGTCGTCACGCAGTGTTATCGCTGGCTTTCGCGTGTCCACACGTTCAAAGTCGGTTGAGCCAAAGAAGGAAGCCATTTCGTAGAAGTCCCGCTGAGTCCATTCGGCGAATGGATGATCGTGGCATTGAGCGCAGGCAACATTTGCCCCGAGGAATGTGGTAAGAGTGTTGGATAGACTGTCGAGCGGCATGCTGGCATCGCGCAAGAGATATGCGGTAGCACCATTCTCTCCGAGCCGACCTTCTGCAGTGAGCATGTCATAGACAACTTTATCCCATGGACGATTCTCCCGAAGTTGTGACTTGAGCCATGTGTGGAAGGTGTAGGTCTTTCCAATTCGATAGTAGTCATCTTTCACGCGAAGCATATCTCCCAGCCAGTTAAACATGTGAGACTCATGGCCTGGAGATTCGAGTAGCTCATCAATCAGTCTCGCACGACGGTCTTTACGAGTGTTTGCGTAAAAGTCTTGCAGTTCCTCGCTCGTCGGAATGCGGCCGATCACATCCAGATATACTCGGCGGACGAATTGGATGTCGCTAGCGGGTGAATTTGGCTGGACTTCATGCTTTTTTAGATCAACGGAAATAATTTCGTCGATCCGTGCGGAGACATTACTCGAGTTCTCGGCATGCGCATATGTTGTTGCGACGATGAGCCCCAAGAACAAGATGCGACAGACGGTCAATATTTGAGTTGTTGACATGTTTACAAGTCCGAAAGTGTTGTTTCGTTACGAGTAGTGTTGTTGAAATTGATTCGGGATGGAGCAGCAATTTGTGGCTGTTCTAAAACGATAACTCGTATTTGATCAACGGCTGAACTAGCTGATAGATCGAGTGATAGTGTACGTCGGTCATTGCTGAGAGTCACATTGTCGCGACCTGAATCAGGCTGGTCGTCCGGACGGGCTGGTTCAATGCCTCGCCGGGTGTTTCCATAATTTCCTCGCGGATGCCCGAGTAGTTCGTCGGTGCTGATCAGTTGGGTCGTGCCTCCGATCAGTCCAAGGATTGGCCGATTGAACGTGATCTGTCCGATGACTCTCGCACCGTCATTTTCGTTTCGGAAGAACTCACCGATCGGATTAAGTTGCAACAAATAGCTTCCAACGACCTGTCCAGCACCAATCGACTGTCTGTTCCATCGTCTAACGCGGATGTACTGTCCAGGTTCGGTCACATTGACTTCGAGGTCTGATTCCAGAATGACGCGGGAGCACTCACGGAACACCAGGATACGGTTACTGTCTTCAATTCTACCCGGTACAAAGTCGGGACCGGGAGAGACGAATTTCATGAGGCCCGTTGACTGCAATACTCCAGATGTGACCGGCCACGCGTTTTCATAACGCATGGTTGCATACGCCACCGAATCGATAGATTCGGCTTTTGGGCTGGAACGTACGGCACTGCCCTCGCGAACAAGTTGTGGTGTGTTCTTGCTGTCAGTACGACTGACCTCAACTTCTCCTTCGAAGACGCAAACGTCGGTTTCACCGTTTCCGCCCACCGAGACGCCAAAAGCAGTTCCGAGATCGACCACATCCATCGCTGGTGTGAGTACTTTGAAACCAACCGCAGAGTCTGGCACGGAGGCTGTAAGGATTCCACTCGATAGGACTGTTCTGTCGGGTGACACAATTTCAAATTCGGCAGGCCCCTGAAGCGTGACCGTGGCACCATTGCAAAAGTCCAACCGTGCAAGGCCGGTCTCCAGGTGGACTTTGCCTTTGTTGAACCGATCTCCCTGCGATCGTTCTTTGATTCCCCATTTCGCATGGGATGCGTACGCAAGTCTGGCAATTGCTGGAGAATCATTGTTCCGCTGTGATTGGGTGTCAGGAAAAGGTAGGAAGATGAAGAGTGATGCAGCTGTAGCCAGAACCGCTCCCGCGATTGCAAGCCCAAAGTGTGACGTTCGAAATTGTGATGCTGTAGCCTGTACGGAGCCTGCCACGAAAGAATCGTTGTTTCGAGATTCCATGAGAGTTTTCGTTGGAAGATCAGCAGGAGTTACCGATTCGACCTGACACCCATGTTCTTCGATAAGTCCCGTCACAAGTCGCAGGTCATTGAATTGCTGCACGCGATCAGGTGAGTGTGCAAGCTCACGGTTGAGTAAATCCAGATCGTAGGCGTTGATTGCATCTTCCAAGTACAGTGTGGTCAGACGCAGGAATTCTTCGTTATTCACGAGGTGGCCCCCCCATGTCGTGCGCAACTATTTTTCTTTCGATACATTGCGCAAGTGTGACATAAATTCGCTGCAGAGATTTGTACACAGTCTCTGGCTTACGACCGAGTTTCTCCGCCACCTGAGTCCCTGCCAATCCGTCAAAGTAACGCAGTCTGATTATTTGATGAGATTTATCACTCAATTCTTCAATGCAATTGTGAAGTGCGTCGACTCGTGCCGGCATGTCAGCGGTGTCGCGTTGCTCAAGCTCGGCGTCGACAAGTTCCAAGATCGATTCATCAAGCAACGCAGCCTTGTATTTCTGTTGACGAATGAACTCGTAGCATCGGTTGCGAAGTACCTTCCATGACCAGTCACGCACATGTTGAGGTCCCTCGAACGTGCTGTCGTTTTCGAACACTCGTGCCAGCATGTCTTGGTAGGCGTCTTCAGACAGGTGGGACTGACGCAGAATCGACCACGCAAGGGCAATCTGTTTTGTCCGTTCGGGCATCAGTGCTCTAAGAATGTCGGTGCGGTCCATACCGTATATCATGCGCGAGATATAAAAGTGTGGACATTGTTTGGGGAAAACAGTCTTCGTCTGGCGACCATTCTTGGCGGATGCCGCTGAAAACTGCATCAAATGGGAACGCACGGTATCTGGCACTATGTCTCAATACGCTTACGGCTCGTCCCATTCTGTTTCTTGCTTGCCAGAGTAGACTGTGTGGCTGTGCCCAATGTGTGAGAACCTTGCGAACGTGCCGTTGGCTTCTTTCGTTAGCAGCAAGTTTGTCGGATAATTTTTAGGTAAGAAGGGAAGAAGACCATGAGGTTGTGTTCCTGCTTCATTCTTCTGGTTATGGCATCTGTAGCCAGAGGAGAATGGAAGGTAGCTCCCAAGGCAATGGTGACTCGATGGGGCAAACAGGTAACTCCCCAGAATGTTTGGCAAGAGTATCCACGCCCCCAATTCCGACGTGATGAGAACTGGAAAAACCTCAACGGTTTATGGCAGTATGCAATTTCCAAGAATGGGGTAACTCCTCAAGACTATCAGGGCGATATTCTTGTGCCCTTTCCCGTAGAGTCAGCACTGAGTGGTGTGCAGCGGCTGCTCGCGCCTGATGAGACGTTGTGGTACCGGCGTATGTTTCGTCATCAAACGCGTGGTGGACATCGCACTCATTTGCATTTTGAGGCGGTCGATTATGAGTGCACCGTATACATCAATGGGAAAAATATTGGGTCACACAAAGGAAGCAGTGACCCGTTCACGTTTGATATTACGGATGCGTTACAGCCGGGGGATAACCAGTTGGCCGTGAGTGTGGTTGACCAGACTGCACCATCGCAGACCCTCGGGAAACAATCACTCCAGCCCAAAGGGATTTATTACACCCGCGTGTCAGGGATTTGGCAGACCGTATGGTTAGAAGATGTACCTGAGCGACATTTTCACATGGTCAAAATGAAGCCGAGGATAGCTGAGGGTACGTTGCGTGTGTTGCCAACTCTTGAGGGGCAGCCGTTGAAGTCAGAGCGCATTGTGATCACTGTCCGTGATGGTGAACGCGTAGTTGATGTTGCTGACGCCGCTTTGAGTGTGCGGATACCTGATGCAAAGCTCTGGTCACCTCGAAGCCCGAGTCTCTATGACATCACTATGGAGTTGTTCGATGGCGAAGAGCTGATCGATCGTGTCGAGTCGTATGCAGCCATGCGTGAGATAGGAACTGTTCGCGGACCTGGTGGCCAGATTCGTATGACCTTGAATGGCAATGTGGTGTTCCATTACGGGACATTGGATCAAGGTTGGTGGCCTGACGGTTTGTTGACGCCACCCAGTGATGCAGCGATGCGTTTTGACGTCGAGTATTTGAAGAAGTCCGGTTTCAACATGATCCGAAAGCACATCAAGGTTGAGTCCCGGCGTTACTATGCTCATTGTGATCGAATTGGGATGATGGTTTGGCAGGATATGCCGAGTACTGGCGGGAGGCCATTTTGGAGCAAACTTGCTCCACATCCGGTGGAGGATAAATGGCCTGCAGAACACCACGACCAGTTCGTTCAGGAATTGAAGTCGATGGTGGGAAGTCTTCGAAATCATCCATCAATCGTGATGTGGGTGCCCTTCAATGAACGATGGGGTCAGCACGAGACTATTCGAGTTGGTCAGTTGATGGAAAATCTTGATGTCACACGTTTGGTCAACGTTGCCAGCGGTGGCAACTTCTTTCCTGTCGGCGATGTTGTGGATCGCCATAATTATCCCGAACCGATGTTTCCGTTCGAAGATCAACGATTCAATGACTACGTGAAGGTAGTGGGCGAGTTTGGTGGCCATGGCTTTGTAGTCCCCGGTCACCAATGGAATGCAGAAATGCGGAATTGGGGGTATGGAGATTTACCGGCTACAAAAGATGAATACAGGCAGCGATATCAGCGGTCGTTTGACGAACTCATGAAACTCCGACGGCGAGGTGTGGCGGCAGGTGTGTATACGCAGACGACCGATGTTGAAGGTGAGGTCAACGGATTGATGACCTATGATCGAGAAGTTCAGAAGCTTCCAGCGGACGAATTGCAGCAATTACACAAACCGGCTCGTTTCTGAATACTGCGGACGATTTGAGGTAGGTATTCGCAGATTCATTACGTTGAGTTCGTCCGACAGCGAGTGGTTTTTAGTTAAGATGTGGAAGGTAGATTTTATACTCGACTGAGTGAGACGAATGCCTTCTTTAATGTGCCGCCCTGCCCTTCTTTTGTTCCTAGGTGTCGTTGTTGGTTTCGTTGCCCAACCGTTGCCTGCTGCTGATGCTGTAGGAAACCAAGGCCCCGTAACTGCAGCAGACAAGCAACCGTTCAATGTTCTGTTCATTATCTCTGATGATTTGACGGCGAATTCACTGTCCTGTTACGGGAACACTGTGTGTAAGACGCCCAATATTGATGCTTTGGCTGGACGCGGTACACGATTTACTCGTGCCTATTGCCAGGGAACTTACTGCGGTCCGAGTCGTGCTTCTTTTATGTCCGGTTACTATCCGCATGCTACTGGTGTGCTTGGCTATAAAAACCCGCGTCCACAAATCGGTGATCGTGCAATGTGGTCCGAGCATTT
>JAQWMC010000057.1 GCA_029246985.1 Pirellulales bacterium
TATTGCATTGATAATTCCTGAACCCGTTTACCGTTTGAGTTGCAGGTGACAGAATCTACATCCAGTCCCAAGAGTGTTCGTGAAAATGCTCGTGGCCATGACTTGGCGATCACTATCGCACGGATCATAGAAGAAACCCGGGGGAAAGATATTCGGATACTGGATTTGCGTTCAGTCACTGAAGTGTTTGACTACTTCGTTATTGCGACAGGGTCGAGCCGTCGTCAGATGCATGCAGTCTCCGATGAGATTGAGCGTGTTGTGAAGGCTGAGTGGGGCGATGAGAAGCGAGGGATTGAGGGTTACGATGAGAGTCGTTGGATTGTCCTTGATTACGGTGACGTGATTGTCCAGCTTTTCGATGCCGACTCACGCCAATACTGGGATTTGGAGCATCTCTGGAGTGATGCGAAACGCGTGGATTTGCCCCAGAGCGAAGAGAGCCCCCGAAGTACAGACAGTTGAGTTTTCCAAGACGAACGCTTCGGGTTGTAAGGAGTGTTGGGAACACAAAAACGGTTGGTACGGAAGTAAGTCGTAGTGCCCGCTTATGTGCTGGCCGAAGTTTTGTTTCGTTGGAGTACACATGCCTAGAAGATCGAATCCGTTGTCCGAAGAAAGTTCTCTGACAAATTTCAGGCGAGCTTTTCGTGATGTGCTTACAAGTGTTCTTGAGCAAGCTGTCTCTGAAGGAGACCTGAAAATACCATCAGAAGAGATACCGTTTTTGCTTCAGCAGGTTCGTGAGACGGCAGACCCGAAGTTCGGCGACTTCACGGCAACACTGGCCATGCCACTCGCTAAAAAAATGGGTGTAAAGCCACGGGATTTGGCAAGTGATTTGATTGGGCGAATCAATAAGGATCAGCTGTTTGTGAAATATTTTCAACCAATCGATGCCCCTGTTGGTCCAGGATTCATTAATGTACGGGTTCTCGATCAAGCCCTTGCCGACGGCGTAAGGATGGCCTGCTGTAATGATCGCCTCGGTGTGGCGAAGGTATCTCAGCCACAGACTATTGTTCTTGACTATTCCTCACCAAATGTTGCGAAGCCAATGCATGTTGGGCACATTCGATCAACAGTTATTGGCGATGCACTTTCACGAGTCCTCCGTTTTCATGGTCATTCGGTGATTACAGACAATCACTTGGGTGATTGGGGAACGCAATTCGGGATGATTCTTTGGGGCTGGAAGCATTGTCGTGATGACTCTGCATACAAAGAAAACCCAACACAAGAACTGGGAAGACTCTATCGGTTGGTTCGCAAGGTCGTTGATGCTGATCCTCAGGAGCTTGCACACGACTCAATCGCAGCAGGACTGGCTGAGAAGTATCCGAATGCACGACAGGAAGTACTTGCTGAAACAGTCAAGTTGCACGAAGGAGATTCGGAGAACAACAGTCTTTGGGAACAATTTATTCCGGCCTGTCGTGAAGAAATAGAACGGGTTTATAGCCGTCTCGACGTCACCTTTGATCACACAATGGGAGAAAGTTGCTATCAACCACTTCTTGCTGGAGTTGTTAACGATCTTACTACTTGCGGGATGGCACGCGAAAGCCGTGGGGCAGTCGGTGTCTTTTTGGAGGGCTACGAATCACCGCTTTTGGTTCAGAAAGCTGATGGAGCGTTTCTCTACGCGACAACAGATCTTGCAACTCTTGCATGGCGAGCCGAGCACTGGAAGCCTGACCGAATCCTTTACATCGTCGACCACCGTCAAAGCCAACATTTCCAGCAAGTTTTTGCAACTGCGCGTGCCTGGGGCTGTCGTGCGGGCGAGCAATTTTCTGGAATAGAACTGATCCATGTGGCCTTTGGTACAGTCCTTGGAGAAGACGGGAAACCCTTCAAGACGAGAGCAGGAGATACTGTTGGTCTGGAAGCTCTGCTTGATGAAGGGGTTCAGCGAGCATCTTCGATTGTTGGTGAAGGAGAGCAGGCGCGGCAGGGAATGGATGACGCCAGGCGGCAGGAAGTAGCCGAGGCCGTTGGGATTGGAGCCATCAAGTACGCAGATTTATCACAAAATAGAACCACAGACTATGTGTTTAGTTTTGATAAAATGCTTGAATTGAAAGGAAATACTGCGGCGTATATGCAGTACGCGGTGGCACGCGTCGAAGGTATTGTGACTCGAGGAGGTGTGGATCGAGAGCTTCTGCGTCATGAAGTTCTTGAGGACCCATCAGTCTTGGAATTATCAGATCCGTTGGAACGAAGATTGGCCCTGACCGCGCTTCGGTTTGGCTGCGTGCTCGAGGATGTTGAGGTCGACTACCGACCGAACGTAATGACGTCATGGCTTTTTGAATTGGCAAGTTGCTTTTCAAGTTTCTACGATGCGCTCTCGGTATTGAAAGCAGAGGGCAATCAACGCACTACGCGGCTTGTCTTATGTGACCTCACAGGACGGACGTTGCGGCAGGGAATGGAGTTGCTTGGCATACGCGTGCCCAATCAGATGTGAGGCAACCCGTGGCCTTTTGTTGATAAAAAGAATCTATTGTTGAGTGCGTTCATCAAAGCGGGCTGCTCTTGAACTGTTGTTGGAGGGTATGGCAGCCACAGTTTCACGGTGATGACGGTGGCGAAGGCTCAATTGGAGGCTCCACGATCCCTCGAATGCGTCCCCAAAGAAGAAGACCCTCAATAATCAACCAAAGCTCGACAACCAGCATAACCAGCGCTATCGCAACGAGCCCAAAGCTTCCGCCAGAAAGCCATACGTCAATGTTGTAGAACAACGCCCAGGCGGGTATTGCTAGCATGAAAACCATCGGAAGGCTGGCAATCCAGGTGGGTAAGTTGCGGCGTCGTAGGTAGAAGCTCACAACGAGAAGTGAAAGGCCGGCGAGTAACTGGTTTGTTGCTCCGAACAGGGGCCACAAGATGAGTCCGCCCGTCCCTATTGTCTCCAGCGACCAGCTTTTTCCTGGTGCCGGAACCATCGCAAGTGCAAAAGCAGTCGTGACAGCAAAAAGCGTTGCACCATGGGCTGTTGTTAGCCAGTTAAGAGGCTGCGTTACAAGTGATGCTGAACCATGTGCCTTCATTGATGCCGGAACTCTGTTTAGCAAAGTACGGGCTAATTCCTGTACGACATAACGCTGGAGTCGTGTGGCAGTATCAAGGGTCGTGCCGGCAAAACTTGCAACGAGCACACCGATGATCGCACGCGACATCGTTGCATGAATGCCAAGTGATTCGAGGAAGTTTCCTGAGCCAACTACAAATGCTGCAATGGCCTTGCCGCCAGTGACACCCTTCCAGTCAGCATATAAGACCTGCCAAAGTTCTGTGCCAGACAGCCCCGGGTACTCTTCTGGCCAGCCAAGACCAATGCCGCCACCTACGGCAACAATGACCAAAACAGCAAGAAATCCCTCAAGTAGCATCGAGCCGTAGCCCACAACTCGTGCGTCAGTTTCACACTGAAGTTGTTTGCTTGAGGTTCCAGAGCTCACAAGGCAATGAAAGCCACTCACAGCGCCACAGCCAATGGTCACAAATAGAAACGGAAATATTGGCGGGGCGTTGTGTGGATGTAAGTCAAGAAAAGGAGCGAACATTGTGAGAGCAGGCGGGGGTACAACCGAAGAGATTGAACTCGAGCCAATAAGGGCAGTGACAATCAGTCCTAAAACAACCAAGCCGAGGCTTGAGATCAATTGCAAGCTGTTGATGAAGTCCCTCGGTTGCAGAAGTACCCAGACCGGAAGAACGCTCGCGACGTAACAATACGACAACAGGATTGCCACCCAGAGCCAAATTGGCCATGCCGCTATGAAGAAGTTCATGTCTTGAATAGCGGCACCCAACGAACCGCCCGTCCAGGTGGTACCGGGACAGCCTGCCCCAAGCCAAACAGTCGCGTACATGCATGCTAAAGCAACGAGGCTGGGGCCTCGCAGGCTGCGACCCCGTCGATGCACCTGGGTGCCGATCAGGATGGCGATGGGAATCTGAAGAAAAACCGGCAAAATGGCCTCAGGAAACTGGACGAAAACGTTCGCGATAACCCAGCCAAAAATTGCTAATACAACCCAGAGCGCAAAGAGAAGGAGGATGAGGAAGAGCAGTCGGACGCGGGGGTTAAGAAGTCGCCCTGCAATCTCGCCAATCGTCATTCCACGATTTCGAAGGCTCACAACAAGAACTGCCATGTCGTGCATGCCTCCAATGAAGATTGATCCGAGAATGACCCAGATAAGCGCTGGCCCCCAGCCCCACATTATCGCAAGCGCAGGGCCTACAATTGGGCCAGTTCCGGCAATGCTTGTGAAGTGATGTCCGAAGACAATTGGGGTTGGCGTTGGTACGAAGTCGTGCTCGTCCCGGAACTCAATGCTTGGCACAACAAACGTGGCATTCAGTGAAAATAGCTTGATACCGAGCCATCGTCCGTACAGGAAGTAGCCACAGATAAGAGAAAGTGCTGCCGTGAAAATAATAAGAATGATGGTCATATGGCTAGAGAGAGCGAGCTGTTCTCAAAAAAGTCGGACGCAAGGTTTGGCTTTGGCAGTTAGACTTGTCGCAGCGTGACTCCCTTTCTCTTTACTTCGGGCACTGCTTTGGGAAATAGATATATGGCTTTTCAAACGCGAAACGTAGTTTAACCGACCGGCCCAAAGTGTTCTATTTTTCATAGCCCTCATTACCTCTAGCAAACAAACACGTCATTCATATGCCTCGTGTCCCTAGTAAATCGATCCAGAAGATCCGAAATATTGGCATCATTGCTCATATTGATGCGGGCAAGACAACTCTTACTGAGCGAATGCTTTTTTTTACAAAAGCAATCCACAGGTTGGGAGATGTGGATCACGGCACAACCGTGACAGACTTTGACCCAGAAGAACAAGAGCGGGGTATTACCATCTACTCAGCTGCTGTCTCTTTTCCGTGGCGAGATACCGTTGTGAATTTGATTGACACGCCTGGCCATGTGGATTTCACTGCTGAGGTTGAGCGCAGTCTTCGTGTTCTCGACGGCGCAGTTGTTGTACTTTCAGCTCGTGAAGGAGTTGAGGCACAAAGTGAAACTGTTTGGCGGCAGGCAGACCGATATGCGGTGCCACGAATTGTGCTCGTCAATAAGCTTGATCGGGACGGAGCAAGCTTTTTTGGGACAATCGATCAAATTCGCGAGCGTCTAAAGGCTGAACCACTTTTGTTGCAAATCCCTGTGGGAATCGGCCCACCGCACGTGGCTGATCCGTTCCGAGGGGTGATTGATTTAATTACGATGGAAGCAATCACGTTTCCGCCCAAGGATGAGGTGCTTAGTGGTGCAGCCGCGGCTGTTGAGCCAATTCGAAGTAGCATTCCAGCAGAGCTTGAAGCTGAAGCTGCCAAGTGGAGGGAGCAGCTTGTTTCGACCCTGTTTGATTATTCTGATGAGCTCGCTGAACTCGCGATTGCCGAGGCAGCGATACCAGTTGATCTGATGCGAGCGACTGTCCGCAAAGCCGCGATTCATCGCAAGGTAATCCCTGTTCTGGCTGGGTCCGCGCTTGACTGCATTGGCGTCCAGCCTGTACTTGATGCGGTTGCCTGGTATCTACCGAGTCCAGTGGATGTGCCTCCCGTGGAGGGGCTTGATCCTAAGAAGAAAGAACCAGTTATAATACAACGGCCTCCCGATCCGGAGGCCCCTTTCTGCGGATTAGTTTTTAAGATTCTTGCCGAAAAGCATGGGGATATTGCATTTGTCCGGGTGTACTCCGGGACACTAAAGGCTGGAAGCAGGGCGTGGAATCCTGAGCGGCAGAAGAAAGAAAATATCGCGCAATTATGGCACGTTCAGGCTGATCGTCGGGAGCAGGTGTCGTCCTGTTCAGCGGGTGACATTATTGGGGTCATTGGCCCACGTCAAAGCGTAACGGGCGACACGCTCTGTGATGCTCAGTCCCCAGTTGTGCTGGAGTCAATTGAATTTCCAGAAACAGTTATTTCAATGGCGATTGAGCCAGAGACAAGTCTTGAGAGAAAAAAACTCTCCGAGACACTTGAAATGATGAAGCGACAAGATCCTACGTTTCGGGCGATTGAGAGTGAGGAAACTGGGCAAACACTGATATCTGGAATGGGTGAACTGCATCTCGAGGTCATCCGTCATCGGCTCGAACGAGAATTTAACCTGCATTGTCGGGTGCATAAGCCTCGGGTGAGCTACAAAGAAACGCTCGCAAAATCAGTACGAGTGCAGGGTGAATCGAATCGCCAGGTGGCTGGGCAGACGCTTGAGGCCACGGTCGCGCTCGCTGCAGAACCGACAGGCGAGCAGTCTGGCGTGACTGTCGAGCAGGGCTGGTTTCCTGAGTCTGAGCAGCTTGCTGAAGTTGCTCGAATAATGACTGAATCTGTGCGAGAGAGTGCTGAGAGAGGCGGCCTGAAAGGGTGTCCGCTCTGGGGCGTGCGGATTGTAGTGCGAGAAACGTCTGTTCCTGAGCCACTCCCGACAGATGTCGCCATTCGAATCGCCGCTGCTGATGGTATTGAACGGATGCTCGAAGCGGCTGGAACAGTCCTTTTGGAGCCGGTCATGCGGATTGAGGTGAGTGTGCCAGAAGAGCATTTGGGTGATGTGATAAATGATTTGCAGCAGCGTCGAGCCATTATTACAGCGACTGAAATACGAAGCGGCATGAACGTTCTGACCGCCGAAGCCCCACTAGCCGAAATGTTCGGTTACTCAGCGGCCGTTCGGAGTGTTAGTCAGGGCAGGGCAAGCTTCACAATGGCTCCATTGAAGTATGGGCCGGCTTCTGCGGAAACCGCTGAGTCATTTGTCTGACCAGATGGACCGGTGGTGCACAGAATACTCCGAAAAACAGGCCGGTGTGTTGACATCTCTACCCTGCGGTCTTACATTCCGAGGTTCCTCCACAGTCGGCCCCCGGTTCCTCATTGGGCTTGGCCGAGGTGGAGCTTGCCGTTTCGACGGCTTTTTTTAGTCTCGGCGACAGTCCTGTCGACGTCACTCGCTCACATTTCAGTGGGTATCGGAGTGGCGGCCACAGAGCAGTTGTCATGACAGTGTTCAGAGAAAGTGGAATTGGAGTTTTGCCGTGGCTGCGCCGACGCAGGAAATAATTCGCATTCGTATGGAAGCGTATGACCATGCGGTACTCGACCAGAGTGCTGCCGAGATCGTTGATACGGCCAAGCGAACAAATTCCGAGGTACACGGACCAATACCACTTCCAACACGAATTGAACGGTACACGGTGCTTTCGGGCCCGCATGTCGATAAGAAGGCCCGCCAGCAGTATGAAATTCGAACGCATAAGCGGGTTGTAGATATTGTTCAGGCCACTGCCAAGACGATTGAGGCTCTTAATAAACTGAGCCTCCCAGCTGGTGTAGATATCAAGATTAAGGCCTCGTCGGCGTAACTCGTCGAGGTTGAAGGATGAGAGTGAAACCTGCGGGTTTCAAGGGTAAAGAAAACGCAAACTAGGAGCGCATACTTCATGCTTGGAAGGCTTCGTGGGTAAGGGTCGAAGGGAAACGACTTCTCCCGCAGCTAAGAGGCTTCAGGTGTGACGGAAGAGGCTTTGTTGGCTTTGGCTGATGAAGCATCTACTAGCGAAAAAATATGGCTGCAGAAGATCAAAAAGACGAAACGCCTGATAGCCAGTCGGATGGCGACGCGTCTGCGGTTGCTATGGCACCTGAGCCTGCAGAAATGGGGCGAAAAGGTTTGTTAGGTCGCAAAGTTGGGATGACCCAAGTCTTTGATGACGATGGCACAGTTGTTCCGGTAACTGTCATTGAAGCGGGCCCCTGCACAGTGCTCCTTTCCCGTTCTGCTGATCGAGATGGCTACGATGCCATTCAGGTCGGTTACAGAGATAAGCCCCGCCGTCTAGCAAGTCGTTCTGTGCGTGGTCAGGTTGTCAAACTTGATAGTAAGCGTGCAAAGAAACGAAGTCATGCCGGGGTCGAGATGGTGGAAAAGGCCGACTGTGAGCCACAGCGTTTTGTACGAGAGTTTCGTGGCGAAACGAAGGCTCGGGTGGGCCAAAAAATTACAGTTGCAGTATTTGAAGGATGTGATGCCGTTGATGTGATCGGCGTATCAAAAGGTCGCGGAACCGCCGGTGTTATGAAGCGTCATGGTTTTAGTGGTCAGCGAGCAAGTCATGGCGTAAAGAAAGTGCATCGGCATCAGGGTGGTACTGGAATGTGCCAGTCCCCCGGTCGGCTCTTCAAGGGAAAGAAGATGGCTGGGCGCTTTGGAAATGAGCGGTCAACGATGAGAAATCTTCGTCTCGTAGATATCGACAGCGATAGGAATCTTCTGGTGGTGCGCGGCGCAGTACCTGGGCCGAATGGTGGTTATGTCGTTGTACGGCAAACCAACAAAGTTAAGCGTTCGGGTGGTGTTGGAACGCCCACGACGAAGAAGAAGGGTGCAAAATGAACCTCACTGTCTACAACGCAGCAGGAAAACAAGTCGGCAAGTACGAGATCGACCCGTCAGAGTTGTCTCCCAAAATCAACAAGCAATTGTTGCATGACGCAGTTGTGATGTATCAAGCTAATCTGCGACAAGGCACATTTCGTACAAAGAGTCGGGGAGAAGTTTCCGGCACGACAAAAAAAATGTATCGCCAGAAGGGCACAGGAAATGCCCGTGCTGGTTCGAAAAGAAGTGGTGTTCGTCGTGGTGGTGGGCATATATTTGCAAAACGCCCGCGAGATTTTAGTTGGAGAATGCCGCGAAAAGCGCTTCAGTCAGCAACCCGAATGGCGTTAGCGGCTCGTCTCGCAGATGAAGAAGTAACACTTGTTGAGAGCCTCGATTTTGACTCCCCCAAGACAAAGTCCATGGTGGCGACACTCAATTCCCTAGGCATGGCCGGCAAAACCGTCTTGGTTTCTTCGGATGCCCATGACGGTAACCTTTGGAAGAGCGCACGAAACATTCAGGGCGTTACTGTCTCGCCCGTTGCTGAACTAAACGCCCTGTCAATCCTCCAGCCGAGAGCGATTGTGATGACTACTGCGGCAATAGACGCGTTTCGGGAAGAGACTAAACGACTTCGTGAGAGCAGCCGAACTAGGTCAGCTCGCAAGCAAGGTGGCCGCAAAAGTGCGAAAGCTTCTGCTCGGAGTCGCGCGGCGTCTCAAGGCAAGCAAGAAGGAGAAGCGTAGCTCATGGCGGTTCCTATCCCCCCAGCACCAAAACTGAATCCTAATTTAGCTCCCCATCAGGTCATTATTCGGCCGTTGGTGACGGAGAAGGGTATGCATCGTGCGAATCGCAACAATGCGTATGCGTTTGAAGTTGCGACAGCCGCAAGTAAGGCGGACGTTCGCCACGCAATCGAAGAGCTGTTTCAGGTGCGAGTCAGCAAGGTGGCGGTGCAGAACAGGCTTGGGAAGATGCGTCGCAGTCGGATGCGGCGAGGAAGTACAAAGCCATGGAAAAAAGCAATTGTGACACTCAATGCAGAGGACAAGATTACCCTCTTCTAGGTTTTGCTACAACGATTTTGTGGACAGGTTGAAAAAAGAACATAGCGACGGGAAGTACTGACTCATGGGAATTCGAATTTACAAGCCGACAAGTGCCGGACGCCGCACCGCGAGTGTGTCGGACTTTGCTGAATTGACCCCTGGTGCAGATGTTCCGAAGAACTTGCGAGTACGGAAGAAAAAAACCGGTGGCCGTAATAATCAAGGGAAAATTACATCGCGTCATCGCGGTGGTGGCCATATGCAGCATTACCGTCTTATTGATTTCCGTCGCAACAAAGATGGTATTCCTGGCAAAGTTGACTCCGTTCAATACGATCCAAATCGAACATGCCGCATAGCACTCATTCACTATGCCGATGGCGAAAAGCGATTTATCCTATCCCCTGATGGGCTTGAGGTTGGTAGTACGGTTGTGAGTGGCGCGGATGCGAGTCCTGAAGTTGGCAATTCGCTGCCTTTATCGGCAATTCCTTTGAGCACCACAATCCACAACATCGAACTTCAACCTGGTCGTGGTGGTCGGCTCTGTAGGTCGGCAGGAACATCAGCCACGCTTATGGCTCGCGAAGCAGGTTGGGCCCAGGTCTCCCTGCCGTCCGGCGAAATCCGTCGCGTTCCGGCAGCTTGCCGTGCAACTATTGGAGCTATTGGAAACTCAGAACATATGAATGTCCGGCTCGGAAAAGCTGGTCGAAGCCGTTGGCTTGGCAGGCGACCTCATGTCCGTGGCACGGCAATGAACCCGATTGATCATCCGCATGGTGGTGGCGAGGGAAGAACAAAAGGTGGTCGTCATCCTGTCAGCCCCACAGGTAAAAGTGCAAAGGGTGGCGGAACGAGAAAGCCTCGGAAGCCATCAGGCGCATCAATTATCCGTCGCCGAAAGAGTAAGCGGTATGGGCAGATTCGGGTGAAATAGAAATCAAAAGTTAAGAATAGACAAAAAAGCAGCAACACGTAGGTGTGAATCAGGTAACTGGAAAGTAGATCATGGGACGCAGTTCGAAAAAAGGACCATTCGTTGATCCTCGGCTTTATGAAAAAGTCGAGAAGCAACTGTCTGGTGGTGATCGTGACCCGATCAAGACATGGTCACGTGCTTGTACGATTGTGCCCGAATTTATTGGGCTGACCTTCATGGTTCATAACGGGAAGCAGCACCTGAAGGTGTTTGTGACAGAGGACATGGTTGGTCACAAACTTGGAGAGTTTTCACCCAGTCGTACCTTCCGGGGTCATGGCGGGAAGGGAAAGTAAACGAGGTACTCATGGCCTATACAGCAACGCACAAATATGCCCGGATCAGTGCCCGTAAGGTGCGGCATCTTGCCAGCCTTGTTCGCGGCAAGTTTGCAGACGAGGCATTGGATATCCTGCGTTTCCAGCCACACCGTGGTGCTCGGATGTTGGAGAAAGTTATTAAAAGTGCACTTGGGAATGCTGAACATCAGCAGGCTGCTGGTGTCGATGATCTTGTCGTGGTCGATGCACGAATCGATGGCGGTCCGATGTTTAAGCGGTATCAGCCAAGAGCGCGTGGAATGGCCTACGAAATCAAGAAAAGGATGTCACATATTAAGGTTTCACTGGATACGGTCGCCGTGGCAAGTTCCGACGGCAGCCAAACCTCTGGTGAGGCAGGAGCTGAGGAATAGCCACGGTCATTGACTGGTTACTCGGAAAACACAAAAGGGAAAAGAAAATGGGTCAAAAAGTAAATCCAACTGGATTCCGCACCGGCATTACCGAGCCGTGGAAGAGCCGTTGGTATGCGCCCAAGAAAGAGTTTCGAGGCTTGCTGCTCGAAGACTTTAAAGTTCGTCGCTTCATGAAGAAAAAGTATCGTTCAGCGGCTATCGCAAAAGTCGAAATAGAGCGAACTCGGGACGAGGTGAAGGTCATTCTTCATTCTGCTCGCCCTGGAGTGATCATTGGCCGAAAGGGCCAAGAGGTTGACCGTTTGCAGGATGAGTTGCAGGAGCTGCTTGGTCGAAGAGTGAATCTGAAGGTTGAAGAGATTACGCGCCCTGAAATTCAGGCGCAACTTGTCGCGGAAGATATTGCAGATCAGTTGGTGAAGCGTGCTGCCTTTCGAAGGACATTGAAACGAACAATTGAGTCCACTATGGATGCCGGCGCGAAAGGCGTCAAAATTCAGTTGGCGGGCAGACTAGGTGGGGCCGAAATGTCGCGACGCGAGAAAAGCATTGCGGGGTCGATGCCCCTGTCAACGATACGAGCAAAGATTGATTACGGGTTTTGTGAAGCACTAACAGCACAGGGACACATCGGTGTTCAGGTGTGGGTGAACCAAGGGATGTACGAGGAGAACGGCGATGCCGCTGATGCCCAAGAGGGTCAAACACCGAAAAAGCCAAAGAGGTCGTATAAGAGGTGAGGCGACTCGTGGAAACAGGGTCATCTTCGGTGAATTCGGCCTCCAAGCCGAACAACCGGGGTGGCTTCCTGCTGCCACGATTGAGGCCGGCCGAATTGCCGCCCAGCAGTATCTGCGGGGCGGTGGACGACTGTATATACGTGTGTTCCCACATAAATCAATTACCTCCATCCCACTGGAAACCCGTATGGGTAAAGGGAAAGGTGAACCGGATTTTTGGGCGGCAGTTATTCGTCCTGGGACGGTTCTTTTTGAGATTGGTGGTGTGACGGAAGATGTTGCAAAGGTGTGCTTTGCACGGCTTGCTCACAAGATGCCGGTACGAGTGCGAATGGTGAAAAAGAGGACAATGTAGTTCAGGAGATTCCGAGTTCGGTGTGTCCATAGAATCCGACGGTCTCATGTTCAGAAAAGAAATTAATCGATGACGAAGGCAACAGAATTACGAGAAATGAGTGACGAGCAGATTCGGCTTGTCTGGAAAGACGCAGCTGAATCGCTGTTTCGCTTGCGGATTCAGTCTCAGACGGAAAAGGTGGCTGCTCCGTCTGAAATGCGAAAACAGAGGAAGCTTATTGCTCGTTGTCAGACGGTTTTAGGAGAGCGGAGTCGGGAGGCAGGTGTTTCCGATGAAGGAGCAAGTGTGGAAACCGATTCAACTTCTAAAGTGAGCGATAAGTAGAAATAAGTTTGAACGAAGGCGGAAGAGCACGTCAGTGACTTAGTCAACAAAAAACAAAAACGTAATCAGCGGAACAAGCCCGCTAGGACAAACAGGTATGCCAAAAAAAGTTGAAACCGGCACGGTAACAAGTGCTGCAGCAAGTAAAACGCGACGGGTGGAGATTCCTCGTATTATTCGCCATCCAAAATATGGCCGAATTTTGCATAGCCGAACTGTCTGCCATGTGCATGACGAGGCGGAAGAGTCTGCGCCCGGTGATCTCGTTGAGATCATGGAGTGTCCTCCGCGAAGTAAGACAAAACGTTGGGAATTGGTTCGGGTTGTCGCAAAAAGCACGGCGGTTGACTTGGCAGCATTGCGGTCTGGAGCAAGAGCTACGGAGATGCGTGAGGCATCAGTTCGTGACGAAGAAGCAAAGGCAACAGGTCAGGCGAGTGAGGCGACCGCAGACGGTGCAGGTGCTGAAGAGGGAGTTGACGGATGATTCAGATGCAGTCGCGGCTTACAGTCGCTGATAACACAGGTGCGAAAGAAGTTATGTGCTTCAAGGTTCTTGGTGGTAGCAAGAAGCGAACCGCTGGGCTTGGAGATGTAATTGTCTGTAGCGTGAAAAGTGTTATTCCTGGAAGTGATGTCAAAAAGAAGGCAGTTGTGAAAGCGGTTATTGTCCGCGTGAAGAGCCCTACTCGCCGAACTGACGGGAGTTACGTACGGTTTGATTCCAATGCCTGCGTGATCGTTGATAGTGATAAAAATCCTAGGGGTACTCGAATATTTGGTGCCGTAGCCCGTGAGTTGCGAGACCGTAATTTCATGAAAATTGTGAGTCTGGCAAGTGAGGTAATTTGATGTTGATTCGTACAGGTGACACAGTTGAAGTTCGATCGGGTAACTCACGCGGTACGCGTGCACGTGTCCTCTCGGTCGATTCAGCCAGCGGCAAACTTGTCGTTGAGGGAGTGAACCGAGTCTATCGCCACATAAAAAGAAGTCAGAAGAATCCTCAAGGGGGACGACTTAGCAAGGAGATGCCGATTGATGCATCGAACGTCTTGCTCGTCTGTTCTGCTTGTGGGAAAGCATCTCGTCTCGGTGTTGCTCTGGCGGACGGAACAAAAAAACGAGTCTGTCGGAAGTGTCAGGGTGACCTAGGCGAGGTTGGTCGATCGAGGGCCAGCTGAAGGTAGTCGAAGGTGCTCTTCAATTTAGTGAGTAGTGTTGGTGATTAAGGAAACAGGCAAGAAGACAGATTTACGGATACGGTTGAATTAAGGGAAACGGAAATGGCAAAAAAGTCAAAATCTGCAAACGGTTCAGGTAGTGAATCCGCCTCGGGAACACCGCGGCTGCAGGAGATCTATAACAATACGGTCCGTCCAGCACTTGCAGACGAGCTTTCCAAAAAGAACCCTCACGCGATTCCACAGATCGAGAAGATAGTGATCAATATGGGAGTCGGGACGGCCGTTACAGAGAAAAAACATCTTGAAGAGGCCATGGCAGCGCTTAGTCAAATAGCAGGACAAAAGCCCGTGGCAACGTTGTCTCGAAAAGCGGTTTCTGGATTCAAACTACGAGAGGATTTGCCGATTGGATGCAAAGTGACGCTCAGGGGACGCAGAATGTACGAGTTTCTTGATCGTCTTATATCGATGGCACTTCCACGAGTACGGGATTTTCGTGGCTTGTCGGCGACCTCGTTTGACGGTTGCGGCAACTATAGCCTCGGACTATCAGAGCAGATGGTTTTTCCGGAGATCAATCCTGATAAGTTCACTCGCCCGCAGGGTATGAATATTACCTTGGTAACGACAGCTCATTGTGATGATGATGCCCGAGTCCTGTTGCGAGCGATGGGGCTTCCTATGAAGAAAACCGAGGAGGAAGGAGGAACTGCGGCGTAGCAGTTCTGCAAATAACCTAATGCCGTCAGTACGTCGTAGTGACGGTTGGTAAAGATTATGGCAAGTAAATCCAAAATTGCCGCTGCAAAGCGGCCACCAAAATTTTCGACCCGAACTATTCGTCGATGCATGCTGTGTGGCAGGCCTCGAGCGGTATACCGCAAGTTTGGAACCTGTCGCATTTGTTTCCGGAAGTTGGCTGATCAAGGCAA
>JAQWMC010000060.1 GCA_029246985.1 Pirellulales bacterium
CGCACCAGTCTCCAGCCTTTGTCGAGGGCCAGATGCCTGCGACCACCAGCTTATCATCAACAAGATCTGGAAGTATCGGCGGCATACGGCGACATTGCCCCCAGTCATTTTCATCGCGAAGCGCCTGCTTGCGCCAAAATCGGCACGTGCCGCAGGCACGACCTTCAGGGTTTTCAATGGGCAGTACGGTCATGGAGAATCCAATGTGTTCGCGAATTCCGCTTTCAATGTGGTTGAACCTGTCTTTAATCCTAGCCAGTAGCCAAAGACACTGGCAGAAAGACCATAGAAATCTGAAGGAATCACCAGCATCCTTGAGAAAAAACTATGGTGTGTTGGATTCCACAACTCAATCCCATGGGTGACAGACCATGCAAGAAAACCACAGAGCATGGCCAGGACGCAGCAAAGCTGATTCCGTGGTCGGCCATAAATACCAAATACAACCGGTACAAACAGCGCAGAAAGTTGAATGGAAAGCGCGATGTCCAATAGCCCCATAAGAGATTCCCCGAGCATCGCAATACAGACGCCGCCAATCGACACGAGCACCACACTAAGACGGTCCCGAAACAAAGCCCGCTCATTCTTGAAGTACGGAATCCGGGCAAGGAGGTTGTGTCCGAGAATGGTCGCGGGTGCTAACACGGCACTGGTCGCCGTTGAGATGATCATTGAGACAACTGCAATAACAAAAATAATGAGCATGGCCGGAGAGAGATAGGCATTTGCGAGATAGGCAACGGGGTCCAGTGTTCCACCGGGATGCGTCACCAGTGAGGCAAACCCCAACAGTAAAGGAAGACTTCCGAAAACAAGATACAGTAGGCCAGCAAGAATGCAGGCACGCGATGCCGTCTTGGCGTCTTTAGCAGCAAATACACGCTGTTGAAGATCTTGGCCGGGGATGTTTCCAAAGAGTCCTGTTGCCCACGCAGCAAGCACACTCAAAACCGCAGTGATATATGCCGTCGTTGAGCCGGCAGTGCCATAGTCAGGCCAGAAATTCAAATGCCGAGGATGGTTGACGCAAAGTTTGTCATAAAGAACAGACACGCCAAGAAAGGGATTGCCATTCCCAAGGAGTGGATCTGAAAGCGCTGCAGACGTGAGGATGATGAGCCCAACGATTGCTACCAGTATCTGAAAACTGTCTGTCAGAGTGACTGACCACATGCCGCCGATGAGTGTGTAAGCGAGTGTTATTGAGGCGACGAGGAAAAGACCGACTGGAAATGGAATGGCAAAGTACAACTCAAGAAGGCCCGCAAGTGCAGAATATTGCAAGGCAATCCACGCGAAATAACTCGGCACTTGAATAAGGCCGCCCGTTAGCTCAGCCGCCGGACCGTAGGTCTGGCGATAAAAGTCTGCCATTGTGAATATCTTTCTGTTCCACAATGGACGAGCGAAAAAGATTCCTGCAAGAATCAACGTGCCAGCGCAGGCAAAAGGATCGAGTACAACACCCAGAAGACCTTCTTCTCGGACGGCCGCTGCGGCAGCGAACATAGTGGCGGCACCAAACCATGTTGCAATAAGAGTGCCCCAAGCAAGAAACAGTGGAAGTCGCCGGCCTGCAACGAGATAGTCGGCCTCTGTCTCAACTCGCCGACTGGCAACGACGCTGATTGCAAGAAGAAAAAGAATATACCCACAGAGTGCGACCGCCAGCAGACTTTTGGCCGACGGAGCCAAATCAATTGAGTGCACACCGAAAACGGAAGACAGTAGCAAAGCGTTTCTAACCCAATTACAAAGCATAGTGTTTGATCGACGCCGTTAGCGGATGGTTCCCGTGAGCAAGCACAGGAACTCAGGGAGCCGCTTAGGTATGCTAAAAAAAAGAAAGGCTGCCAGAAAAGTCATAGTCATGATCTCGCAGAGTTGGGGGAAAGAACCTTTATTACTGAGGTGATTGCCGCATCTTGTGTGTACCTTTTGGGGGGTGCGGTTGAGTGGTTTGCATGGACACCTACATTGGACTATGAATGCAGCAATTATGAGGGTCCACGGTGCGAAGGGGACGATGAATGAATGTGAACCAAACTCAGTCCGGTCGCTACTGCGAGCAGCGTCCGTGTCATCGAATACCCGGCTCTTTTGCTTTCATATTTTTGACAGTAGTGATCTTTTGCACCGCGTACGGTGACCCAAGGGTGTATGCCGAAGCGTCAGGTGGTACGGAATATGAGGCAACATGGGAGTCTCTCGACTCGAGAGCAACACCTGCCTGGTTTCAAGATGCAAAATTTGGCATTTTTATTCATTGGGGGCTCTACTCAGTTCCTGCTTGGTCACCAAAGGGGACCTACGCAGAGTGGTATTGGCATGCGAAAGATGGCTTGCCACGAAAGCATGCTGCAGCTGTTGCTCGTTCAGAGGCGGTGAAGGAATTTCACGCACGGGTGTATGGCAAGGAATTTGCCTACGAAGATTTCCGCCCGCTGTTTACATGCGAGCTTTTTCGTCCAAAGCAATGGGCCGAAATATTTAAGCGTAGTGGAGCTCGCTACGTCGTACTTACCTCGAAACACCACGACGGCTATTGCCTTTGGCCAAGTGCGGAGGCCTCGCAGAGTTTCGGAACCGCCTGGAACAGTGTTGAGTCTGGTCCGCAGCGTGATCTTGTTGGTGATCTCACACGAGCGGTGAGAGCTGAAGGACTCAAAATGGGACTGTACTATTCCATTTGGGATTGGTTCAACCCGTTCTGGCCTGAATCAGAGCATCCATACACTGGAAAAAAAGAGGAGAGCGTCGAAGGCGCAGCAGGGCGGAAAAAATACATCAACGAAGTCATGTACCCGCAGTTCAAGGAGCTTGTCGAGAAGTACCAGCCAGCGTTGATCTTTTCTGACGGTGATTGGTGGATGGATGATGACAAATGGGAGACACGGCCGCTGCTCGCTTGGCTGTATAACAATGCACCAAATAGAGATGAGGTGGTGATCAATGACCGCTGGGGCAAGGTACGAGGGAAGCACGGCGGATATTTCACCACTGAATATGGCGCAGGGTTTGACGATCCCGATGTCCTTTGGGAAGAAAACCGTGGCATAGGGATGTCATTCGGCTTTAACCGAGAAGAGTCGTTTGAGGATTACAACTCGGCAGAGCATCTGATTCTCATGCTCGTCGACACTGTCTCACGAGGTGGAAACCTGCTGCTCGATGTCGGCCCAACACATGACGGTAGAATTCCCGTCATTATGGAAGAGCGGCTTGCCGAAATTGGCAGTTGGCTTGATGTGAACGGTGAAGCTATTTATGGAAGCCGGCGTTGGGCCATAGACGCGCAGTGGAGTGTCGGAACCATGCCGGAGTTTACAAAAGAGGATCATCTCACAGGCACTGCACTAACAGAGTCAACAATCAGTCCAAAGCCAGGCAATGCATCAAGAGAAGCATTGTTCACAGGAAAGGGGAGCACCCTTTTCGCACTCAGCCCAGGGTGGCCAGTTGGTGAAACATTTGTCATCCGGAATGTAATGCCTTCGAATGCTAGCGAGGTATCTCTTCTTGGCTCACAAAAAACTCTGGCTTGGAAGCATGTAAATAATACGATTGAAATCGATCTTACAAATATTGGAATTCATGACCTGCCCTGTGATTACGTCTTTACATTCAAGCTCACTCATATCAAGCCGCAGTTAACTGAAGAATAGGTGGAGATAACAATGATGGTACGAGGGATAAAAAAGTGGATGGCTTGGGTCGTTTCCATGGCCTGCCTGCTGGCCGCGACACATGGGTACACAGCCGAACGGTTTACGCCAGATGTGGAATCGCTGCAAAAATATCAGTGTCCAAAATGGTTTCGAGATGCAAAGTTTGGTATCTATCTGCACTGGGGAGCCTACTCGGTCGTTGAGCGAGGTGAGTGGTACGCACGAAAGCTTTATGAAGAGGGTGGTGAGGACTACGCGTACCACCTTGAGCACTACGGGCATCCTTCAGAATTTGGCTATAAGGACTTCATTCCACTGTGGAAGGCAGAAAAGTTTGACCCTGATGCGTTGCTGGCCCTCTTTAAGCGGGCCGGTGCAAGATACTTTTCACCATGCGCAGTTCATCATGACAACTTCGATCTGTGGGACTCAACGCACCATGAATGGAACGCTGCCGCAATGGGACCGAAACGAGACATTATCGGTGCCTGGAGAGATGCCACACTAAAAGCGGGTTTGCGATTTGGTGTGACCACACATTTGTCACGCAGTTATAGCTGGCTGAACGTCGCAAATCAGGCCGACACCCAGGGGCCAAAAAAGGGCATCGCCTACGATGGCGGGCAAGGGGCAGGAAAAGGTCTGTACCCACCAAACGATGGGCAGAGCACGCACCCAAGAGCCCCATTGAATGCACCGAAAGCGTGGCGTGATCACTGGAAGAAACGGCTTGAACAACTCGTCGATGACTATCAGCCCGATCATCTGTATTTCGATTGTGCTGTGCCCTTCCGTGGTGATGACAATGGGCAGACGGGAATGGATGTCATAGCCCATTTTTATAATGCTCGTCCAGAAGGTGTGATGTGCGTCAAAGAACGGCCTTGGCAAGGTCTCTATGCTGACGGGATGACAACACTCGACTACGAGCGAGGCAAGGCAGGTCACATCCTTCCGGAACCTTGGCAAACCGATGATTCGATCGGATCATGGGGATACAACGTAAATAAGCCTTATACCACGTCGGATCTTCAGATAGACAAATTTGTTGATATCGTCAGTAAGAACGGAAACCTGCTGTTAAACGTTCCAATTCGAGCTGATGGAACGCTTGACGAAACAGCCACACAAATTCTTGAGGATATAGGCGGGTGGTTAGCTGTTCATGGAGAGGGCATCTACGAGACTCGTCCATGGCATTACTTTGGTGAGGGGAAAGTCAATGAGATCCCTCATTTTGTCGAAGAATCTCCATTTACATTCCGGGACATTCGCTACACCGTGAAGGGTGACTATCTCTACGCCTTTGTGCTGAAGTGGCCTCCAAAGAATAAGGAGTATGTTGAACTCGCTCTTCTTGCGAGGGGCAATAGTCGGATTGGTGAGATCCAATCAGTAGAGATGCTCGGGCATGATGGCAAATTGGTCTGGGAACGGCATCCTGATGGGCTCCGTGTAACCTTTCCAACGAAAAAACCAACCGAGTTTGCCCATTGTCTGAAAATCCAACTCCAGCAGAAATAAGATGTGTGGCTTCACAGGAGGAGTACGCAGATGATAACCGCACGAGTGTTTTTGACTGGGTGGGTGATTGTGCTGGTTTGCTTTGCCAATGGGCCTCTGCTGCATGCAGAAAAATATGAGCCACAGTGGGAATCCCTCGCCCGACATCAGCAGGCTCCCACATGGTTTCGTGATGCGAAGTTTGGCATCTACTTTCATTGGGGACCGTATGCGGTTCCAGCTTTTGGAAACGAGCACTACCCTCGGACGATGTATGGTCATAGTAGTGGAAAGAAACCAAAGCCAAAAAAAGCAGCTACGAAGGGTATTGGTTTTCAGACGTATCGCGAACATGAATTCCATATTCGTACGTATGGGCAGCCAAAGACGTTTGAATACCACGATTTGTTCCCATTATTCACGGCACAATCGTTTAATGCTGAGGAGTGGGCGGATCTCTTCTTTCTGTCCGGGGCGAAGTTTGCTGGCCCAGTTGCCATGCATCATGACGGGTTTGCTATGTGGGACTCCGCAGTCACACCATGGAATAGCATGGCGATCGGGCCGCGACGCGATATCGTCGGAGAAATGGCTCGCGCGATCCGTAAGCGACAGATGAAATTTATTACAACCTTTCACCATGCCAAGGTGGGTCGGGCAGCCGAGGGTGATCCAGAAAAACATCGCTGGCACTATCTCGGAAGGCAGAAATACCTTGAGCGGGTAGCTCCTGAAAAGATCGGTCATGATGACGAATCGCTTCGGAAGCTCTATGGCACCATGCCCTGGCCCGAATTCCTGCAGATGTGGGAGGCGCTGCTGGCGGAAGTTATTCATAACTATGAGCCTGACTTGATCTGGTTCGACTCATGGCTTGATCGTATTCCAGAAGAAACCAGGAGAGAGTTTCTGGCTACCTATTTTAACGCAGCAGGTGATTGGAATCGGGATGTGGTGGTGACTTATAAACAGGAGGATCTACCAGCCAATGTCGGTGTTGTCGATTATGAAAAAGGCCGACTTGATGATCTGACCGACGACACTTGGCTGACAGACGACACAATCAGCGCTGGATCATGGACCACAACCGGAAGTTGGTCGTATACCGAAGAACTAGACATCAAGTCAACAAAAGTTCTACTTCATACGCTCATAGATATCGTGAGTAAGAACGGAAATCTGTTGTTGAATATTTCCCCGACCGCTGACGGCATCATTCCTGAGGTGCAGCGCGAGAGCCTGCTGGGAATGGGAGCCTGGCTCCGGGCCAATGGAGAGGCGATTTATGGAACTCGCCCATTTCGGACATATGGTGAGGGGCCGAAACGGCTTACTTCAAGTGGGCATTTTGTTGAGATGAGTGGTGAGTACACGAGTGAAAATATCCGTTTCACCCAAAAAGGAGATACGGTGTTTGCAATACAACTTGGTTGGCCCGGTTCGCGGAAACGAGTGCAAATCAAAAGCCTTGGTCGAGTGAGCCTGAAAGACAGAGTGATTACGCGCGTCTCTGTAGTGGATTCTCCCGAAAGTATTCAGTGGGAATGTGAGGATGATGCACTCTTCATTACAGCACCGTCTGTCGCGCCGAATAACTTTGCGATCTGCTACCGTATTGAAACCGCTGGCTTGTAGCACCTGGCTGTTCCTGGCGAGGGTATCGGTTGCAATAGATGCGTTATACGTGTTTGTGCCGTGCACTCGCGAAACCTCGCTGCAGGTGCGGATCTGTAGGTTGATGTGTAACGGCTGCGGGGGAGCATTGAAATCGATAGATCAATGGGCGTAGGATAATATGGTTTAAAGGTTCGTGAAAAATTTGAAAAAGGCCGTGTAACGAGAGCTTCTTTCCAAAAAGACGTCGTTTGTGTCATGAGGTATCACGTCGCCTCAGTATGTTCAGTTGTCTGGGTTCCAATACTCACTGTTGATAAGAGACCACCATGTTTCAGAATAGCTTGAACATCAGGAGGGCTGTTCTTGGTCAATGGGCAGCGACAGGTGTATGGCTTGGTATTGTCTGTTTTGGTTTCTGGTTGCTAATTGATTATGAATTGCGCGCAGGTCACATTGGACATGTTCCCGCCATTTGGCCTCATCAGACATCTCTCGAACATTCAGAGCCTCTATTTAAACTCGTGATGTTCATTCATCCACGTTGTCCGTGTACAGGAGCTAGTCTCGAAGAACTCTCGAAACTTATGCCGCGGCTCGGGGCAGACGGCAGATCTATCCAACGTGATGCGCTACGGGTTCACGTGGTGGTCTTGAAGCCGGAATTAACCGACGCTGCGTTTTCCGATACCCTACTCGTTGCCCGAGCTTTGGACATCCCCGGAGTCCAACTTATCTTTGACCACGGCGGTGTTGAAGCTGAACGGTTCGGTGCCCAGACATCAGGGCATACGGTGCTGTACTCGCCAGATGGCAGGCTTCTGTTTGCGGGTGGAATTACCGGTACGCGTGGTCATGCCGGTGATAATGAGGGCTCTGAGTTGGTGGTACAAGCCTTTCACCGAAAAATAAGTGCTAGCCGAGAGGCAGCGAGGGCGAAGGTTTTTGGTTGTGCATTGGCTGAACCACTGTGCGGCGAAAGCGACACGAATAACACAGACATGTAGACATTCAATGCTCACAACAGATTTTTTAAGAACTCGGGGTGATGAAGCCGTTGCTGGTGAAAAAGGCTCTCGGACTGAAATTCTGTTGCATGAGCATCAACGCGAAGTATGGGTGCGAACTGATCGACTGTTTGCCGGGCTTCTTGTCTTCGAGGCTTTTTGCTGCCTGTTCGCGGGACTCTTCATCACGCCCAGAACGTGGATTGTGGCAACAGGCCTTCTGCACGTGCATCTGTATATTGCTGTGCCGTTGAGCTTCTTTATTGCGTTTCTGCCAGTTGTTCTTGTTTTGACCCAACCGGGTGAGACACTCACGCGGCATGTTATTGCCATTGCGCAGGCTTGTATGTCCGCATTGCTAATTCATTTGACAGGTGGGCGTATTGAAACACATTTCCACGTATTCGGGTCCCTCGCGTTTCTTGCATTCTATCGGGATTGGAAGGTGCTGGTGACTGCATCAACTGTTGTTGCACTCGACCATTTTCTTCGAGGTGTGTACTGGCCGGAGTCTGTGTTCGGTGTGCTGAGTGCTGGACGATATCGTTGGTTAGAGCACACGGGCTGGGTCGTCTTTGAGGATATCTTTCTCATGCAGTCGTGCCGACAGGGTGTCGCTGAAATGAGAAGAATTGCAGAACGGCAGGATGCTGCTGAGGACGCGACGCGTGCAAAGAGCGCTTTCCTGGCGAATATGAGTCATGAAATACGGACGCCGATGAACGGCATCATGGGTATGACCGGCCTTGCCCTTGAGACAGATCTTACGGAAGAACAAAAGGGATTTCTTTCAACGGCATATGGTTCAGCCGAGTCGCTGTTGACCATTCTCGATGACATCCTTGATTTTTCAAAGGTCGAGGCAGGAAAACTTGAGATACATCCGGCCCCGTTTCGTCTCCGAGAAGAAGTCGGTGATATGCTGAATGCGTTTTCAGTACGGAGTGCTGCCAAAGGCATAGATCTTATCTTTGATGTTTTTCCTGATGTGCCTGATACCCTCAATGGTGATATTGCCCGGCTTCGTCAAATACTTGTGAATCTCGTTGGCAATGCAATTAAATTTTCCGCTCAGGGACAGATTGTTGTTCGCGTTGTGGTTCAATCTAGCGATGACCAACGTCTTCGGTTGAGATTTGATGTAGCGGATACTGGTCAAGGGATTAAAGAAGAGGAAATCGGGCTCATTTTTCGAGCTTTTGAACAGGGTGATTCATCCATGACGCGTCGTTTTGGCGGCACGGGTCTTGGTTTGGCGATTTCAAAGCAACTCATTGAGTTGATGGGAGGGACTATCACGGTAGCGAGCAAATTTGGTGTTGGTTCGACTTTTTCATTCGAACTTCCCTTTACTCGGACAGAGTGCCTGGTAGAGCCTGGGTATCATGTCGAAAGCTTTGCAGGGGCAAAGGCTCTTCTAGTAGATGACAACGCAACAAACCTGAAGGTACTTAAACGGAACCTGGGGATATGGGATGTAGAGGTCGTTGTCGCGGAGAGCGCGAGGGAGGCCCTGCAATTGTTGCAAGGTGGCGAGTGTGCCGATATTTCTATCGTACTGACCGATGTTCATATGCCCGATATGGACGGGTTTAGCTTGGCGTCAGAGATCCGCGATTTTCTTCCTAATATTCCCGTGCTACCAATTGCGTCTGCAATACGGCCGGGTGATTATGAGCATTGCCGTGCGATCGGAATTGCCCGTCCCCTTCTGAAACCGGTGAAAGATTCAGTGCTCAAAAAGGCATTGTCAGAACTTCTTGGAAGGAAAGACGCGGTTGAAGTTCCCGGAAGGTTGGCCGACCAGATAAAGAGAGTGCCTTCTGATCATTACGATATTCTTCTGGTCGAAGATCATGAAATTAATCAGAAATTTGCAGAACGCTTTCTTTCAAAAAGGGGGCATCGGGTAACAGTTGTTGCCAATGGTCAAGAGGCCGTCAATGCGTTCAAAGAGTCACGTTTTGACGTTGTCTTAATGGACTTGCAGATGCCTGTTCTCGATGGATTTGCAGCAACAGAACTTATCCGTTGTCTGCCGACCGGAAAAACAACCCCAATCATTGCTATGACAGCACATACAATGAAGGGAGATCGCGAGAAATGCTTTGAGAAGGGTTTGGACGGGTATATCAGTAAGCCGGTGCGGCCACACGAGTTGCAGGCTGAGCTTTTGCGAGTGATGCAAGCGAGAAAGGAAGAAGGCTGATCCGTCGGAGACCTCGAAGGAAACGGTGTTATTCAACTGCGTTTCTAGTGCGCTCCATCACCAATACACAACAGTCATCGGCTGGTTTGTCGGGTTGGCACCAATTCTGTACGTCGGGAATGATTGATTTTGCCGTGTCGTCAACGGAGGTGCGGGTACCTGGAGAGACGAGTGCTGCGAGTTGATCCTCGCCGTATTGTTCTCCATTGGCGTTGGTTGCCTCTGTAATCCCATCAGAATAAAGGCAGACTCGGTCGCCCGGCTCAATTTCGACTGTTTGTTGTTCATAACCAAGCTCAAGTCCCCATCCTACCGCAGGGTTATTACATCTTAGATAGTGAGTGTCGCCGGTGCGGCTGAGGAACAGTATTGGGGGGTGGCCGGCATTGATGTACATCATGAGTCCGGTCTCAATATTGAGGATACAGTAGACCAACGTGAAGTACAGGTCGGAGGTCGACATTGGGAAACGTTGCTCAAGTGCCGCCGCTACCGTACAAGGGTCTGACACGGTGTAGGTTTCTCCATCAGGCGTGCCTGTTCGGGAAAAGAGAAAAGATGAACTTTTATTGAACGGGGTCATTGCCTGATGAATCCGCACGGAGAGTAGCGACGCAGCGACACCATGACCGCTGACGTCGGCGATATACATTCCGACATGTTTGTCATCGAGCTGAAAGTAATTGAGCATGTCACCGCCTAATTCATCTGATGGCTGATAGTCCCATGCGAACGAAGTCGTACTCGTATTGTGTGTCGATGAAGGCAGAAGTGAATGCTGGACACGAGCAGCAGATTGAAGGTCAGTCACCATGCGTTTATTTGAAAGCTTCAACTGCCTATTCTGATTCACAAGTCTTTGCTCAAGTTGTACGATTCGTTCCCCAGCACGAACCCGCACACGGAGTTCACCTTGGTGGAATGGTTTTCCTACAAAGTCATCCGCCCCAGCTTCAATCCCTTGAATAAGGTGTTCGGTGTCTGAATGAGCCGTGAGCATCAGCACGTAGCAGGTGCAGTCAGGAGTGCGACGTATCATCTGTATGAACTCGAGGCCGTTCATTCTGGGCATGTTCCAGTCTGTGATGACAAGTGGCGGCTCGTGTTCCTGAAACATTTCCCACGCCTCGGCTCCGTCTTTTGCCATAAGAATCTCATGGCCCCAGGTGGTTAGGAACTTCTGTAAGAGAAGTCGAGTGATACGGTCATCTTCGGCAATCAGGATCTTCATGTGCGCGGTTTGTCCTGGGTGCGTAGAAGTGCATCGAGGTCATCGCACAGCTGTGGGAGTATCGAAATGAGGCGATTGGTTAGAAAGTCGATTTTTTGGGTGTCATGTTCTCGTGCGGAAGTCTCAAGATTTCCTGCTACTTCGTGAATATCGTGGGCACAGAAATTCCCGACGGTGCTCTTTATTGTGTGCGCGGTTATGAGCAGAGTTTGCGTGTCATTTTCCTCAAGAGCTTTCTTCAATTGGGTGGTAAACCGTGCGACATCATCCCGAAGGCAATTCGTCATGTCCTGAAGAAAGTCGATGTCTCCATCAAGTCGTTCTAAGAGTTCTGTGCTGTTAATCATCGTTGAAAATAGTGTCTAAAGAGTTTTTATTGGGGATGTAGAGACTGTCAGATGTGGATGTAGAAGTCACCTCCGGGCCGGTTGTTATTTTTGCAAATAGCCGGTTCAAAAGTTACTATCGCTGTTCTAGCATCGAGAGGCAATGAGTGGAGCCGATTCCCGGGTGGGCTTTCAGCTTGTCGCTATTCTCTAACAACAGTAACAGTACGGTGAAAACTGGTCGCCGGCAGTATCTTGTAACCGAAATGCGTGTCCAATTGAAAAATTGAGTCACATTACGGTGTAGTCAGATTGATGACGACTGGTTCAATGGCCGGCTGGACAGTTATGGTGATCCCAGAACGCTCTGGACTTGCGTAATGTAACGGCGTTACCAACGACAAGTCGTTTTTTCTCTTTGTCCTCGGTATCAAAGTGTGTGGCAGTACGGTCTTTTGTGATAGCAACGGTGTTCATTCCTATGTGAGCCCCATCTCCTTTGGTTCTGGCCACAGTACGCGGGTACCATTGTTATTGGTGCTGCCGATTGCAGGCCTTCCGCCCGCTGGAGGATGGAAAAGGACGGCCGCACTCTCGATTTGCACTGCTTGGAGAAGAAGTGTGACCAAGACGCCAATAATCGGGATGACAACAAGTAGCTCAATAGCGTAAACACACGATTACGAAGTTGTTTTTACATTGTAGGTATGCCCATATGATGACTCTCAAAATATATGAGGTGATGTCATACCCATCGACAAGCAAGCTTACGGCAATCGTGCAGGGTTACAAAGCTGTAGGTCACACGATGAAACTGGGTTGGAGGTAGGTTTGGGTCTCTTCGGTGGTTGGATAACGAGAAGCTGCAGCATAAATTCGAAGTTGCTATGCAGCATATGCGGAAAAGAAAATCTTTTTAAAGGGTAGTCGTAATGTCCTGGATGCAATGGTACGAGAGTCTTCAGAAACCAGCGTGGACGCCGGAGCCAGGGACTATCAGCATCATTTGGCAAGTGCTTTATCCAATTATCCTGTTCAGCTTCAGCTATGTTTTTCTGAAAGCAGTGCGAGGGAAGATTCCTCAGGCCATTGCCCTGCCCTTTGCCGTCAACTTTGTCGCAAATCTGGCATTCACGCCGATTCTATTTGGGCTACGGAGCCTTGTCCTTGCTTCATTCGATATTGTGGTCGTTCTGGCGACAATTGTGTGGGGAATGGGTATGATCTGGCGATATCACAGGTGGGTTGCCATTGTGCAGATTCCGTATTTGATTTGGGTTGCCATTGCGACGTGCCTGCAACTGGCAATTACGCAAATGAATATATTCTCACCCTAAACCTTTGAAAGCGGTAACTATGAATAGTTCTCTTGTTTTGACAGCGCTTCTGGCTTTGTGTTCGGCCCAAGTAGTGGCTCCTTCCGAGCAGGCCGGACTAATTGATTTTCGAAATAAAGAACAGTCAAACGGATGGAGCGCTGTGAATGATGGAGTGATGGGTGGCAGGTCTGTTGGTAAATTGAGCCGATCTGATGACAGCGGGATGAGCTTTTTCGGCACGTTGTCACTTAAAAATAATGGTGGCTTTACATCAATTCGCTCAGGGCGGATGAATATTGAGATGACGCCTGAAGATGGGTTTCGTATAAGACTCAAGGGTGATGGGCGGACCTATATTTGCAATCTGTATCCGAAAACACGAAGAATGGCATTTTCATACCGTGCATCTCTTCCAACGGTGGCTGGACAGTGGACTGAGGTGGTCGTTCCTCTCAACGACTTCACGCCAACCTCTTTTGGGCGACGAGTTCAGGACAAGGGCCCACTGTCTCCAGATCAAATTGGTGGAATAGGTTTTATGTTGAGTGATAAAAAGCCAGGTGCATTCAAGCTCGAAATCGAATGGGTCAAAGTGGAACAACCGTCAGCCGAGGATAAATAGAACACTGAAAGTGAGGGGCTAGAGGGTGACGGTTGAAAAATAGAGTGCCCCAACCGCTCCAACTGAAACACCGACCACAAGAGCAAAAAGGAGGCGGCTACGGTTTGCTCTGAACGGATTCACGTGATATCCAATCAAGGCAGTGATTGACCCTGCCCCAAGGGTAAGAAGGGATCTCGCTTGTGCCTGCTGGTTTGGTGAAACGCGGATAACAAGGGGCGTCACCAGTACGAGAATGATCACAGCCATCGGTATGATGCTAATCAGTGCGATGGCAGCTGACCGACGCGTTGCCGTTGAGTGAGGCCCCGGTGTCCACCACAGAATGGCACTCAGCAAAAGAGCAAGGGCCAGAGCGAGAATAGGAGTAGGCACTTTGGTCGCAAGATATTCTTGAAGAGGTAACCCTGTGATGGTAACTGTTGCAATGCTTGCAGTAGCTATAGCAGGAAGAACCCAAGCAGTGGCAAGCCGGCTGCGGCGCGGAATATGAAATGCCTCCGCAAACCAGAGAAGGCCTGCGGCCACCGTGCCATCAAGAACCAATTGGTATGACGGGTTCCCTGCCCCATTGACCCAGTCAGTCAGGGGCCTCACACAATCTCCAACCTGGTCGCCGTGAGGAACAGTCGTGAAAAACCCGGCAAAGACACGCAGGCCAAAAGCACAAAAAGGAAGCAAGCCGGCCACGATCTCAAGTGTACGTGGGAGAGGCCTCAGGGGAAGAACCCAGATGCCTGTCCAAAGGGCCGTAAAAAGAATGAGTTGAAGAGTTTCCATACGATATCAAACTTCTTCGTTGCTCCCGTGTGGTGTGTGGGAATGTTCAGATGGCTGTAGCCGTTCTTCAACGGATGTCTACGATATAAGAGTCTTAAGGAGTATTCTATGTCTGAAGCAGAGTGGCATCTTGTGCGAACTGGTCGGCCCCAATTAATTGGCTCACACCGCCGAGTCACGGGCGAAGCGTTCCAATTTCTTCCCTTGTTTCGGACGCATCGGGAGGCAGTGCATTACTGTCGGCAGTCTGGGCTGTGGCATCAGAATATTCGCCCGCGTTTTAATGAATTTTCAAACAAGCGAAACACGAATCCGGACGACGGGTTGGTGAGTCTTCTCGCTCAAGCCGCTGCGGAGGGTGTCTCCGTTGTCGGCATTTTCGTGGGATTCAATAACTCACATGAAAGCCGCTGGGAATATCTTCGGTCGCCGTCGGAAGGTGTCCCGACGCCGCTTCGCCTGTCCGCGTTTGAGCTCCTACCGGATGAGGAAGGCCCACTCGAGGAAGGGTAACCAGCAGCGTGTGTGTGGGGTTTGATTCTAGGACCAAAACCATGCCAAAAATGTGTAGACCAATCGTCCCGGGCCAAGTAGTAGAAAGATGAGTGTTGTGCCTACAAGGCACCAGAAGACAATCAGTCGCCCTCCCCGGAACAAGCGGCGGCGGACCCTGGGTGACAAAACCTTCATTGACCAAGATAGTTCCCGGAGGGCGTGAGCGTGGGGACTCGGAAGTGCAACTGACCCAAGTATGGCAGTCTCCGGTGCCGATGCAATATCTCGTGTCTCGGATCGTTATGCGGTCATTTGATCAGTTAATCGAGCAAGGGCTGCTGGCTCTGAGACAATAAATTCTCGTTCACCATTTTCATTTTTGAAAAGTGCAATCTCTTTTGGGTCAAAAGCGCAGCTTACAATACCTGCCGTGCCGGGAGTGTACCCGGGCTGATGACTCAGGAAGTTGTATGCGAAGAACTCAGCTACCGACGGGTCATCAGTCCACGAGATTCCAATAGTATGTGCTGATGTCGCATATCCCCGATGGAGCACAATTGGGTCATTGAGTTGTTCATAGATAGCCCGCTCAGCTGGTGTCATTGCGGCTGATCTGTGTGGACGGTTACACCAGAGGTGGTCATGCCACCAGCCACGGTCGTGGGCGAGATAATCGGTGACCCATAGAGTTGCCAGGCACGACCAGTAATCACGATCTGTCAAGTCGTCTGCATGCGTGTCAAACCAGAGTTTCCGCCGTGTTGGTGGCGTAGATCGCATCTGGTCCGTTGGACGCGACCGTGTCTCGATACTCTGGATAGTACTAACCATTGGTTCCGCTTTCGCAAAACAGGGGCTGACGTGGGATGGCACAATCCCAACCTGAGTGCTCTACGTAAGTCAGAGGTCATTTGCTCGATTTTTTCTAAGCAACCTTTAGCAGCAGCGTGAGCAAAGGCCCCCTAAAAGGCAGACTGGCTGAATAACCGGCCGTTTTTCACCATTTCCGTCGGTGGGCGGGCGTAGGACGGGGTGCCCTGCCCCTCGGGAAGGTTCTTTCAGTGCCTACAAAAGGCAGGGTACACTTGGAGAAAAAGGGGAACTGTGGTGTGTCATCTCAATAGATGGACTGCCGTTCCGTTGACGTGTGACCGGTTCTACAATTAGGAGAGAGCAGTAATGGATATTGTATCGTGGATTTTATTTGGCCTAGTATCAGGTTTGCTCGCGAGATTTTTCGTTCCAGGTAGTGGCGTCTACGGCCTTGTTGTGACGACGGTTCTCGGTGTTGTTGGCGCACTGGTTGGTGGATTTGTGGCGACACAGATTGGGGTCAATGTAAATCCGGGCTCATTCGACCTAGGGAG
>JAQWMC010000093.1 GCA_029246985.1 Pirellulales bacterium
CATTCGGGAGTTGCCTGCTGCAGCAACAAAAAAAGTGGAATACAAAACTGCAAAAGCACCAAGCAAAAATACCTGCTGAATCCAGACACCAAAGATTGGCACATACATTTGACCAAGCGTACGTACCATTTCATTTCCTGAAGGCACGAGACCAAGACGCCCCAGAGTTGCTGCACCCAACACATAGAAGAAAACTGTAACCGACGTATACACAATCATTGAAAGCCATGCATCGAGCTGCATGACTCGCATCCACCCTTTGGCATTCGCTGCCCAGCCCTCGGAAGAGGAATGTGCACCGACTGATTTGCCATACCCCTTCTCTAGACACCAGTATGGGTAGACCATCAACTCAGCAGCCCCAACACCAATGATGCCAAGAGCCGCAAGCGCGACCGAAAAACCACCACTCGCTCCCTCTAATGATGGAGTCAGACCGGTTATCCACTCTTCACTCGAAACGGCCCAATTAGGATCAGCCTGAAGCATGACAACAGCAAGAAAAGTAAAAAGCGTAAAGGCAAGAACAAGAACAAGTGACAGTCTCTCAATGAGTCCGTACCGACCGCCTGCAAGAAGAACTCCCGTCAGCATCGCCATGAGAACAGCATAGATAGAGGCATCATACGGAGCCTTTAGTTCTTTTGATTGACGGCGTAACACCGTGAGCTTTCTTTCCATGGCCAGCACATCCACACCCCCCTCACGTGCTGCAAGTGCTGTATCAATTTCTGCTTTGGCGAGCTCTTCATACAACTCGCCAGCGACACGACCCGAGGTCGTAAGCGGCAAGGCGGCCGCAAGTGATTGTCCTACCCCTGCAAGAATACCCCCTTGCTGAACTACGATAAGGACCATCATCACTGCCCAACACCAATAGATCCATCCTCGCCCAGCTACCCGTGGACCCGGAACTCGGTCAAACGAGGCCAGCGGTGTCCGCCCCCAGGTAATTGCATTACGGCCAATCTCAATTTGCACTGCAACCTTTACGGCACAACCAAGAATGATGAGCCATAAAAGACTGAAGCCAACTTTTGCCCCAACAACAGTTGTCGCAATAAGTTCACCACTTCCAACAATTGAGCTTGCCAGGATAATACCTGGCCCAAGAGCAGCAACCGTTTTCCAGAATGTCTTTGGTGGCGGGGAGTACTTTTCAACACTTTCACCCACTTGTTCATTTCCTCTACCAGTCACACTCGCCCCTTTACCCAGATACCTCGTAACACAACCAAGCCAAAGCGACGCTCCTGCGTCGTTACACAAACTTTCAATAGCGTAGGAGCCTTAACTAGATCATAATTCGATCATTGTGATCAAATGCCGACGATGACCCCATGGGAATCCAGAGAAAACCTTCTTGCAATACAACAAGCACGTCGGGTGCCATATCCCAGAGACTCAGGATAAACAAGCAATGAGAAAACAGGTACGCAAGCGAAAATCCGGAACGACCGAACCATCGACAGTCGATGCAAATCGAGCCATTGACCTTGTCGTGGCTCTGATGAAGGTGCCGGGACCAAGCTGCCACGAAGAACAGATCACGAAACAGGTGCGTAGACGGTTGATCGCAGCTGGCATTCCAGCATCAGCAATCACCACCGACAATGCGCACAAAAAATCGCCAGCTGGAGGCAGCACAGGCAATCTCATTGTGAAGCTTCCTGGAACAATACGGGCACCCCGAAGAATGCTCATGGCGCACCTCGATACAGTACCATTATGCGTTGGCTGCAGGCCGATACAGCGGGGTGATTCTCTTGTTTCGGGAAATCCGAAAACGGCTCTTGGTGCGGACAATCGATCGGGTGTTGCCGCGATACTCAATGCTGTTCTTGAAATTCAACGAAAAAAGCTTCCTCATCCCCCACTTACCCTTCTATTCACAATCCAAGAAGAACTTGGTTTGTTCGGCAGTCGTTTCGTAAATGTGAGCAAGCTAGGTAGCCCCAAGCTTGCATGGAACTGGGACGGCCGAGGCCCTGAAAGAATCACTCATGCCGCAATCGGCGGCAGAACTCTATCGATCCAATTTCATGGTATTGCAAGTCATGCAGGCGGAGCTGCCGACCGTGGAGTCAGCGCACTCGCGCTTGCCGGCCTTGCCATCCAGGACATTGTAAGTGGAGGCTGGCACGGCGAATTTCTCCGCGGAGGTAAAGTAGGTACGTGCAACCTTGCCACTATCCACGGGGGTGACGCAACAAATGTGGTGACTGACCGCGTTGATATTGAAGGAGAATGCCGTAGCTTCGATCGCCGACTCCTCGACCGTATTGCTCGTGAAGTCGAGCGAGCATGCCAACGAGCAGTTCGCTCAACAAAAAACTGTCGTGGCCAACGAGGATCAGTTACATTCCAGACCGATATCGAATACGAGCCTTTTTCTATCCCTAAAAATGCGGCCTCCGTAAAAGCTGCTGAGTCTGCCATACGATCATTAGGCATGAAACCTGAACTCCTTACAACACAAGGCGCACTCGATGCGAATTGGCTCAACGCTCGCGGTATTCCAGTAGCAACACTTGGAGCCGGTCAGGTCGCCGGGCATTCATTAAGTGAAAGACTGGATATTGAACAGTTTCTCACAGGCTGCAAGGTGGCACTTCGACTTGCGACATCACCAGAGCTCTCTGCATGATCTGAAGTACGCATACTGAAGATTCCTAAAGACACCCGCGATTACTCAAAATCTGTCGAGTGAAGCACTTCGACTGTCTCAAGACAGATGGTGGCCATAAACTCTGGCAAAATCTCTGAGCGTAGAAATTCTATAAGGGCGGCGGCTCTGGTTGTGGGGACTAAAACTTCTAACCGAACGGAACGTGCGCGCTGAAGAAGCGGACCATCAGCAAACTGGCGCCCTCCTCCCTTACACTCGGTAATCGTGTACCCTGTTACCCCACGTTCGAAAAACTCCTCAATAAGATGCTCAGCAACTGCTGACGGCGCCATGATCGTCAGCCGCTTCATCTGACCCAATGTTCGCTTGCGAGTAGCCAATACGTTATCTGACATCGGAATGAGAGAATCGAGCCCACGGACGGAAAACCCGAGACCTTCCAGCTCGAACGCTTCTCTCATCTCCTCAAGTTTTTCCAGCACGCTATCGTCGACAAGCTGTACTCCAGAAAGATCAATGACAAGGTTCCGTTTCTGCACAAGTCCCACTTGTTCGATTTGTCGCCGGAATGGAATCCAGTTACTAAATACAGCAGAATCTCGAGCACGAATGAGACTTGTATCCTCTGAGACGTCTTCAACTTCGAGGTAGGGCTTAAAGAGAGACCGAAGCGGGACTCCATTGGCTAAGTGAAGCGATACTTTGAGAATCACCCCAATTAAGACACCAACAAGCAAGTCGGTGACAACGACCATGACCATCGTTGTAATGAAAATCGCGAGCTGTTCACGTCCAATCCGATAAATATGAATGAACTCAGTGGGATGAGTCAGGCGAAAGCCCGTGTACACAAGCATGGCGGCAAGCGCAGCAAGTGGAATGAGGTGAAGAAACGTTGGAATGATTGCCACACATAGCAAAAGGAAAATTGCGTGCCAGAAGTTGGCAAACCGCGTCTTTCCACCGTTATCAATATTTGCCTTCGACCGAACAATTTCTGAAATCATCGGCAGACCACCCAACAGTGAAGCGATAAGGTTGCCCGCTCCCACTGCAAAAAGGTCTCTATCCATATTGCTGCGTCTTTTCCATGGATCGACAGCATCTATCGCCTTGGCACTCAGCACAGACTCGAGGCTTCCGATGCAGAAAAAGATGATTGCCCACTTCCACGCTCTTGGGTCAGCGAGGACGGCGAAGTTTGGCAACGTGATATCGTGAAACATGCCAAAGATTTGTTTTGGCATACTGACAAGGAACTGTTCGCCTAGCTGGTATTCGTGTCCCTGGAGATAATACGAATGTTCGTGCAACAGATCAAAGCCATACCCCGCTGGCATCGCCACCAGAAGAACCACGATCGGAGCCGGGACTCTGCGTAAAAATGGCCATGGCTGCACACAGGCAGGCCACGCGAACATGATGACGAGACTCGCAATACCAATCATAGCAATCGCAGGATTGGCTTCTGCAAGGAGATGCGGAATATCTGTGAGAATCTCTAACGGCTCGCCTGACGCTGCTACGCCGAGCGCAATCGGAAGCTGTTTAATACAGATAATAATGCCTATCCCAGCGAGCATCCCATGAACCACAGAAATCGGAAAGAATTCCCCCAGGATGCCCGCCCGAAACGACGCAAATACCATTTGCAAGATAGCTGCGGCAAAACCAATTGCTAAGGCAGCGCGATACGCCTGCTGGTCCATTGGTGCCCAGCCACCACTCATGCCATCACCGCTGAATTCAGAGACACAACCAGCGATGACTACAATCAATCCAGCAGCAGGCCCTTTTATGGTGAGTTCGCTATTCGTCAGCAGGGGTGTTACAAATCCACCGACTATAGCCGTAAAAACACCTGCGATTGGTGGATATCCACAGGCAAGTGAAATGCCGAGACACAGCGGAAGAGCAATCAGGAAAACAAGAAAGCCAGAGCGAATATCGTCACGGGCGTATTCGAAAAATCCAGCAATATTTCCACGAGGGACTGAAGACTCTGTTCCTTCCGACGACATAAACAATTCTCTTACAAACTACTCAAGAAAGACAACTCGTGCTGAGAGATAACTGTATGAAAAATCAACAGGAATTACATGCCGTACGGAAAATCCGCGTCATCGGTAAGGCCACTTGCTCGAATTGACCCAACGGCCTTCCCGTATTCGAGCAAGAGTCGGTTTGCAAACGAGATCCGCTTGCGAATCCATGCATCCCGTTTATTCCCTGGGCTTTCACCATCCAACATATCAGCAACATCTTGAACGAGGACATGTTCGGGGATAATCAGAAGTCGATTGTTTTTGTACCCACTTGTTCTTAATTCGCTCACCGGATAACTACCACCTCGAGAAGATGACACACCAACAACGATCGCTGGCTTATGCCCGACTTCCTGCGGAGTCGCAAATAGCAAGAGATTTTTTAGACCCGGTGGAACCATGCCGGCCCATTCAGGTGTCACGAAAACAAAAGCATGTGCCTCTCGCATACGATCACGAATCGGTTGCCACAAGGACGCCAGAGAACTAGCTTTCTGCCAGGCACTTTCATCCCAAAGTGGCAGAGGGTTACCTGACAAGCTAAACGTATCGAGAACAAGCGTTGGGTCAATTCGAGTAAGATCCTCAGCAATATAGTCAGCCACGCGCGAAGACTGGCTCTCCTGACGGTGGCTGCCAGATACAATCATAATTCTCATATATTTTCCTTTGTACAACCTTCAGGCTCATTCAGGCCCATGAGCCAAAAGTAAAAAGTTTCTTTCCTCACTATACATTGCTCGAAATGACACTTGTCATACATCGTACCCCTCAGGTTCAGTTCCCCTCTTTACCCTGCCAAAAACGGGTAGCCGTTGAGAACGACCAGCAATTGACCACGTGGCATAAGACATCAGCTACCCCGGTGCGTCGTGTTCACTTTCGTATGCCGCCAAAGGAACCCACTGGAAACTGCCACCTGCAACACCCCCGCTATCCAATCGGGGAACCCACCCTGAGTTACAGACTGAGTTACAGACTGAGTTACAGACATTCATATACAAATCCAGGCATGATCGCGGCCTTTCTCCCTTGCCTATGTGGCAAAGTACGGACCAAAAGGCCTTCTTTCATCGAAAGAACCTCCCCTCCCTTTGACGATAAATAGAGGCGATTCCCCTTTTGCAGAGGCATTGATTTCGTAATATTCCTACGCACGAGTACATATGTCTGTTGTTTTGATACAAAAGGTACCTCGCAAGAAATGATCGGGAGGGTTTCCACCATGTTTTTCACTCGCGG
>JAQWMC010000098.1 GCA_029246985.1 Pirellulales bacterium
GTTGGCAATAGTTGTCTTCTTCGCTGGCTTGGGCCTGCCCGGACTCTGTGGTTTTATCGGAGAAGTTTTAGTAACTCTTTCGAGTTGGAATTACAGTAGGCCGCTTGCAGTCATTTCAGCTTTCACGGTCATTCTTACGGCGGCATATATTTTGTGGGCAATACAAAGAGTCTATCTTGGGGCCGAGTATCGGGGTCCGCATGAAGACGCGCTAAAGCCGATCACTCCGCGTGAATTATCGATTGCGACACCACTCGTTTTCTTGGCAATTCTTTTCGGCGTCGCGCCTCAGACGCTTTTCCAGTATGTGACCCCTTCCGTAAACAAGCAGGTGGAAACTCTTGCTGAGTGGACACGAGATGTACATGACGGAGCACGAAAAATGATTGTCGCTGAGAATGAACACGGGGCGTCAAATGGCGATAGTGTTGTCACTCGTGCGGAAAGCAAGAGTGGAGAGATTGCCTCGCGTTGGGCTCAGGACTAATACATACATCTGGGAACTGTGTTGAAGGAAAGGAACTTTTGGTGACTCCTGAGTTGAATGTTGGCACACTACTGAATGAACTTTTTATTGACACTGTTCGTGTCTCTTTGCCCCTTTTCCGACCCGAACTTTGTTTGGTAGCAACAATTGTTTTGCTGTTACTGTGCAGAATGCTTCCTCTGTTAAGGTATCTTGATTCTGGTGGAATTGCTTTGGGTGGTGTGTGTTTCGCGGCCTGGTATGCGTATGTCGACTTCCTCAGCATTGGTAGCCAGATGGGTGACTCTCTGCTTTCAGCAACTGAAGTAAGGAACGAATTATTTGGTGGGCTGCTTGTATTTGATTCATTTACCGCATTTCTTCGTCTCGTGCTGGCGGGTTTTTTGGTCCTCTATGTCGTGCTTACAAAGGTATCGGGAATTCCTGACCGCGAGGATGGAGCTGACTTCTATTCGCTTGTTCTTGGAAGTTCTCTCGGAATGTGCCTCATGGTGTCGGCCAATAATCTGTTAATGGTCTTCATGGCAGTTGAAATGGCGAGTGTCCCGTCATACGTGCTCGCCGGCATGCTCAAAGGAAGGCCGGCAAGTTCTGAAGCCGCCCTCAAGTACGCCGTGTATGGTGCAGGGACAGCTGGGGTTATGCTCTACGGAATTAGTCTGATTTCTGGAGTGTTGGGGACACTTGTTTTGCCAGATGTGTCCTTTGAGATTTCTCGTGTACTGGCAGCTGGTGGGACAAGTGGAAGTACGATGGTCCTTTGTTTGGGAGGGCTTATGCTCTCCGTTGGTTTGGCGTTTAAGCTCTCTGCGGTCCCGTTTCATTTTTGGTGCCCAGATGTTTTTGAAGGTGCAGCAGCCGAGGTCGGTGCGTTTCTGTCTGTGGCGAGTAAAGCTGCTGCCGTAGCACTGTTAGTGCGGGTGGCTTTCGCCTTTTCTGCCCCGGTGGGTGATGCTGCTGTGGGCATGTCCGCGAACGCTGTTGCAAGCGTTGATGCGAGGCATTTTGTTGTTTATGTGATTGGTCTCTTTGCTGCCGTTACTTGCACATTTGGTAATTTAGCGGCGTACGGGCAGACAAACATGAAGCGGCTTCTGGCATATTCAACCATTGCTCACGCAGGCTATATCATGATGGCTGTTGCTGCTGCGGTTGCTATGGTGGGAATTTCTGTGGAGGGAGCACGCGATGCAGTGTCAGCTGTTGCGTTTTATCTCGCCACCTATCTTTTTATGAACCTTGGTGCATTTGGCATCGTTGCTCTCCTTCGGAATCACTTGAAAAGCGAAGAGATTTCATCGTATGCCGGATTGATACATGGAAGCCCTGGGATTGTGGTCGCCATGGCAGTGGTCCTTGTGAGCCTTATTGGCCTTCCGCCTCTAGCTGGATTCGTTGCAAAGTTCCTCGTGTTCTCTTCGCTTGTTGATGCAATCACAGTAGGTGCGGAAAGTCCTCTGATGTTAAGTCTGTTGATTATTGGTGGATTTAATACGGTGATAAGCCTCTTCTATTACCTGCGAGTACTTAAGGTGATGACCTTTGACCCGGTTCCGGAAGACCGTGTGTCGGACCCGTTTCCGTTTGTTTCAATTTCGGGGGCAATGATTACTGGCCTCGTTCTGCCTGTTGTGGTTTTCGGCGTTTTTTGGTCCGGCCTTTATGCAGCTGCCCATTTGGCAGGCGTTATTGCCTCGTAAGAATGTTCAGTTTGGTGTCAGATTAAAACAGATGGTTTTAGGGATTCCAGCACTATGAATTCAAAACAAAATGAGGAAGTGGTTCTTAGTCGCCTCGTACGACTTTTTCGCCAGTCTCCCTTAATGTATCTCTCTGATTCAAATGTTTGGACATACCGAGGTGATGAATCACTTAAACTCACATTAGTGGATGTGGTTTCAGACCATCAGAATTTTGTTGATCGAGCCGAAACAATTCTTGTGGCGGAACAATTCGAACTTCCTCAAAGCTTTTTCCCCCTGGCATTCACAGGTTGGCATGATGTTGATCTCGCTTTCTTACTTCCGACACTAATCGCTGATCTTGAGAAGCGAGAAAAATCGCTCCAAAGTCTGCGCGATCAGGCAGACGGGATTGTTGGTCAAAGAGGGAGTGCTGCTGATAAGACTGCTGAGCTTGTTCGAGAGGCAATTTCGGCAGTCGATGGGCATCTCGACATGCTTCGTCAGCAAGAAAAAAGGCTGAAGAATAACGTAGCGACAACTGCTCCGTAGTCTGGTAGTCGAATCATTTCTTGTTGCTCCTGCTGGTTCCTATTCATAATGATAAAAGGCTTTCTCTGTGGCACCTATAGAATATTTTGACAGCCATTGCCACCTCGACCCAATGCGTTATGGCGGAGATACAAAAGACGTTCTTCAGCGTGCTCGTGCGGCAGGCGTTTCACGCATGACTGTTATTGGCACACGCGCGGCGGATAGCGAAGCAGCGGTTCAATTAAGTGACAAGGAAGAAGGTGTTTTTTGTGCCGTAGGCATTCATCCAAATGATGTTGATGATGTTGATGAGAAAGAGTGGGGCCGTATCAAGAATCTTGTGGACTCAGGGAAAGTTTCTGCAATTGGTGAAACAGGCTTAGATTGGTTTCGCACAGTCGCCTCCAAAGAAAACCAGCAATTTTTTTTCGATCGTCATATTGGTTTATCGCAAGCAGCGGAACTACCACTCGTCATTCATACTCGCGATAGCATTCGCGATGTCATCGATACGCTTGCAAAAGCAACTCAACAAAAGCCAATGACTGGTGTATTGCATGCCTTCTCGGGGACTGCCGAGGAAGCAGCTGAAGCCCTTGAGCTTGGGTTCTACATAGGTTTTGCAGGAATGGTGACGTTTCGGTCAGCTGAGTCGCTGCGGGAAGTAGCCAAAACAGTCCCGCTTGATCGTTTGCTTGTTGAAACAGACAGCCCGTTTTTGTCTCCTGAACCGTTACGCGGAAGACGAAATGAGCCGTCGCACGTGGTGCATACAGCTCGATGTTTAGCAAATATTCGCGGAGAGACAATTGAGTCTCTTGCTGCCGCAACCACGGCAAATGCCTGCCAGCTGTTTCGGGCAAATAGTTCACAGTAAATTGTTTGTTGTTTTTTGAGACACGTTTTAAAGGAAAAGAACATGGTTCGTACTCCGAGCACGATGCTTCCTCTTGGGACAGAGGCAGAGGATTTTTCACTGACAAATATAGACGGACGAACACTTTCTTTTGCAGACGTTGCCGGGGAGCGTGGGACGGTCTTGATGTTTATTTGCAACCATTGTCCGTTTGTAAAACATGTGGCAAATGAGTTGGCTGCGATCGGCCATGAGTACATGCCGAAGGGTGTCGGGATGGTGGCTATAAATTCGAATGATGTCGCAGCACACCCCGCCGACTCTCCGGAGCAAATGGTTCATGAAAGTGAGCAGCGGGGCTATCCGTTTCCCTATTTGTTTGATGAAACACAAGAAGTCGCAAAAATCTATGGGGCAGCCTGTACACCGGACTTCTATCTTTTCGATGGGAACCACAAATTAGTGTACCGAGGCCAGCTTGACGAAAGTCGTCCTGACAGCGGAGTGCCCGTGACGGGTGAGGATCTTCGAAAGGCTATCGATGCCTTGCTTGAATCTCGGCCACTTCCCCAGCCGCAGCGTCCGAGTATCGGCTGTAATATTAAATGGCGGCCGGGCAATGAGCCTCAGTATTTCTTGAACCCGTAGCCGTTTTGTCAGATACAAATTGGCATGACGGTACATGGTGTCTGTAGGCTCGACGGTAGGCATTCACTGCGTCGGTGTGAGTTTAGGCGTGTATTATCCGGAAACTCTGCCGTTAGGCTTCGTGGAGGCAGACGGCCGGATGAGATTGTAGTGAGCGATCACTTCGACGTGAGCCCGCCGATGTCTCGTGTTTCTTCGGGTTCAAGACTGGCAGCTCGAATATTCTCACGCTGAATGGCTTCATAGACTTCCTGGCGGTGCACAGGAATTTCCGAAGGTGCATTGATGCCTAGCCGTACTTTGTCTCCACGAATATCTACGATCGTGACAACAATATTGTCGCCGATCATTATACTTTCATCACGTTGTCTAGAGAGTACGAGCATCGTTGGTTCCTTCCTGATGTATTTTTAAGCTGGTGTTCCAAGCTTCCAGCTAACATCGAATTATGCACTCTTTTTAAGCGTGGCTAGGGTGTGATCTAGTTGTTGATGCAAAGATAAGTCTCCACTCGCAACAACTTGACGGCCTGTACGGTCTTCAAGGTTTATAACGATTGGAGCTTTCAAATTAAGTGTAAGTCCTTTGTTGTTTTTACTGACAACTACCACAAGCTGCGCCTGCCGAATGTCGTGCAGCCGGAGTGGCGTAAGCTCACTTCTTGGTATCCGGACTTGGTACTGAGGTACAAATCGTCTCGGGCTGACAACCGCGATTGCGACGTCGTCTCGGGTTGTGCTTTGAAGCCAGCCGAGAGCGTCGTTCTCAGCGTCAGCAAGTAGAGCCCATTCTCGGCATTGCTCGAGACCGGGCAGACCGCTTTGGAAGTTCAGCAGATCGACTGAATCAACATCGATACGTCCAAAACGTGTGGTGTTAATCCACATTGTGAGGGCACTCCTTTGCCAAATTGGGTTCCAGCATTACGTTTCCCTTGATGCTGGTGGAGAGGTGCGACCCGCGCCTCTTCTGATACTATCGGCAGAGAGGGTGGTTCGGGTCGAGAAAAAAGGCTTGGCTAAAAAAAGAGGATCGGGAAAGATGTGCCACTTGTTGCGAGACAGAGCTCAAAATTTCCTGCCATACTTTTATTCCCACATGGGTTGCGCTCGCCACGCTGCAAGCGGAGCCATCACCATAAGCGGAGCCCAGGCAGCGAAAGACGGTCCAAGAATGTAACTCGTGGCTAGGGCGTGGAATCCAAGTATTGTCAGGAAAAACGCTACAGTCGTTAAAACACAGAGTCCAACTGCTACAAAGACACCCCGTCGACTCGGTCCGAGCACCAGCGGTATACCGAGCAAGACGAGGGAAATGTCGAGAAACGGGGCAACGAACCGAGAATGGACACGTAGGGGAACCTCTGCACCAACGCCTAGGCTAGGATTTGAAATTGCATTGATCAGATTCTTGGTCGATGAATAAAGGCTCCAATTACTTGAGCCGATCATTTGCTCAAAACTCACACCACTTGTCACAAAACATTCATTGGGTTTTAGCCATGGAGAGTCTTCAACTGTATAAACCACAGTTGAATCTCTTAGTTTGAGAGCGGGTAGCGAATCAATGTCTGGTGGTCGGGAAACCCCACGAAGCAGATACCCTGCGGGGTGTTCTGTTGCTGCTGGTTCCCAGATAGCATTGGCTGCATCAATCTGTGGGCCGAGTTCAGCCAGCAAGGGAGGCATGAGTAGACTTGGTGACTCAAGACGCTGCAAAGCCTCTTGATATGATTGTCCACGGAATAGTATTTCAGTTTCATGGTCATATCGGGCCTCAAAGTTTTTTTGACTCTGCCCATCGAGATCTTGTGCATTACGTGCGATTACAAACCGTATCGAAGGGAGTACAAACTCTCGGTTGCCAATGGCAAGAAGGCTCACAAAGATCGTGAAAAGAATCGCAGGTTTTGCGATTCTCCATCGAGTAATTCCGGCTGCTAGTAGGGCGGTGAGTTCGTTATGTCGTTCAAGCCACGATAAAGCAAACATTCCGCTGGCTAACGAGATAATGGGGCTCGTGGCATCGAAAAATGAGATGAGTCGATAGCCGTAGTACATGCCAAGAACCCGTAGAAGCCCACCTGTTTTTTCCGCATGAAGCATGAACTCTTCGAGGTTCGTGAATGCATCGATGACGAACGTCAGTCCAGCAAGGCTTATAAAGACAATACAAAATGATTGTAGCTGGGCACGAATGAGGTAGCGATCAATCAGCATGAAATGAAGCTGCCAAGGGAATAGATGCCGAATTCCGGAAAGATAGGTAGGCTGTCTGTCAGCGTCAATTCTTTTGTCTGTCCTAAATCGGGAACAAATGAAATGGTGAGAAATTACAGACGATTGCCGATTAGTTGGGTCGGTTGCAAAGGCTGGGCAAGGCAGCAGCTGATCGAATTGAGCACCATTTTTTTTCCAGCAAGTTGTGTGGCGTGTGGACAAGACATCTTCAAAGACCAGTCGCAAGAAAGTCGACAGGCTGGAAACGATATTCCTTTGTGCGAAACATGTCGGTTTGAAGTAACTGACTTGAGTCCACGCTGTGACTGTTGTGGTCTTCCGAGGCCCAGCGACACTTCATGCCCTTTGTGTCAAAAAATCGCTCAGCAACTGGGTGAGGAAAAGATTTTGTGGCAGCAGATCTTTGTGCTTGGCAGTTATCAAGACCTCCTACGTGAGAGTGTCTTGGCGGGTAAGAGGCCTGCAGGCGAAGGCCTTGTGGAAGCTCTTTCGGATCTTCTTATTGAACGGCATCCGGCCATACGTGATTTGAAGTTAGATGCTGTTGTTCCAGTTCCCATGCATTGGCATAAGCGATGGGAAAGAGGGACAAATGCTGCAAATACTATGGCAAGAAAAATTGCGTCACGTCTCGGAGTTCCGTATCGCTGTGATATAAAACAACGGATATTTACGAGGCCTCAGAAGTCATTGTCAGCCAAAATGCGACCTGCAAATGCCTTCGCTAAATTTTCGGGTGTGGGTAGTCAACTCACAGGTAAGCGAGTGCTCGTGGTAGATGATGTCGCAACCACTGGAGCTACACTGTCAGCTATAACACGCTGTCTGCTGGAGATTAATGCCAGAGTTGTTTACGCTGCTGTTCTTGCCAGAACAGACGAGGCTATGGAGTCTGAAGGCAATCATTAGAGTTTGCGAAGCAAAAATTTTTTGAGACAAACCATATATCAGAGGGAATGAAAAAAACGTGGAAAAACGTGCTGGTGAGATGGTGCGGGTTGGAACTCGTGGAAGCCAGCTCGCTCGAACTCAGACAGGCCATGTCATAGATCAACTGCGGAGTTTTGGCTTTGAAGTACAAGAAGTGATCATCTCGACTCGTGGGGATCAGCAGCAGACTGTTCCAATTGCACAGATTGGGAATGACGGTGTCTTTGTTCGTGAGCTTGAAAAAGCACTCCTCGAAGAACGAATAGATCTGGCGGTCCATAGTCTGAAAGACCTGCCAACAGCAATGACGCCTGGTCTTGAATTTGCATGTACTCCGCTCAGGGCGACACCATTTGATGTTTTAGTTAGTCGGGAC
>JAQWMC010000022.1 GCA_029246985.1 Pirellulales bacterium
GGGAGAAACACCCAGAGTGCGGGTCGGCCACAGTTGCAATGGACAGCTCGTCCTAAGAGTCCGAGTCCTGCTGGGCTGACTGCGATAGTGGTTCTGGCCGCATTCCAAGTGCCTTTCATACCAGTGGCATAGGGCCCATGAAGCCGTGCCTGAACACTCGGTACTGGATGAAAGATCGTTTCGATGAGCGGGGGGCGTTCTCGTTCCCTGTCTTGAAGGTTATCGAGGTCTGTGATCGTACGTTCCAAAATGTTTCGGTCGCAGCCTGCTTCGAGAAGAGCATGATCGACCTCGGCAACACCACGTCGACTCGGTGTCGGTAACGTGAGGAGGCCAAGGAATGACCAGAGGGTAAAGATGAGGCGGAAGTTTATAATGCCCTGCGCTGAGCCGAGTTGATTTCCTCCAACAATGGTGGCGGATAAGAATATTCCAGCAACAGTAAATATGACTGCGAGAAGTCGGCCTCGCCACCAGCTTCCTGTTGTGATTGCCATCTGTCTGCGTTGAACTGCAATGTGAAATGCATCGGTGTCGAGTATGTCTCGCCATCGCATGGGGAGTAATTGAATGCGTGGTCGAAATAACCCGACGATACTCCCTGTAAATCCTTCATCGTCAGATTCACTCATGTATGCAGGAACAGTAGACGCAGTCAGATCATCTTGAAGTTCTGGCGTGCTGGGCGTTAATTCGAGCCGGGCAATTGCGCTTGCAAGAGTAATTGAGCCACGTAGCAGAACGATGACGAGGAGTGTGCCGGCAGTCACAACACCAACGACACCAGCAACTCGTGCAGCACTAAGGAGTGAAAGTGCAATCAGGAGTAGCGATATTGAGTGAACACCAACGCCCCGCAAAAGGGAAGCCAGAAAGTGATGGAAAGGAGGATGCTGTCGGCGATATCGTTGAGGCAGAAAATACCCACCGAGGAAATCAAGGGGTAGCTGAATCAGTGCGTATAACACAATAAAAAACACCAGGCTATTGACCTGAACATTGAGTGGTGCGGTGGCTGGCGGTAGCAGGCGTTCGGGGAGTTTGAGGAAAAGGGCGGCCGAAGAGAGAGTGACAATAGTTCCTACACCAGTGATACCCAGCCAGAGTCGTGCCCGTCCGTAGCCCGGAACTTCATCATCGGTAGTTGTCTCGTTCTGGCGAGGCGTATTCGAACGGTGCATTGCCTCAGCTGTTTTACTGATTCCACGGAGCATGCCTCCGAAAACAAATTCATGAAGCGGCACAACTGCATACCAATAAAGTAGTCCTGCAAGTCCACGTGGGCGAAACCGTGCTGTCATGACGAGTCGTGTTATTGGTGGTTGACGATCTGGTTCGACAGGCTCGATCTGAAAATCAAGCTGAGCTTCCCCTGGAAGTTTCATTTCCGCGCGAAGAGAGAGCGAGCGATCTCTGTCGATGCCGACCACCCGCCAGAAATCGAGTGTCTCACCAAATTCTACAGTCTCTGGAAGTCGTCGTCCCCGCCGAAGTCCTGGGCCTCCTACAAGTGTGTCCATCCACCCTCGGATGCGCCAGAGGATATCCCCGGCATACCAGCCGTTGCCGCCACCAATTCGGCAAACTGCAGCATAGAGGCTGGCTGAATCAGCTTCGACATCAACGACTCTCTCGTCCGTGAAGACCGTTCCGCCAGCCCAAGAAGGATCACCTGGAATCGGCCCAGCAACACTCCACCGTGTTTCAACGTCCTGGCGTTCAATCTTCGCAAGGGCACGCCGTATTGCTTCACGTGCCCCGAGTGGTGTGTGCGGCATGAGTTGTTGTGTCGTGTTATTCGTGACGACTACGCGATTTTTGAGTCCCTCTGCGAGCGGGCGAGCGATTCGATAGGAGACTGGTGTCACAAGATTAATCCAGAGCGAACTGAGCCGCGGAGTAAGCACCGGTACCGGAATAATAATTCGTCGTCGAAGTCCGAGTTCCTCTGCCATGACCCTCATCAGTTCCTGGTATGCCATGACATCATTGCCACCAATTTCGAGTGTTTTGCCAGTTGTCTCAGGTACTTCAAGACAGCTTACAAGCCAGTAAAGAACGTCAGAGATAGCAACGGGTTGGCATTCCGTGGTCACCCACTTTGGTGTGATCATGATTGGGAGGCGTTCAACAAGGTATCGCAAGATTTCAAAAGATGCCGAACCTGATCCAATGATCATGGCAGCTCGAAATGTTGTGACTGGTATTCCAGATGAAGCAAGTTCTTCTTCGACCTGACGTCGTGAACGGAGGTGTTGACTGAGGTCTGGGCCCATTTCACCGAGGCCGCCAAGGTACATGATGCGTGGCAGGTCTGCTGAACGTGCTGCATTTGCAAACATGCGGGCCAGATCTCGATCCCGATCAGCATATGTGCCACCTGTTGCAACCATTGAGTGCACGAGGTAGTAGGCAGCCTTGCAGCCTCGCATGGCTTCTGTGACAGCTTCCTGGTCGGCAAGATCAGCATTGACGACCTCAAGTTCAGCATGTTGCCGCCATGGTCGTGCATCAAGTTTTCGTGGTTCACGTACAAGGCACCTCACTCGGTAACCAGCCTCGAGCAGGAGTGGGACAAGTCTTCCACCGACGTATCCTGTGGCTCCTGTCACAAAAATGGTTTCAGTCTTTGTTGTAGGGGCAGCAGCGGTGACTTCTTCTGTCATGTGTTTCATTTCTCTCAGGCAAGATATCGTTGGTGCAATGGATTGTGGAAGCACTAAGTGAGTGAGGCCGGCTCAGCGGAACCATATTCTACGGGTTTCATTCGACAAATTACTTTTCTTTCAACTTTGATGGGGAATTGCGTTGAGGCTGGTAAAATCATAGCGAGTCAGGGTTCTGCCGGACGTGTTTTCTACATACGTGATATGGCAGTAATGCATTTACGAAGAGAGGATTGACGAATGAGCGTGCCGCAAGGAGGACATGGAATGAATCAATGGAAAGGAAAAACGGCGTTCATTACCGGTGCCAGCAATGGAATCGGGGCAGCGATTGCAACACGGCTATTGGCTGAAGGAATGCGGGTTGTCGGATCCGCCCGTCGACAAGACCGAGTTGCTGAAGTTCTACACAAGGTTGATACGTCCGGAGATCGTAGTCTTGCCGTCCAGTGTGATGTTCGGGATGAGCGTTCTGTTCATGAAGCATTTTCGCTTGCAAGAAAAACTTTTGGTGGTGTCGATGTTTTAGTGAACAATGCGGGGCTTGGTCATGCAGCCACGCTTGCTGAAGGCAAGGTTGACGAGTGGCGAGAGATGCTTGATGTCAATGTTCTCGGGTTGTGCATTTGCACGCGTGATGCTTTAGCTGATATGCGATCCAGAGGGGCCCATGGACACATTATTCATATTGGTTCAATGGCAGGACAGCGTGTACCTGCTGGGGCCGGCCTCTATTCAGCGACAAAACATGCGGTCCGCGCATTGACCGAAGCACTGCGAATGGAGTTGCGAGAAAAAGGCGACTCAATTCGGGTTGGTGAAATTTCTCCTGGATTCGTTGAGACGGGATTTGCAAGTAACTACATGAAGTCGGAAGAGAAAGCCCGGGAGGTGTACTCTCGGTTTAAGGTGCTTGAGGCGAACGATGTCGCAGAAGCTGTTGTGTATATGTTGTCGTGCCCGGCTCATGTCCAGGTTCACGATATTCTTATGAGACCCACGGAGCAGCCAACGTGAATGCGATCAGGGGCCTGGCCGATGGGATCTGAATCACATGGAAAATGATGATGCGGACAGGGTGTCTGATGATAGGCACACAGCACGTCATGAAGCGTGCGTTGGAAAACCGAACGCAAGAAGAAGCACACCACTTAAGTAGGTTTCAGTTTTATGTCCGAGCATTCGATCATTCTCGGAGAGACGCAGCGGGTCTGGATTTGTGTCTTGAAAATGAGTGATCTTACGGGGACACGCCGACGGGCGGATCGACCTCGTGTCATGGTCAAAGCCCTGCCGAAGCGACCGGGGCTGGAACTGGATCAGTGGGTCAAAACATCTAGGCGGGCCAAGCGTATGAGGGTTGTTAATGTTGTGTATGAGGCAATGCCTCAGTCAGCCCAGCTAGGTGGCAGAGACAATCCCTTCATTAAACCAACCCAGAAGCCAGACGTGGATGCTGCCATGAAGTTGCTACGGCAACAGCTTCGATGTGACGGATATACCGTGAACGGTGATATGACAGTCTGGCATCTCTACATTATTGAATTGACGCCTCTGTCGAGTGATTCAGGTGGGTCTGCTGGGTATCTTTACGTCGGGCAGACAAGTCAGCCACTGGAAGACCGTATTCGTCAACATCGAGAAGGGCACCACAATCCAAAGGGGCAGCGGTTACACAGTCTTGCCTGCCATAAAAGATTTCTTCGGCCTCGGTTGGATCTACTTCCATCGCAATTCAGTCAGACATTGTATTGTCAGGAAGATGCGCTCACCGCGGAGGCTGATCTTCGTCTGGCGATGGAAGCTGATGGCTTTGTTGTTGAAGGGGGCACTGAGAAACTCGGCTCGCGTCGACGGCAACTTGGAATTGACAGCGACGAAGGGCCTACTCAATAGTGCTTAGTCGGCATTTTCAATGAGGCCGAGAATCGTATCGAGTGAAACGCAGTCTTTAAAAACCATTTGGTTTCCAAATGAGTCGTGCCGACGATGTTGTTTGCTTGCCTGTGTTGAATATGTTCGTGACACCATGCCGACGACATCACCGCTTGAGTCAAAAACAGGTCCGCCACTGCTACCAACAGCATAGTCCGCGGTTACACTCATCCAGACCGGTGCCGGTGTGGCTCGCAATGCTTCGTCACTATTGCGTTTCCTCGGAGTGCGAACATTTCCGCCTGACTTCGCCATCGTTGCTGGATTGGCATCATGGCGGTGGTATCTGGATACCACTCCCCGAGTGAGACTGTAGAAACGGCCGGCTGGATGGCTGATTACAACAACAGCGTCTCCACAGGCAGCTGGGCGACCTAGTCTGAGGAACGGAAGAACAACGCCACGTGTATCAAGCTGCGCGATAGCTGCATCTCCATCACGATCAGATGCGAGGATGGTACGAATGGCAAAGACGTTGCCATCAGATGTCATCACACCAAAGTAGTGATTTGCTTCCTCGGTAAAAACATGATGATTCGTGACGACAAGGCCGTTGTCAGAAAGTAGCCAACCCGACGCCATTCCGCCGAGGTGCCAGTCGCTACAGTTGTCACACTTGTAAATAGAGCCGATGACTACAACCGCCGGCATAACACGTTGGTAGAGCTCTGTCGTGGTACTTGTTGGTGTTTCTCTGCGGTCCGGGAGCCGAATGGCATTGCCCTCCGTTTGAGCTAACAAACGGAGGGCATTTCCCGCCTCAAGTGTTCGTTGTGTTTTAGTCGGTGCGTTTTCAACAAGAGTTGCGAGTCCTGATACAAATTGTTCAGCGAGGGCAGCATCGTCAACAATCGGGTATTTTGTCTCGGCATGTGATTCGTTTTCCATCAATGGAAAGAAAAAACATGTGACAAGAACAAGCAGTGCTTTGCGTGAAGTGTTCATATTGAAAGAATACGCGGTGGATACGTCAGCGGGTCGAATTGTTTTGGGAAATTACAGGTGTCGTTGAATCGATCGTCGGATGCAATCTCTATAACCGGCTGCTTTCGCTCACCCTGCAAGATTGCTCTGCCGGACTAAATTAACACGGTTTCCAATGGATGGTGGTGTGTTGTATCGCTGATTTGTATGTGAACGCAGGAAACTGATTGGGTTTCACAGAGTTCGTTGTATTTCCCGCTGCTTGTGTTCCCGGCATGAACAGCAGGTCTTTACTTACCTATCAAACAGGAATAGCTGGTTTGCTGGGTATGACTGTGTTGTTTTCACGTGGTTGATTTGCTCCTGACACCTGCTGTCGTCATGTTGGACATTATTTACATAGTCTGATACTGGGTAGAGTGCGGTTCGTTCTTTCGGGAAGGGATGTAAATCCTGAGATACTGCGGCTGCATCGATCTGAGTCGGCTCCAGCCATGTGTCAAAACGATGTGGCTGAATCACAACAGGCATACGTGGATGAAGAGGTTGCATCAGCGTATTTGCGCTACACGTCAAGATGGTGCACGTTTCTATTTTCTCTCCCTTGCGTTCCCATGTGTCCCAGAGGCCGCCAAGAGCAAAAGGCTCCTTCGACTCAAGCCGGATGTAGTACGGCTGTTTTTTTCCATTGATGTTCGCCCACTCATAAAATCCATCAGCCGGTATGAGGCATCGTTGCCGACGCAAGCTTGTGCGGAACGAAGGTTTGGTTGCTGCAGTTTCTGCACGGGCATTGGTAAGCCGGGCACCAATAGACGGATCATCCGCCCATGAGGGGATCAGTCCCCACTTTAGGAAGGCTGGTTCACGTCTTTGTTGATGAGGGCGGACACGAATCACGAGTACCTTTTGAGCTGGCGCAATATTAAACCGTGGCGGTAACGTGATGTGGATATCGGTGCCCAATTGTGTGCTGAGAGTCGACGCGTTGGATGTGAGAGCAAATCTGCCGCACATAAAACAGGCTCTTCTGAGAGGAATGGAAGGGAATTAATCTGAGGAGACGGAGGTGGTTCAGTTGGTAGACGGAAAAAACGAGAAGTCTTTAAGGGCGTCTTTTCGTATCTTCGCTGAACCCAGAATATGATAATAATGCAGCCGCGTTTGAGTTATGAATGATTAGAACGTGGAGAACCACAGAGTGGTGTGGGACCTGCGGCATATGCGAGGATTGTCCGATTCCAGCGTCGATATGCAAGGAATGCGATTCAGCGACTCGCCCAAGAGATACGGGTAAAAAGTTGACCGGAATGGCTTCAACAATGCATTTTTCGGGCAGCAACGCGGGCTGAGAAATCAATGTGTTTTTTGTTTGCAATGACTTTTAGAATGAGATAGAAATTGGGGAGAGAAGATTTTATTAGAATTCCGGTTTTCGGCCCGAATACTGACCTTTCTAAGTCGTTTGCTATGAAGCATTTTACCTCTGCCATCCTTTTGAGTGCATATGGCCTCGTCTCCCTGCTGGGACACGCTGGGTTCGATGTCTTGGGGCTACATTCTCACAAGCATTCGGCTGGGAATCAGGTGTCGGCTGGGTGGGTTGTCAACGAACATCACGCTCGTCAATGTGAGCATTCTCACGGTTCTCACCATGGTCATGAGCATGGTGCTGAGCAGAGTGACAGTCCCTTCAATGACACTCAGCATGAGCATGAATCAGAAGACTGTACTGTCTGTCAGTTTTTTGGTTTATTAAAGACGCAGATTGTTGCAGTGTCTTTGCCGGTAATAACCTCGGTGGCTGTCTTCCACGAGTCCTTCTGTGCGGATGATGTCCGTATTTCAGTCAATTTCAAATTTCTGCCAAATCCTCGCGGCCCGCCTTCGCTTTCTGCGTAGTTGTGAAAGTGCTTCACACAATCTGTGTTGCCGCTTGCAAGAACATCATGGGTATCAAAATCCCATTTGGCAGATTGCCGGTGATACAGTTCCAATAATAGCTTTCTCGTGGAAGCAAATGTTGTGACGGTGATGTGTATCTTGTTCGAAATCAATTATTTTTATTTCCCTTTCTGGAGTTTTGTCATGGTATTTCAAAGAAAAGAAAATTCGCCTCGTGGCGAGGCAGAATTGCGCCCCGGTTTCACATTAATTGAGTTGCTCGTTGTGATTGCAATTATCGGTGTTTTGGTTGGCCTGCTTTTGCCGGCTGTGCAGCAGGCTCGTGAAGCTGCTCGTCGAAGTGCATGCTCAAATAACATGAAGCAGCAGGGGCTTG
>JAQWMC010000145.1 GCA_029246985.1 Pirellulales bacterium
TAGTTTTCAGGCGAGTCTATGGTCTGAAGTGTGTGGGTCAGTTCACCGAGCACAGTGAAAATATCTGTCTGTAAAAAATTAGATGTGACTGCAACGCTCTGACGACCGTCAGACATTGAAACCACATTCGCGACAAAGCCATTGATGTTGCCTTCGTGTCCCCAGCCAGTACCAAGACCGTCGACTTCATACTGCAGAAGGCCAAGGCCTGCCGCGGTCCACTTGAGTTTCCCAAATGCTGGCATGGTAGATAGTGCCACCCGCGACTGAGGGGTTGGTGTTGCCATGAGCGCTCGATGCGCCGCATCGAGCAGATCGCCATTCACAAGTTCATGGATCCACAGAGCCAGGTCAGCTGGTGTTGAGACCATTGCTCCCGCCGACCACGCGACTTTCCAGTCGGAACCATCAGTAACAGGAACAATTCGGAATCCTGGTTTCTTAACGCAGTCAGGCTCCCCCTTCATGCCACACTTGAGTCGTGAGCCGGGTACTGTGTTTGGAAGGGGGTGACCTTCCCAAATAGATGTGTCTTTGAGGTCAAGCCTCTCGATGAAGCGGCTTTGAATCTCCTGCGACCATGAAGTCCCCGTAACCTTTTCAGCGATAACCCCAAGCATGATGTAATTTGTATTGCAATACGACCATGTGGTGCCTGGTTGAAAGAGTGGCGTCGCTGTGGCGGTAAGAGCGATCGATTGGTGTGGCGTATGAGTCCTGCTGTGTTCAGGAAGCTCGCTAAAATCAGGTAGACCGCTCGTGTGGCCAAGAAGCATTTCAACCGTTATTGATTCACCGCCCGGGTATTCCAGCCACCTACTGATTGGGTCGGTAAGCGAAAGATCACCTGACTGATCAAGCTGCATGATAAGCGCAGCGGTAAACGTTTTTGTGATGCTGCCAACATGGAAGCGACTTTTGGACGAAAGAGGAGTTTCACCCGGCGGATCAGCCACACCAGAAACGGCGGTAGTGATTTCCAGAGAGCCGGACGGGCCGTGTGCAACAGCCGCAGCAATGCCAGGAATTGTGACTCCCCACGGTGCACCACCTGTCACTCGTAATTTACCGAGAGCGGCCTCGAGCATCTCGTTGTTTGCGGCAAAAGAGTAGGCATGAAGGCCTGTTGCCACTGTTACGCAGATGAAGAAAATACTTCTTGATACCCAACGTTTTGAGAGTGTTGTCATGCGAGTCGTGTCCAGTGATGCATGAAGAGATGACTATCGTGACCAAACAAAAGGCCGGACTATTCTGAAGATAAAGCAACGCTGGCGTGCTCAGCGTTGCAGCGGCTTATTGAGTAGGAGGGCTCAAGTGAGATGTTTCAGCGTCAGGCTTACAGGATAGTCTATGACATGTCAGGTTGCATATTGATAGCTCATGTCACGAACTCATTGCTGGGACTTGCTCCGACGGGGAATCAGTGGTCTCTTCGGTGTCTGCTACGTCCTGCGATGTTGATTCAAGGCGTTTCTTATTGACTTCATCTTGTCGAGTGAACTGAGCCTCAAGCGACTGCGGGTTCCCCATAACAAACTTCATGGCAAGGCTACGGTAAGACTTGGTAATAATAAGATCATCATAGAATTCAGGAGCGATTTCACGAAGCCGACCAAGACGACTCCATGGGATTCCCATCAGGTCGTGATGTTCGAGGTGCAGACCAAAATTAAAATACAACCAGTTCGACCAGCCGTAAAGCGAGGAAGAGGGTTGGTACGTGCTGCTGCCATGAAAATGTGAGTTGCTAAGGATAATTCCAAAGTTATGCGGATGGAGGAACCCGGTTGCGAAGAGTTGAGATGCCAGCAAAAAGACAACTGCTTTCCAGCCACCGGCAGCAAACAAGCCAATGGTCATGAGGATTGAAAGCGTTGGGTAGACAACAGCCCAGCGTTTAAGTCCATAGCTTTCATATCCGGAAATAAGATGTTCGTCAGCAAGAACTGAGAGTGCCTTTGGGCCAGGATCGAGTTTGCCGCGAAGAAGGGATTCAAATGTGTAGACACCAAGCCCGAGTATTGATCGGAAGAACTGGAGAACAAGCATGACGAGGGCATACGGCATACCAACAGGTGAAAAGAGGGCACAGCAAAATCTATAGACCGGTCCTTGTGTGAAGAAGAGAAGGTACCGATGCTGCCGTGTCAGAAGAATGGCTGTTCGCCGACGGGTGATAAAGTCCTTTTTCGCTCCAAGGTCATTATGGTGAACGTGGTGTTCAATCCACCATGCATGATGCCCGGACATGAACATGGGAAGTGTGGTGAATGTAAACAGCCAGCGGTTCGGTGTCGTCTTCTTGAAGACAAGGTTGTGGTTGCATTCATGGGCAAGCTGAAAAAGATTGACATCGATCCACGATCCAATTGCCCAGGCGACCAGAAGCATGGCCCACCATGGCTGGCTGCTCAGGCCAACGGCCAGAGCGATTTGAGCCGAAGCAAATGCGATACACCAGAATGCTGTGCTCGGTGTATTGCCGAAGAGCCCTTTGATTTCTGGATGCTTGCGAATCATTTGTTTTGCACGATCGCGGTGCCAGATGGCATCAGGTTTGTCAGAGTCACCGACTCGATCACTAATATCAATTTCATAGCCAGGAAACATCGGGGTTGGAGTTCCAAGAATACGTGGGTGAAACCCAACTTTCTTATGCGATGGTGCGTCGGCGGGGAATAACATGGGATAAGTCTCCTTGGAAACGATTCACAACCTTTGTCCAATGTACCTGTTTTGGAACAGATTTCGAGTGTTGTACCTCACGTTTGGATTGCTTTGTGGCATGAAAATACCGAGGTACTGGTACAGACGGCAAAGTTGCTCGGCCTTGCTCTGGGGTTTGGTACTCCAGTCTCTCGTAGCCAACACGTTGAGTAAGTAAGGGGGGGAGGAAGCTCGGATTGCACCCTCAGGTCGTACCACAGGTCCAACAATCTCGCAGCTGTCACGCTGTGCTATTTATGGAGCAGTCGTTCCGAGTATCAGCGTGGGCCAGAATTATCAATATGATCGGCATTGTTCGCGGTGCCTGGAGCGGTGCCGCGTGGTGTTCCGATTTTCAATGATTCTCCACTGCTTCGATCAAAAGTATCAGGTGTGATTTTTTCTGGAATGGTATCACCAGTCTCCTGCTGCCACTGATTCAAGACAGCAGCCAGTTTGTTTTCAATGCTGCTATGCTGTGGGCTTCCGGCAAGGTTGTTCAATTGGTGTGGATCGTTGTGCACGTCATACAGCTCGATTGAAGGTCGAGGTGCAAGAAATACATCCTGTTGTGCGGCAGTGAGGTTCCCTTGCTTCTTTTTCAATAAGGCGATGTGAGACGCAGATCTGACAGAGTCTGCTGGTCCTTGCCAGGGGAGATGAGGCCGCTTATTGATTAGGTATAAGTAGCCATCACCACGTACGCTGCGACCATAAGCCTCGTAGTCATGCCAGTTATGTTCGGAGAACACATAGCGACGGACAGTCGCTTCTGGATCATCAAACAGTGGCAGCAAACTGACTCCTTGCATTGACTCTGGCGGACGGACGCCTGCAGCTGTGAGAACCGTTGGTGCTAGATCGATAATGCTTACTACGCTTTGAGATGGTCGCCCAACCGCTTTGATTCCAATTGGCCAATGGGCAACGAGCGCTGTCTTCATCCCGCTATCATGAAGCCGGGTTTTCGCTCGTGGAAATGGGCGGCCGTTGTCGGCAAATACAAAGATCAGCGTGTTGTCCAGCACTCCTTGCTTTTTCAATTCGGCAATGGTGAGTCCAATAAAGTGATCAAACCGAGTCACCTCGTTGTGGTATGAAGTGAGATCGTCGCGGGTCGCATCATCGTTGATGAGAAAGGGTGGGACAGCGACCATGCTCTTCTTGTGCCGCGAACCGAATTCGGTTTGCCATTGTCGGTCGGCATCCCAGCCACGATGAGCGTCGTACGCAGCGAACCAGAAGAAAAAGGGCTTGCCTTTGGGACGATCTCTGGTGAGCTTCACCCAGTTCGCGTGGCCGCCTGAGTTGTCTTTGTTTTTGCCGTTATCTTTGTGGTCCCATGTTTTTTCCGGAGTAGGGTTACCCTCTGGTGGATCGTCCTGAGGCATGTGATCTTTACCGGAGAGTGCCGTGTAGTAACCAGCCTTCCGCAGCTGCGACGGAAACTTGACAAGGTGCCACGGCAGAGGTCGATGGAGTTCGCTTGCTCCCCCATTGTTGTGCGGAAAACGCCCTGTGATGACGCTGCAGCGACTCGGGCTGCAGCTACTTGCCGTCAGGTAGGCGTTGTCAAATCGACGTCCGTTTGCTGCTAGGGAATCAATGTTGGGTGTGCGAGCCGACTGGCTACCATAACAGCCGTAGTCGTTCCAACTGACATCATCAGCGATGAAGAAAATGACGTTCGGCTGTTCGGCTGCGAATAAGACGGTAGGAAGTAGGGTAATGACAACTGCAAAGATTCGGCGCATTGCGGGCTTCCATAAAAAAGTCTACTTGAAAAATCTAACTATACCCTCAGGACGGTTCTTGTGGCAGCATGTCGCGTTGAATGAGGAGCTGCTTCGCTATGACAGAAAGAACCTATTCGAAATTGGCCTAGCGATTTGGTTCCCCGCGCGGCACATTCGATACGAGCGGCAACAACGGAGGGAATGTGTATTTATTTGGCATGGCTTTATTGGAAGAGGCTCAAGGGAAAAGATGATCACCTACTTCTTGCCCACACAATACACAGCTTTGGTTGAACGAAAGATGATGCGGCCCTGATCGAATGCCGGAGTCGCATTAAACTGCTCTTCGCCATCACCAAGATGGTTTTCGGCGAGAATGATATGTTCTGGCTTTGCTGCCATGACTACGCATGTGCCATCACGGAGTTGTGCATAGAGACGTCCATCTCCGAGTACAAGTGATGCATAGACACGGTCACGAGATTCGTACCGTTCACGAAAGAGCGTGCTGCCGTCTTCTGCGTTCAAGCACTGGGCCATTCCCTTGTCGTGTGACCAGAACAGGTAGCCGTTGTGAAACAAGGGGGTGGTCACGTTTGCACCTACAGTCACTTCCCAGAGTTTGTGCGTCTCTGTCACGTCACCCCGGCCTCCTGACTTTACAGCGATCGTTCGATTTTGTCTGCCGCCTGAGCAGTATAGAATGTCGTCAACAACGACGATGCCGGGAACGACATAGTCCGGAATGCCTCGGCATGTCCAGAGGACATCGCCGGTCTTGGGGTCGTATCCCCGAATCAGTTCCTTGTGGTGCATGACAAGTTCAGGCATCCCATTCTTGGGCGTGACAATCGTGGGTGTCGTCCACGCTCTGTTGATGTCCTCAACCTTCCAGGCGATTTCCCCAGTATGTTTATCAATGGCAATGAGTGCTTCTGACTCAATAGCAGCATTGATATACACCTGGTCACCGTAGACAATCGGTGAAGCCGCGGCCCCAAAGCCGGCAACGCCTGTGCCGATACTTGTTCGCCAGATTTCTGTCCCATCAAGCGAACAGCAGACCACCCCAGAGGGCCCAAAGGCAGCATAGATGTTTTCACCATCTGTGCAGGGCGTTGGCGAAGCATAGCCGTGATCTGCGACACGAGGCGTTGCTTCTTGTTCTTCAGGGGAAGGGTCAAGCGTGAGCGTCCACTGTGGATTGCCATCAACTCGAGAAATCGCAATGACGTGGAGTTTCAGGCTGGCACGTTCTCCCGGATCGTCAAGTTTTTCTCCGTATCCGCTATACCCTGTGAACACAATCAAGTCATTCACAAGAATTGGACAGCTCGAGCCTCGCGCAGCAGGCGTCTTCCAGACAAGGTTTTTCTCGTTTGACCAGTTCACTGGCAGGGCACCAGTGTTCTCCGCGACCCCAGTCCCATTTGGTCCACGAAATCGCCCCCACGATTCTGCGAATATGTCCGTGGATGTCATGACGCATAGTGCGTACAGAGCGGCAGTAGCCCATTTCAATAGTGGGCCACAGGGTTCATGATTGCACATCTACTGGTCTGCTTTCTAACTAGCTCATCAATTCTGGAATCACACTTCCATCTCGTACGATCATGACTGGTCGACCGGTACTCGTGTGGTATTCCTTCGTTGGGTCAATGCCAAGCAGGCTGTAATAGGTTGCTGCAACATCATCAGGAGAATGGCCGTCGTGTCGAGGGCCACTTGCAGTGTCATCAGTCTCTCCGAGAACTCTCCCACCGGAGATGCCACCACCTGCCATTAACATGAACATGGCTCTGGCGTAATGATCTCGTCCATTTCGTGTCGTGTTGATTTTTGGTGTTCGGCCAAATTCACCAGTAACGAGCACTGCCGTTGAGTCCAGAAGTCCCTTTTGCTCAAGACCCGTAAACAAGGCTGATAAGCCTTCATCGAGTGGTGGCAGTTGCTTGTTCTTCAGTGCATTCCAGTTATCACGGTGGGTGTCCCATCCACCGTACGAAATAGTAACAAATGGCACTCCGTGTTCGACGAGCCGCGTCGCTAACAGACAACTCTGTCCAAACTTCGTTTCACCAAAGGGGGCTGCAAAGCTTGAACTTTCGCGGTTTGTGTCGAAAGCCTCTTTTGCCTTGGGTGAGGTAATGATTTTATGCGCCTGCTCTGTAAACCTGTCGAGACCCTCAACGAGTTGGTTCTTGTCTTCGATGGCGTGGAACCGTTGATCAAGGTCTTCGAGAAGCAATTGTCGTCGCTCGACATCGCTGACAGTGAGGCTGCCATCGAGAGTCATGCCACGCACACTAAAAGGCATACCGGGCGTCGGTGTCTTGCCTGTGGAGAGAGCTGCATACTTCACGCCAAGATAGCCGGTTCCGCCCTGATTGTTTTTTGGAATTGCGACATTGTGCGGCAGTTCCATCGGTCCCCCAAGTTCCCGGCTGACAACGGCTCCATAGCCAGGAAATTCAAGAGACGGGATTGGGCGATTGCCGGTGTTGACGTATTCCTGTCCAAGTTTGTGGGCTGCGAGTGAGTGCGTGATTCCACGGAGGATGACGTACTTGTCCATGCACTGTGCAAGCTTCGGCAGGTGCTCACTGATCTGGATGCCAGGAACAGATGTCTTGATTGCATTGAACTCACCACGGTATTCAGACGGTGCATCTGGCTTTGGGTCAAACGTGTCCATGTGGGATGGACCACCGGGGAGGTTGATAAAAATGGCAGCCTTCGCACCCTTTGGCCGTGCGGTTGCGGCGTGTGTCCATCTCAGGTAATTCGATAGAGAAAGTCCACCAGCACCGAGTGCCCCAAGTTTCAGGAAATCTCTGCGGACAACACCGTCACAGGTTCGATGAAGAGCCATGATTTTTCTCCAAGTAATACGGTTTTCTTGATTTGTTGTGGCGCAAACGCCAGGATTAATGATTCAGAGCAAATTCTTTTGTGTTGAGTAAGGCCCAAAGAATGTCACGAATTCCATCTTTGGCAGTCGGTGATTCTTTGAGGTACGCGATCGATCGATCGATCTCGCGATCAGTTGGGCGTCGAACGAGTGTCCGCAAATAAGCACTGTCAAGAATGTCACGCACGTGGTCTTCATTTTGCGCAACCCATTCTGAAACAGAGCCGTCGAAAACATTGCTCGACTGTGGTTCTTTCATTGCCGCTTCTTTCACTGCAATCGATTTCTTAATCGATTTAATCGTTGTCTTAGTGTCTTTCTTGATTGCGTACTCAAGCCGCTTCTTAAGCTGTGCAATTTCGTTTGTCAGCTTTTGATTTCGAGCTTGGTAAAGCTTTTCTGCAGCTGGATCTCTAAAGTCAGGAAGTGTTTTGGTGAGTTCATCAAGCCAACTGCCACGACGACTGATTGAGTCAAGCATCTCTTTGTCGTTCTGAAGAAAGACTGTCTGAAGTAGACTTGGCTCCATTGAGCGGTCGCAATCGCAATTACTCTCACGCGTCGACTGGCCGAAAATTTCCAGGGCGTAGTTGTTGTTGTATGACCCGACAGTCGTGTCAGCTATCGCCCGCTTTTCAACGAGTGAACACAGTTCCATTGCTTCGCGATCACCCGCGGTTGCTGTTCGGACCGCATCGTAGATAACTTCAGCCGGGATTCTTCGAGCAACTGCTCGGCCGAAGTTTCTGTCGTCATGCAGGTTGGTTGCGTTGGGATTCCAACCACGCTGGTAGGTTTCGCTCTTGCAGATTTCACGATGAAGCCACTTCATGTCGAAGTTGTGTTCTCGGAAGCCTTCAGCAAGATAGTCGAGCAATTCGGGGTTGCTCGGAGGGTTTGCCAGACTGAGGTCATCGGGTGGTTCAACGATGCCAACATTGAAGTAGGAAGACCAGACGCGATTCACGATTGATTGTGCAAAGTATGGATTCGAATCATCAAGCATCCAAGCCATAAGAATCTCACGGGGATCCTCAACTTCCTCCAGCCTCATTTCCTTGCCACCAAGAACTGTTGCCGTGCGGCCCATGAGGAATCTTTTAAGCTGTTCCTTTTTCTTTGGCTTAATGTCTTCGGCCTTCATCTGGGCCATCATTCCATCGAGTTTTTCTTTATCGAGCGGTGCCTTTGCCGGAGTCACAATGACCTCACCAAAAGGAACAGTTTTTCCTTTGGCGGCAAGTTTTGCGAGTGCGACGTAGAGTTTGTTTCCTTTGAGATCTCTATCATTGATGTCGATGCCAAGGGTAACGAGCATTTCCTTGTATGCCTTCTGGTTTTCTTTGCCCTGGCCTTTGCTTGCATATGCAACGCGGGTGAAGAAATTCTTGAATCGATCAAAGTCGTCTTTGGTCCACTGGTCGAAAGGATGTTTATGGCACTGCGCACACTGGATACGGACACCTAAGAACGTATACGCAAATCCAAGCGCCTGTTCCTCCGGTTTTCGGAAGTTTTGTCGAGTCCAGAAGTACGGGAGATATGGTTGGTCACCAAACGAGGCACCATCCTCATTTGCAAGGTAATGGCTCATGCGCTCGCTGTACGCTGTAAACGATTCGCCCTCAAGCCTACTTTTGGCAAGAACAATGCCTGTCACAATTTCATCGTAAGGCAGGTTTTCAGCTACTTTCGTGTGCATCCATTCGTACCAAAACCGGGAAGCACCTTGCCGTCGCTCCGGCCCGTTGTTGCCTTGATTACGATCGTTGTTCCCCGTCCAATCACAGAGCTTGGTTGCCCACCAGGCGGCATACCCAGGCCTCTCGAGCAATTCTTCGACTTTCGCACTTCGCTTATTTGGAGATGGATCACTCAGGAACGCTTCTGTTTCTGCAACTGGAGGGAGCGTCCCGGTGATATCGAGCGATGCCCTGCGCAGGAATTCACCATCGCTACATAAGTCTGACGGGATTTCACCAAGTTTTTGCAGCTTCATCGCAACAAGTTCATCAATCGGGGTTGGTGTCTTGATGTCAGGATACTCAGCACCTGTTTTGTCGGAGACAGGAAAGATCACGGGAACGGGCACCACACCATTGTCATAAAAGGCAACGACATGACTGTCACCAGGACCTTTTGCTGTAACAAACCCATGTTCATCAATGTCAGCAATCTGATCATTATTGGTTCGGAATCGGCAGAGGGGCGTCACGTCTTCGTGCGTTCCGTCTGACCATACTGCTGTTGCCTTGAGTTGCCACGTCTGGCCTTTTTTCTGAGCGACAATTTCCGCAGGTGAAACGTCGAGCCGAACAAACACTGCGTCATCGTCGTTGACTCCCTGAGCGCCGTGTTCGATCCACTGCTTGAGAACAGCAAGTTGCCAACTGTCAGGATCAAGTATCTGGCCACCTCCGTGGTCAACCTGCTCAAGGGGTTTCCGGAGAAAGAGACTGGCTTCAAGGTCTTCTATATTGACACGAGGATCGTCACCTTGCAGAAGGTTCTCGTGATCGGCCGCGAAGTCATAGCCAAAGAGGGACAGTCGGAAATCACCTTGGCCCTGAAAGGAGCCATGACAAGCTCTGCCGTTACAACCAAGTCGGCCCATGAGCGGGACGACATGTCGGCGAAAGTCAGGAGATTCTGCTCCGCTCTCGGCTGAAGAGGAAAAGCGATCGTCAATCCGGGCCACATGGTTTTCTTCTGCTCTATTTTGTTCTGCACTACTTTTTTCAGCCCTACCAGATCCTGGTGACAGAAGAAAAGCACTTATTGCAACAACGAGAAAAATGGTGTGTTGGTAACGCTGAATCATGTTTTGGTCTCTTGACGAACGCCGAACGAAACACAGGACGAATCTGATGCAATCCCCTCACTACTTATTACATCTATGTCCAACCCACCAAAATCTTAATCTCTTTCTCAGATTCGTCATATTCCATTCAGATTCAGCTGAAAAACAGCCAAACATCCTGCTGGAACCCCCCCGGGGTGGGCAGTTCGGTTGGGAGTCAATCGAGTGTTTTCAGATCACGTGTTCACATTGGCTCCAACCACACCTTTGATATGTACGGACCGGTGGTAGTGAAGCAGATATGGGTTTCATATAGATCGCTTTTTTTCATCCCAATGGATGTTTGCCGAAACAGTACTGAGCATTCCCAACGCAGTGAAAAAAGTGGGTACACTCGTCAAGTACGCCGAGTGGATACGGTTTGTAAGACAATTGAGTCCTCCAACAGAAAGATGAGTGAATAATGCACGCATGGTGGCATTGTTTTTCTATTCCTTTTATTGCATTTCTTGGTGTCATATTGCCATGCGCGACTGATGCCTGTGCAAATGACCGTCCAAATATTCTTGTTATCTGGGGAGACGATGTTGGTATTTGGAACATCAGCCATAACAACCGAGGCATGATGGGGTACGAAACCCCAAACATTGATCGAATTGCACGTGAGGGAATTTCATTTACTGATTACTACGGGCAACAAAGCTGCACGGCTGGCCGGGCGGCTTTTATGGGTGGCACTGTTCCACTTCGAACAGGTATGACAAAAGTGGGTCTACCTGGCGCGAGAGAAGGCTGGCAGGCAAGTGATGTGACTATTGCTGCCGTGTTGAAAGGGCAGGGGTACGCAACAGGTCAGTTCGGGAAAAATCATTTCGGAGACCGAGACGAACATCTTCCAACCAATCACGGCTTTGATGAATTCTTTGGAAATTTGTATCACCTGAATGCAGAAGAAGAACCAGAGAACAGAGACTATCCCAACGATCTTGTGCTGCCGAGCGGGAAAACTTTTCAGCAGCAATACGGGCCGCGAGGTGTTCTCAAGTGTCGCGCGAATCCTGACGGAACTCAGACAATAGAGAATACAGGGCCGTTAACAAAAAAACGGATGGAAACAATTGATGAAGAAACGGTTTCGGCGGCCAAGGATTTTTTGAAAAGGCAGGCTGCTGGGGACAAGCCTTTTTTTTGTTGGTGGAATGCAACACGGATGCATTTTCGGACACATGTAAAAAAAGAGCATACGGGGCTTTCTGGGCCGGCGGGCAACGAATATCACGATGGCATGGTTGAGCATGACATGCATGTGGGTGAATTACTTGATCACCTTGCTGAGCTCGGTCTTGCTGAAAACACCATTGTTATGTACTCCACCGACAATGGGCCACACTTCAACACGTGGCCCGACTCGGCGACAACACCATTCCGAAGTGAAAAAAACAGTAACTGGGAAGGTGCCTATCGCGTTCCAGCATTTGTGCGGTGGCCCAAGCAGTTTCCTGCGGGTGTAACGCTCAATGGAATTATGGCGCACGAAGACTGGCTTCCTACATTTGCAGCAGCTGCTGGTGAAGCCGGTATCAAAGAGAAGCTCAAGAAGGGGGTAAAGCTAAATGGTCGTACATACCGCAACTACATTGATGGCCATAATCAGCTTCAGTACCTAAGGGGCAAGACATCAGACTCACCACGAAAAGAATTCATGTACGTGAATGACGATGGTCAGGTAGTGGCCTTGAGGCTTGGGCAGTGGAAGGGTGTGTTTCTTGAGAACAGAGGGCAGGGGTTCGGCGTGTGGCGAGAGCCTTTTACCGAGTTGCGAGTGCCACTATTATTTAACTTGCGGCGAGATCCGTTTGAAAAGGCGCAGCACAATAGCAATACCTATGATGATTGGTTTATCGATCGAGTGTTTGTCCTCGTTCCCATGCAGCAGTATGTTGCCCAGTTCTTGCAAACTCTTGTCGAATATCCACCAAGTCAGTCACCCGGCTCATTCAATCTGGAAAAAGTTATGAAACAAATTCAAGCTGCAAATAAAGGTGGCTAAAACACAAGGAACTGTATATATGAAAAACACTGTTTTTATCTTTGCCCTGGCGAGTATTTTGATGTGCGGTTTTGAGGCGTCTGCCATTGGTCTGAATGAGTCTGTTCCTGCTTTCGAAGCGATTGATGATGAGGGTAATGTCTGGAAGTCAACAGACCATATTGGCAAGAAGATGGTTGTCTTGTATTTCTATCCAGCGGATATGACAGGCGGGTGCACGGCGCAGGCGTGTGGGTACCGAGACAGAATGAAGTCGTTTAGAAACCTGAATGCGGAGGTGGTTGGGGTAAGTGGTGATACAGCTAAAAATCACCAAGTCTTCAAAAAAGCGCATCAACTTAATTTCACACTACTCGCTGATACAGATGGCACAATCGCAGAGCTTTTTGGGGTACCGGTCTCGAAAGGTAAAAAGACAGTGACGAAAACAATAGATGGGGTTGATGTCGATCTCACACGGGCTGCAACGGCAAAGCGATGGACATTTATCATTGATCGGAATGGCAAAGTCGTTCATCGAGATGATCGCGTGAACGCGAAAGCCGATCCAGATTCTGTAGAAATGTTTATCAAAGCCGTTGAGTAATGAAGTGTCTGACGGATTATGAATAGGCTGATTAAAAATATCTGTTTCGTGGCACTGGTCGTGATGCTTTCACTCGGAGGAGCGACTGCTACTGCGGATGACACTGAGCCTGCGTGGCTTTTGCCGCTGTCGCAGCAGGATCTCCTGAATCGAGGGGAAGCAAACCACTTTCCCGATTTTTACTCAGAACCGTCACTCCCCTTTGTTATTCAGCCCACCGAACAGATTGTCAGATTTGA
>JAQWMC010000148.1 GCA_029246985.1 Pirellulales bacterium
TTTTCGATACGATGCGAGTAATCGGTTACCATACGACATTGTAATCGTTGATGAAGCGTCAATGCTTTCTAGTTCCTTGATGTACCATCTGCTTATTGCGCTTGCCGAAGATGCTGAGATTGTTCTTGTTGGTGATCCTGATCAGCTTGCCAGTGTCGATGCGGGGACAGTGCTAGGAGATATTGCTACTTTTCGCTCCAGTCACTTCAGTCAGCATCCACTTCATAAAAAAATTAAAGAATTGAAGATCATTCACCGTGCAAAGGATGCACCGGGTGTTTTGGCGTTAGCAGAGTCAATTCGTGCGGGCGATGTTTCTCAGATGCTCACAGTTCTTCAGTCAGGTCATTCTGATATTCAGTGGATTGAACCAAGCAATGGGCGCGCATTAGAGGAACTCGTAGCCGAAATTGCTAGCCACGCAAATCGCTTGCAAGGGGTAGCACAACAAGCTGATCTAGATGCTGTTCTAAGCGTGCAACAGGAACTCCAAGTTCTTTGTGCGCATCGTGGGGGCTTTGCGGGAGTCAGTCAATGGAATGCGAGTATTGAATCAAAGCTTGGTATTTCTCCGGCGACAACGTGGTATGTAGGCCAGCCAGTGATGGTTACAAAAAATTGTCGTTCACTGGCACTCTTTAATGGTGATGTTGGAGTCATTGTGCATTCCGACATGAGTGAGAATCGTTTAGAGGCAGTTTTCGGCCAGCCGGGACAACATGTCCGAGTCCCTGTCTCAAGACTCGAGGATGTCGCAACCGTCCATGCGATTACCATTCATAAAAGTCAGGGGTCAGAGTATCAGCATGCGGTTGTTGTGCTGCCAGAACATCGTAGTCGCATCGTCACTCGTGAACTTTTTTATACGGCTGTGACCAGGGCGATCAAAAAAGTGACAATTGTGAGCTCACAAGAAGTTCTTGAGGCGGCGGTCAAAAAACCGATTCGACGTGCGACGGGCCTTAGAGAACGAATGAGTTAAGGATCTTTTCTGTGGCCTGCTCACGCAGTATCTAACTAAGTAGCAGTTTTGCCTGATTCTCATGGCATGTGAAAAAAATCACAGGGTGTTTTGCAGAAAAAGATTTTAAAACAGAAATAGCTTGTGCGAGACGATCCGTGTCCATGTGCACAAATGGATCATCCAACATGATAAAGGCATCAGAGGATTGAAGGTATGACTCTGCGAGTGCTATTCGAATAGCTATTGCGAGAGCTCCGCGTGCACCCTGCGAAAGTCTATCTGGTGACAGTGTGACATTTCCACGAGTGATATGTGACGGAAGCGTATCATCAAATTTAAGCTGAGAATCACTGCATGAAATACCCGCAAATATTTCGGCGGTCCGTCGGCTTAATTGATCAAGGGAGTTACTTTCATTTGGAGAAACTTGCGTAAGTGTTTTTTCAATTCGTTTGTAACAGTTGCCATCCTCAAGAATGCGATCAAATTGACATCGTGCATGCTCTGCTTCTTCGGTGAGATCTTCACTGCGTCGGTCTCCCAGTTGGCCTTCCAAGGTTCCTCTTGTAGATCCAAGTTGAGATCGCGGTTCACTACTTGCATTCATTCGTTCTTGTGCAGAATCGAGTGAGTACAGAAACTCATCGATTGATGGAAATCCCAAGGGGACCTCCGGGAGTGATGTAAGTTTGGATTCAGTGCTACGGAGAGTTTGCTTGGTAAGCAGAAGTTTTTCACCAAGCGTTTCAAGATCTGTATAGGCTTGCTCCCACGCCAGAATATTCTGTTGATGTATCTCGATTTCTTTTTCACCCGTAGTAATCAGATGGCGTACAGACTCTAATTCTTGCTCGATCGATTTACTCTCTCGTGTTTGTGGGAGGCTTTCGAGAGCTTTGAACTCCTGATCCCATTCTGACTGTGTCTTCCCCTGAAGGAGTGCACGATACGTCTCCTGTTTTGTTTTCAGGCGATGGGTCAGGTCGGCGTGTTGAGCGGCTTGTTCTTTGGCCTCGACAACAGAGGCAGCTGTGTATTTCTCCAACAATTGGTGAAGTGATTCACGCTTTGTGTTGAGATTCTCCAATACCGTCTGAATATTTTCCTCACCACTATCAACCGTAATAATGAGGTCAGCGGTTTCAACACGAATGCGGCCGGATGCCGTGCCGATTATCGGATTGCTACCAAGCTCAATCGATTTTGGTGGTTCGTTTGCATCTGTAACCAGAGCGGATTTATTTGCTTGAGACTCGATAGAGTATGTCAAAGAGTGGGCAGCAAGCTTGTGTGAAAGACTGGTGATTTCAGAATCTAGGGTCTGAACAAGAGAGAGCGTGTCGGGATCAAGGAGAGAAATATCATCGACAGCGCACAAAGCCTCTGCCATACTATTTTTCGCCTGCTGAATAGCAGTGTAGCTTGCCGTAAAACCCTCGGCTTGTTCACGTGCTCTTGCTGTACCAAGCTCATCCTGCAGTTTATTGGTCTGATTCATGAGAGGTTTTCGCTGTGTTTCCCAGGCATCCACTGCCGCTTTGGCTGTTGGCCAAGCAGCAAATGCTTTCTTGAGTATCCCAACTTCTCCTGTGAGCCGTGTTACTCGCTCCGTCATAATGCGTCGCTCGGCTAACTGATCCCGCATCATTCCAAACTTGGTAAGAAAGCTCCTGTCGGTCTTTATTTGGTCTTCGATCGTAAGAAGTTGCGAAGTAATATCATCGATCTCTTTTTCAAGTGAGAGAATGTTTTTATGATCGTCTACAAGCCGTTGCCAGGAGTACCAGGCAGCGAGAATTTTCCCGATACCCTGTTTCCATTCATTACCAATAACTTTTTCTTGACCATTCTGTCGATTTGGTCGCTGGCGAGAATCATCCCAGCGACTGAAATAGCTCTTGATGCGATCCTCGAGTATTTGTTCGAGCCTTCTTTGATCAACATCACCAGCACTTTCTTTTCCAGTTTCAGCGAGGCTACGAATATCGCGTAGGTCTAATGCGTGCGTATCAAGTTTGGCGATCGTACTCTCCAATTCATCATGCCCGGTGAAGAAGACATGGCGAAAGGTTGCCTCGTTATGGCCACATATTTTTTCAAGGATTGCAGCAATAGTTTTTGTTTCACCGAGCTCTGAACCATCGGGAGTTCTGAGACTAGAAGCTGCCTGTGATCCCCATCTTTTCTGAAGCTGGTAGTGGTTTCCGTTGTTCTCGATACCGACTGTGATTGCTGCGTAGTCGCCATCCGGAAGAGGAAACCATGGTGAAATCAAATCACGTAGCCTTGCCGGGGTTAGATCAGTTGGCGTGAAGAGACTATGAAAAATGGCCTGCCTCAGAGTCGACTTTCCAGTCTCATTAGGGCCATTTATCACAACGAGCGGGCTTGAGAGATTCCATGACATGTCTCGAAATGTACCGAATGGATGGAGCCTAATAGACGTCAGTCTCATGAGCTTGAAATCTCCTGAATCAAATCATGAGCGAGCGTGACATCATTTGGGTGTTGATTGTCAGCTAGAAGTGTTGAGAGGAGACGCTCTGCAAGTGTTCCCTGGGGGTAAAGCGTCGCAATTGTATCGGAATCAATTTTATTTTTAATATCCAGATCAACAGTGCATGTTCGAAATATTTTTTGTACTTTTTGTATGGACTGATGCAATTCATTCTGCTCATCAGTCGATAATTGACCAGATAGTTTGAGATCCAGTATCACGGTATGTGGATCAAGGGAGTCACATGTTTTCTGAAGTTCAGAAATATCATTTAGGGTATGAAGGCTTCGATCAATTCGTACAAACCGAATTTTTCCAGGGCTTAATCGTTTGTAGGTTTTTAATTGAGATTGTTCGAAATCAAGAAGCCATGCTGATCCAGGGTGCTTGCATCGGACTGAGTCCGGCGTATGCGTTCCGGCCATAAAAAGTTGTGACTTAGATCCTGAAGACGTGGTTGGAAACGGAACATGGATGTGCCCCAGTAGCCACGTTGTGAGACCGGTCGCCTCGAGGTCAGGCATCGTCATAGTGAAATAATGATCATTGGCGTCCAGTCCGAGGCCAGTGACATTGCCATGGGCAATTCCGATACGGAGTGCCGATAGATTTTTCTCGGCATCGGCGATCCAGGAAGTCAACGGATCCTTCCCGGTTTTGGATGGACAGGGGCATGGGAAAAACTGGACAGTTTCTCCACTCATTTCAAAAGTAACGATAGATGTTGTTGTAAGTAGTTCGATATTTGAGAACTCTGATGACACCTTGTGAAAACGTTTCCATACTTCGGTGTCGTCACCAGCGTAGAAATCATGATTACCAGGAAGAATAAGAACCGAAGTACCCATAAATTTATTCAGTATGCCGACAGTACGTTCGATGTACGGCGTCTTCACACGGGTGGAATCAAAGAGGTCACCACTAATGATGAAGAAATCAGCATGACTGTCGTTTGCAGTTTCGATAAGACGTTCGAGGGCTTCGAAGCGCTCTTCGAGAAGCTGGTTACGCGTCTCATCTCCATGTTGCCGAAATGGCATTCCGATGTGATTATCTGCAGTATGGACGATGCGAATAGTCATATGTGCTCGTCCTTCATAAGGTGTGGCTTGAACGTGTTCTCAAAATGTCAATTGTGCTTGTGACAACCGATTATGAAGTTCAGCCATAAGTTCGTCTTCAGCAGCTTCATTGGGCGCTTCATAGGTGACTGAAAATCGCGTGTACGCTCCACAGTCATCCCATGGAACTGTTGAAATCGAAAGTTCTTTTATCAGGAATTGACCGGCCTCAGAAGCATTTTCAAAAGTTCGTTCACCGGCGCCTTTTGGGCTTTTGGTGTATAGGAAGTATGTGCCTCCGGGCATTTCACACTCAAAGCCAACGCCTCGAAGAACGCCAACAAGCTTTTCGAGTCGACGACCATATTTTTCCCGGACTTGATTGGGGATAGTAGGATCTGCGAGCGCAGCGGCAGAGGCTTTTTGAATGGCAATAAATTGACCGGAATCACAATTATCTTTTACATCGGCGAAAGCTTGCACGATCTTTTCATGACCACAAACCCAGCCAAGCCGCCAGCCGATCATGTGAAATCCTTTTGACATTGAGTGGACTTCAACACCGACATCTTTCGCGCCGTCGATTGACAAAAAAGAGAGGGGTGCTGTTTCGTATGAAAGCATCATGTGAGCTGCGTCTTGAATCACAATGATCCGATTCTTTTTTGCAAACTCGACAACCTTTTTATAGAAATCTTCAGTTGCTGTTTGACCGGTCGGGCTGTTCGGGTAGCAGAGTACAAGCATCTTACTCCGAGAGAGAACGTCTGCAGGAATACCATCAAGGTCTGGGAAAAAGTTATTTTCAGGTACAAGCGGAAGCTTGTGAACGTCACCACCAAACCACTGGGTAGCAGTGCCAGCAACTGGGTAGCCAGGCACAGTCATGAGAGTAACATCTCCCGGATTTATGAAAGCAGCTGGAAGCATTGCATAGGCAGTCTTTGACCCAATGCAATGATTAATTTCGTTTGCAGGATCAAGGACAACACGGAATTCCCGTTCCATGAAAGCGGCGACCGCTTCTTTGAACTCCAGAATGCCGTTGTCAGCGTATCCACGATTTTCTGGTCGATCAATTTCTTGCCTCATGACATCCCGAACACTTTCGGGTGCCATTTCATCATTTTCACCGATACCAAAGTCGAGCATTTTTCGTTCGGGATGTTCAGCAAGCGCGAGGCGTTTGGCCCGTTTGATGAGTTCAAATTTGTAGACCTCAGTACCTTTTCCATAACCGGCCCCACCAATCCGTTCTGCAAATCGATCCTGAAACCAAGGGTCAGTCGTAGGTGGGCTCGTGGGACTTGCAGTCGACATGTCGATCTTTCTGTCAGGAGGAAAATAATCCGTGCAGGAACGTAAGGGTTCAGCGTATATTTGAATTACTCAAGATAAAATTTTCCTGGAAGAAATCCAAGCAGTACGTTGAGATTACCCTCAATGATGGCCTTCAGTATCAAATACTGGTGAGGTATCATCATGTGGCAAGAGGTCAAAATAATGAATGACACATTCCAGATATCTACCAGTCGCGTTATTTCAGCATCTGATTACGGACCGCTGGACGGTTGTTTTGATCCGTTTGAGGACGAGGATGCTATCGAGGAACTGATAACGTTCGAGTAGTTTTTGTCAGCGACTTCTGTCTAGTCGTTATCAGTACGTCTGAGCACAAGAACCCGACACGGGGCGTGACGTAAGACGCGTTCAGCGACACTGCCTAAGAAGAGTCGCTTCATGCCATGGTATCCGTGTGATGGGATAAGGATGAGATCAGCGTCATGTCGTTTTGCATAGTCAGCGATTTCGAGCCCAGGTGTTCCAATCGTTACGGCAAGATGAGCACCATCGGCATCTTGATCATGAGCAAGTTTTTTGAGAGCAGTTGTTACTTTATCAGTTCGAGAGACATCAGTGACGTCGCCGAGCAGAACACCAGGCGACATCGTCTCAAGTGGCAGCATGACGTGAATGAGATGAAGTTGCGATGGATTATCAACAATCTCAAGAGCAGTTTCTATTGCACCAGTCGATGCGACAGAGAAGTCAATCGGTACAACAACAGTAGAAACATGAAGTGCCATAGTACACCTTCTTCAATTGATTAGTCGTAGACAACAAATTCGTTGTTTTTGTATCGTCGCCAATAGTCTTTTAAGAGCACCTTGACACGGGGCGCAAGAATGACCCCCCCGATAATATTTGGAAAGGCCATAGACAGAATCATGAGATCAGAGAACTCGATAACATTATCTAAGGATGCAACAGCTCCAAGTATGATGAATCCGAGAAAAATAATTCGATAAACAATAACGGCTCTTTTTGTTGATCCGAAAATATATTGCCAGGCTTTCTCTCCGTAGTATGACCAACTGATCATTGTCGAGTATGCAAAGAGAAATACCGATATATTGAGGACTGTTGGAAACCAACTGAGTGTCTCAGAGAATGCCCAGCGTGTCATTTCAACTCCTTGGCCAGCTTCCGGTGTGTTATAGGCCCCACTCACAATGACAACCAGCGCTGTCATTGTGCAGATAACAACCGTATCAATGAACGGTCCAAGCATAGCCACGAGACCTTCACGGACGGGCTCATCTGTTTTTGCTGCTGCATGAGCAATGGCAGCAGATCCGACGCCAGCTTCATTAGAGAAAACTGCTCGACGAATACCCTGCACAAGTACACCAATAAAGCCACCGTATGCTGCCTCTGGTGACACGCAGGATCGCACAATCAGCACAGCCGCGTCAGGAACTTGCTTTATGTGAATGACGAGAATGATAAGCCCAGCTAATACATAGATGCCACACATAAGAGGAATAATTTTTTCAGTAACCTGCCCAATGCGCTTAATTCCACCAATAATGACAAGGCCAACGAGGAAGGCGAGAACGCACCCAAAACCCCAGTTGATTCCTGCTACATCGCCCAGCATTCCGCGGACAGCTGATGTGGCTTGGTTTGCCTGAAACATATTGCCCCCACCAAAAGAACCGCCGATACAGAAAAGGGCAAAGATAAGACCAAAAGCCTTTGCTACAGGAAAAGGAAAGCCACGTTCCTGAAGACCAATCTCAAGATAGTGCATCGGTCCGCCGTCGACCGTGCCATCAGGACGAACCTTTCGGTAGACCATTGCAAGTGTGCATTCATTAAATTTTGCAGTCATACCGAGGAGGCCGATCAGCATCATCCAGATAACAGCACCGGGACCACCTGTGTGAATGGCCACAGCAACACCAGCAATATTACCAAGCCCAACCGTTGCACTGAGGGCGGAGGTAAGAGCCTGAAAGTGCGAGATTTCCCCAGGATCATTTGGGTTGTCGTATCGCCCACGTGTGATGTCGATGGCATGCTTGAAACCACGAATGTTGAGCCAGTTATGATAGATCGTAAAGAAAAGAGATCCACAAAAGAGAATCAACACGATCAAAGGGATGGGCACAGCCTGTACCGGTACCCAGAAGAGAACCTTTGCCATGTTTTCAACGATGAACCCAAACTGTGCGTCGATAGATTCAGAAAGTAACGGTGTTGTGGTCTCTTCATTTGCCACCCCAGCATTTTGTTCGGTAACGGTATCACCAATTTCGTTACCTTGAGCAGAACCTGTCGGACTCAAGCCGCTTAGGAAGAGGCAAATGAAAAAGACAAAAAGTTTTAAGGACCGGGATGACATGACAAGTATCCATATGAAGTGACGAATCCCAAATTTTAGAATACGAAGTTCTAGCCATTACTGGCAACGACATAATTTTTATGAGTAAACAGAAGAAGAAAGAAGGCCACAAAACGTGACCTGATCCGGCAGTCCGATCAAGAAGGCCAAGACGAATATTCCTGAGACGACTACAGTTCTTGGTCGTAGCTTAAACTAAAAAGGTAATCTCGTGTTTCCCACTACTCCACGAAGTTGTGTTTCGCGTAAGCCTCCCTGTAGTGAGAAAGTATGTGCTGTTTGCGGCCGGCCATTTTCCTGGCGAAAGAAATGGAAAAACTGTTGGCTAAATGTGCGCTACTGTTCCGCACGTTGTCGAAGTCAAAAAAAGTCAGGATTGTGATACAGATGTAAGCATCTCGCCCACATTTTTTCTGTAGCAAAAAAGGTAGGAGAAAACCTGTTTTTTGATTCTTACTTAATTCTCAAATTCGACAATCTCGAGATCATCACGTGATTCTAGCAGTATATCGATAGTATCAAATCCAATATCGGTATTCGCTACATTGAGTTTTTTGAGCAACGGTAGTTTTCCAAATGTAAGAAAACTTTTATCAGTGAGTTGGGTTCCAGCGACATTCAGGTCAGCAAGTTGGGTCATCTCCATGATCATCGGTAGCGACTCATCGGTCACCGATGTTGCTTTCAGATTTAAAACCTTGAGATTTGTTAACCCTTTGCAAGCGGTAAGAACATCATCATTCGTTTTCGTTTCCCAAAGATCAAGATATGTCAGCGTACGTGCTTTCCCTAGCTGGGCTAGTCCAGTTGGTGTAGTGAGTCGGCATTCACTGATATCAAGCCAGTCAAGTGCCGGCAGTGCAGCGATCACTGAGAGGCCCGCATCATCAAGAGACGTGTCTCGCAGATTGAGTCGGTTTAAGGCTTTTAAGCCTGCAATATGAATAAGCCCATCACCGGTGACATCAACACCACGAATGCGAAGCCGTTTTAATCGGCTTGCTGCCGCAAGAACAGTCATGCCCTCATCATTTATTTTTGTGTAATCAAGCTGGACTTGTTCGAGCAACGGCATGGCGGCGAGAACAGCCAATGAGCGATTACTGATACTGGTACAGTAGTTG
>JAQWMC010000158.1 GCA_029246985.1 Pirellulales bacterium
AGGGGGAAAAGGATAAAAATAAGACCATACGTGAAAAGTGTAGTCCAAATGTGCTCGGGCCAACGCGCCATGTTCAGTGCATGTCTCGGGTGTAATGTGACTATGGTGTACTTGATTCTAACGGCTTATTCACAGTTAGGAAAACGGGAATAGCTGTTCCCTCATCAATCGGTTCTTCGACTCGGCATTCGATTCGAACACCCCACGGTAGTATTTCTGCTGCCGTGACTGAAACCTCCAGAGCATCATAGTCGGTAGAGACTTCAACGATGGGAACGGACTGGAATGCCGGGCAGAATCCAACATGGCCTGTCGTCAAGCGAGTTCCAGCAGAGAAAGCAATGATGAGCTGCCCTCGCAGGTATTCGGTCCCATCTGGCAATTCGTACCGTTCTTGCCAATGGAGTAATGTGTCCTTGGATTCTGATTGATGTCTTGTTGTTGGCCGGAAAATTACCTGCTCACTTGAAAGTGTTTCTAGCGGCACTAACTGTTTGGCATCTGGTTTTTCCCGCCGAAAAATTTTCCACCATGGCGAAGTGTAGTCTTTTTTACCAGCAAACGGATTCGATTCCGCTTGTTCAAGTCGCAGAATAGTGAGCATGCTCTTGTGAACGGTTTGTTGTAATTCAGTCACTGCTGCCCAGTATGGTGTCAAAGGCACACTGGCCAGGTCTCTATCGCGTGAACGAAGAGATGGCAGGAACGCAAGAGTTCCCGCAAGAGCAATCGTTACAAACGTGGTAGAAGAAAGAAGAGGAAGCCAAATTCCAAGCGTCAGGAGAGCAAGGAGAACACCGCAACGAGTCATTGTCACCAACCACCACAAGGTAGGGCTCCATTTTGGCCATGCGTTGTTTGTAGCGGCTATGAGACCACTCCCAACGAGTGCTACAAGGAATAGCACAGAAATGGATGGTTGAGATGTGAGCCCGCCGGCGATGCGGCGGCAAAGAATAATAATCGCAATGCAAAAAGACGTGCCAGCAGCAAGATAGCTTACAGCGTTTGTTGCAAACTGCAGAAAGTCAGGGCACGGACTCTCACCTGTCGAAAATCTATCCGATCGTACGTCTTGTGAAGCAGGAAGCATGAATGCGTCTCTGATTTATGAACGATTCGTGAATTCTTTTCCCTGAGATGCACATCACTCACTCAAAAGCAGTATCGATGTCAGGTGCTTTTTGCATGCACTTGAGCAACGAGTAGTACTGCTTTCGTTTGTGCGTGTTGTTTTCTAACCGGGACTGCGAGTCTCAGCTTGCTGCGGCTGTCGAGGAGGCAGCCTCTGCCAAAGCACTTGCTTTATCAGTTTTTTCCCAAGGGAACTCGTCTCGTCCAAAATGCCCACCTGCAGCAGTTCGACGGAAGATCGGTCTTCGGAGGTCGAGGTGCTCAATGATGCCACGAGGCGTGAGTGGGAAATGTTCTCGAATGAGTGCACACAGTCGTTCATCATCAACTTTTCCACTTCCAGCGGTATCAATGTGAACGCTGACAGGTTCTGTGACGCCAATTGCATACGCTAGTTGCAGTTCGCACCGGTCTGCGAGTCCCGCTGCAACAATATTTTTTGCAACGTAGCGAGCCATGTAAGCAGCGCTGCGGTCAACTTTCGTCGGATCTTTCCCAGAAAAAGCACCGCCGCCATGGCGACCCCATCCACCGTAGGTGTCAACAATAATTTTTCTACCAGTCAAGCCAGCGTCCCCGTGAGGACCACCTACAACAAACCGACCAGTTGGGTTGATATGGTAGGTAATATCACTGGTGTCTAGGTCACCGGGAAGTTCCGGCTTTATGATCTTTTCAATGATGTACGTTTGAATCTCTTCGTTGGATACATGCGGGGCATGTTGCGTGGAGACAACAATAGTATCAATTCGTATCGGTTTATCGCCGTCGTACTCAACGGTTACCTGACTTTTCGAGTCAGGTCGGAGCCAGTCTACGTCTCCACCGAGACGTGCATCAGCTAAACGATTTAATATGCGATGTGACAAAGCAATTGGCAGCGGCATCAATTCAGGTGTGTCATTGCAGGCATAACCAAACATCAGTCCTTGGTCACCAGCTCCGATGTCTTTGCCTTTATCCGTGTCCTCATTAACACCCATGGCAATGTCACCACTCTGCTTCCCTACTGCAACGAGTACCGAGCAGGTGTCTGCAGCAATCCCCATTTCGTCATCTGTGTAGCCAACTTCCCGGATGACATCACGAACAACCTGTTGGTAGTCAATCGTGCCTCGAGACGTAATTTCACCTGCAATAACTGCAAGACCCGTTGTAACGAGTGTTTCACAAGCGACACGACTGTTTGGGTCTTGGGCGAGGAAGGCGTCGAGGACCCCGTCCGAAATTTGGTCCGAAAGTTTGTCCGGATGTCCCATGCTGACCGATTCACTCGTGAAGAGATACTTGCCACTAGCCACTTTAGATGCCTCTTGCAGTTAAGGGGAAGGCGAACGTTTTTCGCCGAGTCGTATTCTGTCTCTTTCGTAGTATCGAGGTTTTGGGCCAAACAGACAACCGTGAGGATCAAATTACGGGAAGGAAGTCTAAAATCCTTGAGGCAGTCAGTTTGGTACCGCCTTGGTGTTTTTCAATAAGTTTCTGAGCGCATGTGCCAATCGTTCTTGAATACACTGGATCAATAAGGCACCGAGTGACAAATCTTGTGAGTTCTACCCCGTCGTGAACGACGATAGCAGCTTCTGCCTTCAGGAGTTCGGACACCTCGGCCCGGAAGTTTCTTGTGTATGGCCCGAAGCAGACGGGGACGCCATAAGCAGCAGGCTCCAGCATGTTTTGGCCGCCACGTAGCCCGTCAAGGCTGCCACCGACAAAGGCCACTGTTGCAAGGCCCCACCATGCTGCGAGTTCACCAGTCACATCCACAAGAAGAATAAATGATTTCTCTGAGAGCTGGCTTGCTTGGTCGGTGAGCTTGCTCCGGGAATACCAGGGTATGTGGCAAGCATCGGGCTGCTGCAAACGAAGTGTTAACCAACCAGCAATCTCACGTGTTCGTTCAACGTGCCGAGGAACAAGAATGAGTTTAAGGCCAGAGTGTACTTTCTGTTGTTGCAAGAAGGTCTCAACAGCGAGCGATTCTTCTGGTGCCTGAGTGCTTCCTGCAATAAAGACAAGATCACCTCTATTGATGCCAGTAATTTTTCTGAGCTGCCGAATTTCATCATCGTGTTCATCGCCGTGAATACCATCGAACTTCAATGAGCCAATGGTTTCCACACGTGGAGCCCCAAGGTCCGTGAAGCGATCTGAATCCTCTTGGGAACGGGACAACACAAGTGATACCCGCTGGACCATCAACGCTGCGATGCGCCCCAGCCGCTTGTAGCCTTGGTGACTCCGCTCACTCATGCGGCCATTCACAACGACAACAGGAATTTTGTAGTCTTCTGCTATACGTAATAGGTTGGGCCAGATTTCCAATTCAGCAAGGACAAGCACATCCGGCCGTACTCGATTGAAGGTCTGCCTGATTGCCCAGCTAAAGTCTAGTGGGCACGGGAAAACATGGTCCTGCTCACAACCTTTGGTCGCGACCTCTAGTCCAGTTGTCGTCGAACTTGAGACGACACAATCAATGTGTTGATTCTTCAGGCTAGCTTGATTCTTCAGTTCATTCACAAGGGGCCGGATAAGTTGTACTTCTCCGACGCTTACGCCGTGCAGCCAGATCCGACAGTGGTTCTTCGGACAATCGGCCACGCGGACTCGCCCAGTAAGCCGCTCTCGAATTGCGGCAACAGGCCGTCTGCCCGAAAGCCTTCGCCAGAGAACCCAAGGCAAGGCAGTAATACCCACCAGCAGATAGAGCAGGTTTAGGGCTATCACTACACCTCACCTAGTCAGCCCGCGGACGCACTCGCGGAGCGGGCACAACAGTTTTTGTACTTTTTGCCGCTACCGCAGGGGCATGGATCGTTTCTTCCGACCTTTTGACCACTATTACGTATCGGCTGGATCGGGCCAGATTCGCTGCCATCTACCACCTGTCTTTCAGGCTCTTCAAATTGTGAGGCAGATGGTGTGTCTTCATGGATAGCGGCTGTTTCTCGCCAGGTGCTTCGAAGAGCATCTTCTTCTACCTGTTCGATTCGGTAGACGATGTCAATGACACGCTCATCAATGCCGCTCCACATGAGATCGAATGTTCGCATACCCTCACGTTTATATTCAACCTTCGGGTCAACCTGAGCATACCCACGAAGACCAACGCTGCTTCTCAAGTGATCCATCGCGAGAAGATGGTCTTTCCAAGCATTGTCCAGTATCTGAAGGAGAACGGCACGCTCCATTCTTTGCATTTCAGTCCGAGGCGAATCGGGTTGTTTATAACGACGGGCGCTTGCTTCACAGAGTGTCTGCTTCAGTTTATCGAGGCTGGTGGGAGAGAGTGATGTTTCGTCAAGACTTGAGTCAAACCGGTCTTTCGCCCAAGCGACCAGCCCATCGCGATCAACTCTTCGTGACCCATCATCTTGGCGGCCAGTGAAATGGGCTAGTCCTACAAGTACCGGATATTCAATTTCTCGTTGCTGGTAGGCTTCCCTCGCCTTCTCTCGCACGATCTCTTTGAATGCTTCAGGGTCCGGATCATTCCCCGAGATTTCAGTCAGGTCTGAATCACGTAGTTCGATAGCAAATCGCCAGTCTGTCCACGATTGTGCCGAAAGAACACCGAAGTCTGGCGCAAGGAACCGTTCACCATCATTCAGGTCAGCTTTTGCGACCGCTTCACTTGCTCGCTGTTGGAGCCATTCGGCAACGTCATTTCGTCCGACACGCTTCAGGTCGCGGTCGTTTACAGAAAGCTTCCAACGTGCATTGGCAAAGCTTGCAAGAGCAGACCAGTTCCAGTCGCGTTCGTCCTCACTTTGGGGAAGGTTTTCTTCGACGGCCTCAAAGATTTGCGCCTCGGCCTGTCGTGTCGCTTGTTCATGGGCAATACGAATAGCTTCTTCCGGACTTAATCCACGAAAGTCTTGACTATCAAGCTCACACGAAAGTTGAGACGAAGCCCATCCAGCAAATGTCTGCGCTCCGTAGTCTCTATCGAGGAATGTGTCGATGTGCTGATCTATTTGGCGATCGACCATTTCGAGTATGAGTTCACGGCACTCACCATCACGATCAATAATGGCTTCAGCGTCACTCTCTGCAGCACGACCTTCCAGGATCCGTTGCCGAAAACCGTAGACCCGTTTCCGCTGCTCATCCATTACCTCATCGTATTCGAGTAGATTTTTTCGAATTTCAAAATTTCGCTCCTCGACCTTTTTCTGTGCAGCTTCGACACGACGAGTGACCATTTTGCTTTCAATAGCCTCGCCGTCTTGCATGCCTAGTCGGGTAAGTATGTTTTTCACCCATTCTCCAGCAAAAATTCGCATGAGGTCGTCCTCGAGCGAAAGGTAGAACCGGCTACTCCCAGGGTCACCTTGGCGACCACATCGCCCGCGAAGCTGAAGATCAATGCGTCTCGATTCGTGCCGCTCCGTTCCAACAATCTGAAGCCCACCCATCTCACGAACTTTGTTGCCCTCAGTCTTCATGTTTTCGCGTTCGGAAATAGTGTTGATGAGATTGTCCCACTCATCTTTTGGGACATCGAGCCGCGTTTCGTAGGTGTTTTGCAATTGGGCCCACGCCATGGTTTCTGCGTTGCCACCGAGAATAATGTCAGTGCCACGCCCAGCCATATTTGTTGCGATTGTCACAGCGCTAAGTCGGCCTGCCTGTGCGACAATGTCTGCTTCACGCTGATGCTGCTTCGCATTGAGCACTTGATGAGTGACCCCACGTTTGTCGAGAAGGGATGCAAGCCGTTCACTTTTTTCAATGGAGACCGTGCCGACAAGAATGGGTAGTCCTTTTCGCTGCACACTTTGAATCTGATCGACTGGAATGAACTCAGTTTTCTTTGTTCCTTTGAGTTGGAATTCAATGCCCTCGTTGGACTCGTTTGCAATACTTCCAATTTTGGTCGTTTTGTTCGAAAGGTTGACTGAGTCCCAGCGGCTAATTCGCTCGATTTCATCAGCAACAGCGATCCACTTTTCACGTTCGGTACGAAAAATAACGTCTGAGTGATTGAGACGCTGAAGAACACGGTTTGGAGGTATGGCGATAACGTCGAGCTTGTATATCTTCCAGAACTCATTTGCCTCTGTCATTGCAGTTCCGGTCATGCCACCGAGTTTGTTGTACAGCTTAAAGAAATTCTGCAATGTGACCGTTGCCAGGGTCTGCGATTCTTCTTTGATGCGAACCCCTTCTTTCGCTTCGACAGCCTGATGAAGACCGTCGGACCATTGGCGTCCAGGCATAAGGCGACCGGTGAACTCGTCAACGATGACAACGTCACCTTGCTGGACAACGTAGTTCACATCCAGTTTGTAAAGATAATGAGCCTTCAAGGCATTGTCGATTAGGTGGGGCCACTCCATGTTGCCCGCCGTATAGAAGCTTTCAACGCCTGCAAGTTTTTCAGCCTGCCGAACACCAGACTCTGTCAGGCTTACCGTATGTTCTTTTTCCTGAACCTCGAAATGGTCATCTGCTTTCAATTGACGGGCTACCTTATCGGCTCGTGCGTATTTCGTAACGTCGTCATGAGCAGGGCCTGAAATAATAAGAGGTGTTCGCGCTTCATCGATGAGAATGTTGTCGACCTCATCGACGATTGCAAAGTTGAGCCTTCCTTGCGACTGCTGCATTTGACGGGGGAAGCGTTCGTCTCCCCGAGCCGCCATTCGCATATTGTCTCTCAGGTAGTCAAACCCAAATTCATTATTTGTTCCGTAGGTGATATCGCAGGCATATGATCGTTGACGCTCGTCGGACTCCATGCCAGATTGAATTGCGCCGACCGTAAGGCCGAGTCCCATGTAGAGAGGCCCCATCCATTCCATGTCACGACGGGCGAGATAGTCATTGACTGTAATGACGTGTACGCCCTTGCCATCAAGTGCATTAAGATAAGCCGGGAGCGTTGCAACAAGTGTCTTGCCTTCTCCCGTGATCATTTCGGCAATCGCTCCGGAGTGCAGAACCATGCCGCCGATAAGTTGCACGTCATAGTGCCTCATGCGGAGGAAACGGCGTCCAGCTTCACGGCACACAGCAAACGATTCTATAAGCAAGTCATCGAGGGTTTCACCAGCCGAGAGCCGATGTTTGAATTCATCAGTCTGCGCACGCAGTTCGGCGTCTGTCATTGCCTCATATCGCGGCTCGAGCGAGTTGATTGCCTCGATCTTTGTTTCTAACCGTTTGAGGTAACGAGCATTTGACGAACCGAATAGGCCAGTGATGGATCGCTCGACCCATGCACCTACGGCTGATGCAAAATTACTAACGAGGTCCCAGATGCGTTCCAGTTGTTCCATGATGGTGATATAAGGGGAGAGGAAATAGCCGATAATCGTTGGTGTGCGGTTTTCAGCCTCACCGCTTGTCAAACGCATGTTGACTTCAGGTAGTTCCTGGAACCACAGGAGCAGATGCTCGGTTTGCCGTCAACATTCTAATTCTCACAGCGATGGTGGTAGGGGGTCAAGGTTACTCGCATTTTTTATTTTCAAAAGGAAAGTAGCCTCATGTTCGGTTGTTTTTGGTTTTCTGTGGTCAAGTGGTTTTCCAAATGGGGGAATCATGGTGGAAACAGTGGTGTTCTCGGGGGTTTGCTGGTAGCAGGCCGCCTTGGCCAAGGGCTGGATAAGGTGGCCTCGCTTACCCATGGGTTTGTTTTCAGCTGCACAATGTAGGTGTTCCAAAGACAATTTTTGCTGTGCTCCTGAAGAGTAAATACGGCTTTTGGTTTGTTGTGAGGGGCTCGCGGCTGTCAAATATTTGCTGAGGAGTCCTATTGGGTGCAGCGCTGAAGGGGTATGAGCCGCTCGGTTGTTCTCTACAACAGGAGGCAGTGGAATCTGGTACCTTTTGAGTTCAGTGGTTGTGAGCTGGAAATAAAATCCCGATGAGTAGCGGTTCTTCTCTTTATGTCTCCGTCGCATTTTGAAGTCGCATCGAGCCGAAACCTCCAAGGCCAATTTGTTTTTCTTGGTACTGGTACAAGTGTCGGCGTGCCGGTTGTTGGGTGTGGGTGTGATGTCTGTCGGAGTGATAACGCAAAAAACAAGCGAACACGAACGAGTGTGGTTTTTGGGTTGCCTGGCGGTACGCTCCTCGTCGATACGACTCCGGATCTTCGCTCACAGCTTTTGAGGGAACACATCGGCTCAATTGATGCGATTGTTTACACGCATGATCACGTCGATCATGTCTATGGTCTCGATGATATTCGCCCACTCTGTTTCCGTAAGGGAGGTCCGTTACCGGTATATTGTGAGCCTCAAGTGGAACGGCGAATTCGTCGAGCATTCGATTATGCGTTTGAGGAGCCTGTTGTCGCTGGGGGTGGTCTGCCCAAGATGACCCTCCATCAAATAGGTCTCGACTCCTTTAGCTTGCTCGGAGCTACAGTTATTCCTCTGCGGCTGCATCACGGTTCTTTTGAAGTGCTTGGCTTCAGGATTGGGAATGTTGCCTACTGTACCGATACAAATGAAATACCAGACCAGACGTTTTCCTTACTTGAGGGTCTCGATGTCCTTGTTTTGGATTGTTTGCGACCATCACATCACCCCACACATTTCTCGATCGATGAAGCCGTTGAAGTGGCTCAGCGAATCGCTGCTCGCCAAACATACTTTGTTCATATGTCGCATGAGATTGACCATGTCGCTGTGTCGTCTTTGTTGCCCACCGGCATGGAGTTGGCGTATGACGGGCTGACTGTGCCATTATCGTAACGACGGACACTGTGCCAGAAGTCAGGTTCGATGAATGCAAGCCAGTTTCCTTCAGCGAGGTCTGGCGTTCCTGTTGGCTCGCGTAGATTCACTAAGAGGTTGCATCTGCCGCTGTCCTTAGTCCACGAAGAATACAGTCTTTTACGGCGGCGGATTCGCAATGAGTAAACACATCAAGGTTTGGCTTCCATCTTCGGGCATGACGGCGGTCAATAACAAGCATTCCCGAGGTGAGTTCACCAGCAGTTTCAATATCTGCGGCAACTGTTTCTTGATGGAAGAGTTCGGGGTTGGTTACTGCGACAAGAGCAACTACATCGTGCAGGTGAATGCCTTCGCTCCCTAGAAGTTGTCGATGTGCTCGAAATGCATGGCTTAACATGCGATGAAAAACCTTTCCGGCAGATGTAAAAGCATCAGGAAGTTGTTCAAGCATTTCTAATCCGAATGCAACTTGTGACGTTGTCTCCAGAGGGACTAACGATTTCCGAAAGGGTTCACAGACCACGTGTCGGGCAGCAAATGGGTCACAGTAGAAGTTGAAGTCCGCAACTGGACTCGCTCCACCATGTGCATGTAAGGTGCCCCCACAAAGAATGGTGTCACCAAGCAGTTCAACGATCCTAGGGTCACGACGAAGCAAACGAGAAAGATTTGTTGGCGGCCCGAGATTCAGGAGAGTGACTTCTCGAGGATGGGCCTTGATTGTTTCCCACATGACCTTTTCAGCGGCATGTGTGCCATGCAACGGAACTGCAGGCAGGTTGAGGCCACCGAGTCCATCGGGCCCATGCATGCTCAGAGCCCGCTCTGGCATGTTTGCGTTTTCTGTAGCAATCCCAATTCGTGGGGTTCGCGGTGGGTCTAGATAGGTAACAAGCGCCTGGAGGTTTGCTGTTGCCTGTTCAGGTGAGACATTTCCCCCGGTTGCGGTTACAGCAAGTACATCAAGGCCTGGGTCAAATAACGCAATGGCAAGGGCGATTGCGTCGTCAATTCCCGGGTCCACATCAATGATTACTTTTTTTGCCATATCGGCATCGTACCGTTCCATCGCGAGTACGGAAACATGACATTATCGTCATATGGTGTAGTAGTCTGTAACATTGTCCGCCAGGATATATGGTGGAGAGGTGCGATGCTGACTGGTCAGATTCACTTCCTTTTGTTTTGTCACGGGATGAAAAATGGACGAAAATTGTGTAATCAGACTACGGCAGCAGATGGCCGATGCCAGCCGGGATGGGAAGTCACTCGATCGCGAAACGATCACGGATCTTCTCGATGCAGTGCTTGATGATCACATGCCACTTGCCGATTTTGAAGATTGGCTGGCAGGCTCGGCCAGCCGGCTGCCAACGGCTGAAGAAATTATTGGCGTTGTTGATGCCTTAAGACGGCGGATGGTACCGTTGCATGCATCTGTTCCTGCGCCAATTGTTGACACCTGTGGAACCGGTGGCGATGGTTCAGGCACATTTAATATCTCGACAGCGACTGCGATCGTTGTTGCAGCAGCGGGTCTTCCTGTGGTGAAGCACGGGAATCGGGCAGTTTCAAGCAAAACAGGTTCAGCTGACGTGCTTGAGCATTTCGGTGTCTGTTTGGACATTCCTGTACATCGTGTCGCTGATTGTCTCGCACGAGTAGGTATTTGCTTTTGCTACGCACCCGCCCATCACCCGGCTATGGCAAAAGTAGGTGCCGTGCGCCGTCGAATAGGAAAGCCAACCGTGTTCAACCTTGTTGGTCCATTATGCAATCCGGCCAATGTTACAGTGCAAGTAATCGGCGTCGGACGGCCCGGTGCGGAGTCGGCGGTAGCAGAGGCAGCTCGGCTTGCTGGCCTGCAAAGAGCAGTGATTGTTTCTTCAGAAGACGGTGTTGATGAGGTTGGGCTTTTTGCGCCGACGCATGTGATTGATGTTTCTGTCGACGAACGGAAAGAAATGGTTTGGACTCCTGAAGACTTTGGTCTCAAAACGGCTTCCGAATCAAAGAGAGAGGCCCTGTTGGTGGCGGATGCCGCAGAAAGTGCAGCGTGTATTCAACGCGTCTTGGCTGGTGAGGTGAGCCCAGCCCGTGACGTGGTTCTTCTGAATGCCGCGGCGGTGATATGGGCAGCTGGACATGCAGCCGGTCTTCCAGAGGCAAGAATGCTTGCGGAGCAGGCTATTGATTCAAAAAAAGCAGCGCAGACGTTAGACAGCCTCGTGAGAATTTCCCAGCAAGGGAAATGAGAGGCAAGGCTGTAGCTGTCGGGTCAATTGCAGCCTTATTGTGGAGGTTCGAATGCTTCGCGTGAGGCTACGGTCACCTCAAGTGACAGAGGCTGGCCATTTCTGAAGACACGGATTCGCACCTCCTGATTTGTTGGTGTCATACTTACCATGCTCACCAGGTGGTCGTCGTCTTCGATCGGGTTGCCAGCGAATTCCAGGATGATGTCGTTTGGCAGAAGACCAATTTCTTCTGCTGGAGAACCAGGCGTGATGCCGGTGACGCGGGCCCCCACCGGCCGAGTCATTCCAAGTTTATGAGCTGTTGCAAGAGTAAAGGTTTTATCGAGGGCAACTCCAAGATAGGCCCGGGAAACGGTTCCAGTCTCGACAAGTTGTCGGGCAACAAACATCACCATTGAGATTGGAATTGCAAAGCCAATGCCTTCGAATCCGCCTGAGTTGCTCGCTATGCAAGTGTTGAGTCCAACAACCTCGCCTCGAAGTTTGATAAGTGGCCCACCACTATTTCCTGGGTGAATTGCCGCATCGGTTTGAATGAAATTTTGAAAGCGAATTCCGCCCTCGCCTAACTCAAGGTCTCTGCGCCCTTTTGCAGAAACAATACCAAGCGTGACAGAGTGTGCGAGTCCAAAGGGGCTCCCGATCGCAAGAACAGTATCACCAATCTGGACACCATCACCTTCTGCAAGACGCGCAGTGGGAAGATGGGATTCGTTGATGAGCATGACACCAATGTCGGTGTCAGCGTCTGTCCAGACACGCGACGGCTGGATTTCACGTCCGTCATCGAGTCGGATTGTAATGTTATCCAGATCGGCCCCGTGAATGACGTGTCGGTTTGTTATGACAACAACTTCATCAGCAAGATTCGTGATCACCCCTGAGCCAGCTTCTTGTTCGTCATCACGTGATATGCGATCGCGACTATTCGATTTGAGTGCATCAATGTGCACGACGGCAGGACGAAGGAGGACTGATAGTCTGCGGAGTTGTGCGCCCTGCATTTCGAGTTGTCGTGCGTCGCGAACTACTTTGTCGTAAAGACGTTCTCGCTCGGTGATGCTAAGACGACGACTAATGGATGGATCGACTCGGTCTGTGGTGTCCGTTGTTGTCGGCTGGATCGGACGTAACGGTGATGTATCTCGTTCGTCAGCCATGATGGGCCCGCTAACGATGTGGGCCAGCCATGCGGCTGCAACGATGTGAGATCGAAGGGTAGAAAAAAGGGCCACCATCATGCTCTGTCTCCACTTTGCATACAAATTCCATTCGAAGTATACATCGCGAAAACATCAAAATTTGAGAACCGCCTGTATTTAGGAAACGACGTATTTAGGCCTCCGCCTGATGTTCTGCCATCCAGTGTCCACCAGATTCTTCGGTTTCCCGCTGACATTCAATGCACATCGTGGCATAGGGTAGTGCCTGAAGTCGTGCGAGGGGTATTTTTCCGCTGCATACCTCGCATGCTCCGTAGGCGCCAGAATCCATACGCTCCAGAGCGTTTTCAATTGATCCAAGTTCACGGGCTTCCACCTCAGCGAGTTGAGAACTTATTTCATCCTGTGCCGTATCTACAGCGGCATCAATAACGTCTCCGGGCGACTCGCTTCGCAGTTCCCGAAGCAACGTAAGGTCACCATTCAGTGCGTTGCGAAGGGCATCCCGTCGTCGGATAAGGATTGCTCGGAGGCTTGAGAGTGCGTCTTTTCGTGCCATGATGTTATTCCTCCTTTTTGCCGCCATGTCGACTGATAAAACCAGCTTCGCATCATGGCTACTCAAATGATACGGAGCAGTCTGGGTCTTGGTTCTGGAAAAGTCTAAAAAAATCACCCCGCCTGCCAGGATTACCTCTTTTTTAGCTGTTTCGTATTCAGGATTTCCCAAGATACGGAGGAGATCGACTTTTTGAATTGGTGACTGGCATGCAAAAAAAATGTGTGCTACCGATCGGCTAACCTTCCTATTTCACCGTGTAGAGTCAGGACGAGGTTGCGAGATGCCCCGTGGATTCTATGTTCACACAGGTAGACGCCCTGCCAGGTGCCGAGGCATAGCTTTCCTGACCCAATGGGAATTGTGAGAGAGCAGCCCAGCATTGAGGTCTTGATGTGAGCAGGCATGTCATCCGGGCCTTCACAGGTATGTCGATACGGCAGGTCTTCTGGGGCCACCTTCCTGAACGCCATTTCAAGATCATACGGAACGTCCGGGTCTGCATTTTCATTAATCGATAAGCTTGCAGAGGTGTGTTGAAGGAAAAGGTGGAGCAGTCCGACTTTCGGTTTTTCCATACGTGCAAGTGCCTGCTCAAGTTCATGAGTGATTAGATGGAATCCGCGGCTGCGGGGTGTGAGTCTTACTATGCGTTGTTGCCATGCCATGCTTCACGCCCTCTAGAAATGAAAGGAATACGGCGGGATCGAAAGTAGGCCAAAAGAGTTTGAGGTTTTGTCTGGTTCAATGGTGTGCAAAACACCAGACGACGCCATCATCGCTTGCCAGGACGACTCGATTACGAACAACGGCTGGTGATCCAGAAAAACCGCCGCCAGCGCTAAATTCCCAGTACGGTGCCCCATCATGGTCTCGAAGAAGTTTTATATCACCCGCTGCATCGGCAACGAGAACACTTCCGGAAGGGTTTTCTACTGATGCACCCTCTTCAATAATGCGTACTGCCACGGGTGATGCGTCAATACGGCTACGCATGGGATGTCGCCAGCAGAGGTTCCCATCGGCCTTGTTAAAAGCCTCGACTGCACGGCCTCGAGAGCCAACAAAAACAAGGTTGCCAGCCATGGTGGCACTTGAGCGATACGCAGGCTTTTGTGAGTCCCCACCCGCTTGCCATCGAACTTTTTCCTGAATGTAATCAACGGCAAAGAAAGTCCCACCCTCGGTGCCAAAAAAAACATCTGAGCCGCTGATTGAAGGGGTTGTTCCTGTTGGGCCTCCAAGCGGAATTTCAGTGACTGTTTTTCCATTCTTTGCATCGAGAATGTGAAGCGTGCTGTCGCAGCCAGCAAGGAATACCCGGTAGCCTTCTTCCGTAGTAGCGACGGTGGGTGAACAACGAATCTGATCCGCTATTTCATGCCGCCAGAGAATTTCCCCGTCAGTAAGCTGAAGGCAAACAAGTGTGGCATCCTGAGACCCGACAAGCACGACGGGTGTCTCGGACGAGTGCAGAATTGTTGGTCCACCGGAAATCTCTCCTTCCATCGAAACATCCCAGACAACCTTACCACTATTCGTATTCAGGCATCGAATGACACCGAGATCATCACCAACCACAACAAATGGATACTCTGATTCAGTCGAGACAGCAGCTGCAGATGGAAAGCCTGAATCAGATGAATCGAACTGCCAGAGTGTTTTGCCGGTATCAATTGAAAGCGCGGTAAAGTGACCGTCGAGGTCACCAAGAAAGATCGTGTCGTCGTAGATTACCGGGGTGGCAGTGAAGGCACCACCGTCAAATCGGCGGTTCCAGTGTTCCTTAAGAGGGAGTTGCAGAACGACTGTTGATCGCCCTGCGCCGCTTGGTGTACCTCGAAACATGGGCCATGCCTCAGGGCCTGCAGCATTTTCAATCCCGGGAAGCGGGGCGGACGAAAGGAGGAGCAGGAATCCAAGCAGTGCCTTCAATAGATTATTCATAGTATGACGTTGAGAAAGGGCCTTATGTTTTGGCTGATGCACGCTGGTAGAGATCAATAAAATCGGCCGATGAACAGGGACGGGGGTTGAAACTGCTCGTCCATTGCATGGATGCCTCTTGGGCTAAACACTCAATATCATTCGTTTCGGCATGAGTTCCTATCACGTCTCCAAGTGATTGGTGAAGGCCCGATGTTTTTAGCAACGTGTGTATCCAATCAGCTAGTGAAGCTTCAGGAATATCCGTACTGAGCCCAGCAACTGCAGCTAGTTCCGCGTACTGAGCCTGCACGACTTGTCCATTAAACCGAATAATGTGCGGCAGCATGATCCCAACAGCCTGCCCATGGGCAACCTTATAATGTGCCGTAAGCGGATTCGCTGCCCCGTGGGCTGCTCCAAGCATTGCGTTCTCAATAGCAAGTCCAGCCCATGCAGCCCCAAGTTGAACAGCTGATCTGGCACGAATATCTGTTGGGTTGCTGAAAACATCAGGAAGATTTTTGGTCAGTAACTTCCAAGCTTCTCGGGAAAAAATACGTGATGCGGGTGTCGCCTCAGTGCTGACGTGGCTTTCCAGTGCATGCGAGAGTGCATCAATGCCAGTGAGTGCTGTGACGCGCGCTGGTTGGGTCACGGTTAAGCATGGGTCCAGAATGGCTACTCGGAAGGCGGCATTGGGGTCACCGCAGGCAAATTTCTCTCCTGTTTGCGCGTCACTGATAAGTGCAAAAGACTGTGTTTCACTCCCCGTGCCTGCAGTTGTTGGGCAGCCAATTGATGGGAGGAGTGGCCGCCCGATTGTGCCACGGCCTCGGTAGTCTTCCATTTTCCCGCCGCAACAAAGCAGGAAGTTGATTCCCTTTGCGCAGTCCATGGAGCTACCACCACCGAGACCGACAATGAGGTCTGGACCAAAGGACTTTGCGAATGTGGTGCCAGCTTCCACTTGGAGTGTTGTTGGGTTTTCTGTGAACTCACTAAAGACTGATGTCTCAAAGCCCGAAGCTTTGAGGGATGCAATGCCGGCGCTCGTATGGCCCGCCGCGAGAACACCGGCGTCACTAACGATCAGAACTCGTTTGCCACCGAGTTTTTGAGCCACTTCACCCAGTTTCGCAACACTGCCCTCGCCGACAAGAAGCCGCGTGTTCGCGCGGAATGTAAATAATGACGGCTGCACAGCCGGTTTTTCCGACTCGTGTGTCATGCGTCTATCTGCCTGATTGAGCCGGAGCAGCGGTTGCGGTAGAGACCAACTCTGTTGTTGCAGCCATTTGTAGTGCTCTTGAGCGATAAAGGAAATCGATGATGTTGCCTTCATGAGGCTGCAACCAGTCGAGCTTTATTGTTGGTAGAGGACCGAAATTCAAACGATCAATATGGTTGGCGTGAATCAATTGTTGCTGAAAACCACTGTCATTTGTAATAGCCGTTGCAACAAGGGTAGGACCAATTCGTTCCAGCATTTTCTCTTGGGTGCACTTCACCACACTGCAAAATGGAAACATATATTCCGCATGTGCAATTTCAGGGTCAGGGGAGTCACATTCGACAATCGTTGGCCGCAGCCATCCACATCGTTCTCCTTCTACAAATCGGGAGCCGTGTGGTGCGGTTGCATGACGAACCCCGGGCTTATCAAGGAGGCTCTCGATCTGCTGCCAGATAGCTTTTGCAGCCCCCGGAATTGTAAAGGCAGCCAGCGTTGCCTCAGGGTCATCCGGAGGACGAACGTCCTGCGTTCCCAGTCGTTCAGCGAGCGCGTCAGCAATTTCATCTGTGTGGCGACTGGCATATATCGCTGAGCAGTTGATGCATCCCCGACCACTGTTTGCAGCGATGCTCTCGGCCATTACGTCGATGTAGTCTTGCCAGTGATCAACACAGTCATCCCCCAACAAGATTTTTGAAAATCCAGGGCCATGAACCTGAACAGCAGGGTTACCTCGATATTGCTCAACGGTTTTAGCTGATCCAAAAATCATGCTTCGCCCGCTGTCCGCAAGGATTGCAGCACCCACATCTGTGGCACCGGGATAAAGCCCGATAGCCTCTTCTGGGATACCTGCTTCAATCATTGCTGCAGCCATTCGATATGGGGTCCACGGTTCTTGGCCGCCCGGCTTGAGCAGTAAGCCAACACCAAGCGCGATAACAGGAAGCCAGAGTGTGTGGACGCCAGGTGAGTTACTCGGAAGAACAAGCCCAAGGACTGGAGACTGGCACTGGTAGCTCACTACAACATCTCGATGCTCGGTGCCGTAACCTTGCCACAGTATCTCTGGTGAAAGTCCTCGTGAGAGTGCGTCGAGCATTCGATCCATATTTGATAGCACAAACAAATTTTTCTTCATGTTTGCGTGGCAAAGACTCTCTGGCAGGCCGGTTGTTGCCGACTGCTGCCGGGCGAAGTCGTCTGGAGACTGCTTGACCCCGCCAACCTCGACCGTCCCTAAAGCGTAAAGATTTCCAGCTGTCTGGAGCCGCTCCACAATATCTTCAGGATCAATTTTGAGAAGAGCGTTTCGAGCGTTATCGGCTTTTCGAAGATCACGGCTTACTATGGCACCGCCAACTTGACTTACCTCAGCAACTGGCTCACCAGTCATGAAGTGAACTAATTTATTTCTTTCGAGCGATTCGTATGGTTTGCCGAACCGAAATGCGGTGAGGTGCATAGTGTTTTCTCCTACCAGAGAGAGGTCTTGTGATGATGAATCTTATGCGACAAACAAAAAAGTGTGCAGGTTTCCCAAGGACACGGTCCAAAAGGTACTGGTCCCGTAGTGGTTTTTAGTAAACCCCGACTGTTGTGGCCGTAGCTAGCTTACTAAAAGGTCGCACACCACTAATGCCATCCCATGGATAGTGAGCGTACGGGCGTTCTCGCTCACCTTCATCACGTTCAAGGAAGCCAGGAACAAACGTTTCTTTTGTGAGCGTTGTCAGCTTCACTCGGCCCGTTCCTCCGTAAGGCACCACCGAGTTTGTGTCATCAAAATCAACGACCTCGATAACGGCGCGTGGCTGCGGAGAATAATAGGCAATCGTGTAACCATCTTCGGGAATAACGGGACGAGAGGCCGCGAGTCCCATCAGGGTGTTTCCATAGGTAGGGGTCATAAAAGCACCATCGAGAAGTTCTTCGACTGCGAATCGCGTCCATTGAGGAGTAAACTCGGTTCCGCCTGAAAAAATACCCGTGATGCCAGCTTCTCGAATAGTTGTCCCTTTCTTTTCAAGGGCAATAGCCAAGGCCTCAAGCAGCTTTGGTGTTGTGAACATGCAGCGGATATCGTGCCCTGATTCAAGGACGGTAATGGCTTGGTCAATACAGTGATCCTTGTAGGCTTCAAGATGTTCCATCCATCCTTTTTGGATTAACTTGATGACCCAGCGTGGATCTAGGTCGATGCAGAAGCAGATACCGCCACGGTGCTGAGCAAGATGTTCGATAGACAATCGAAGCCTTCTTGGGCCTGATGGGCCGAGCATCAACCAATTTGCACCCTTTGGGAAATACTCTTCAGGGAGAGTCTCGCTGAACTCTTCGTAATCGGTTCGAAAGTCCCGCAGGTTGACTCGTGATTTGGGCGTACCGGTGGTTCCACCCGTTTCGAAAACGTATGCCGGTTGGCCGGCAAAGCCTTTTGGGATCCAACGAGTTACCGGTCCTCCTCTGAGCCATTCGTCTTCGAATGCCGGAAACTTTTTTAGATCATCAAAGCAGTTCACTTCCTTGAGCGGATCGAAATTCAGCTTTTCTGCATACTCAAGCCAGAAGGGCGATCCTGTTGATGGATGGAAATGCCAGGCAACTATCTCAGCTGTGTGTGCGTCGAGCTTGTCTCTGCTCTGAGAAATACTTTTTTCATCGGCAACTTTAAATACAGGAGATGTTTCGGTCGTGTCTGCGGGCATCGAAGTGACTCTTTCAGAAATGGGTGTAGGCCGGCGGGGTGTTCCCTCGAAGGAAAATCATTTTCAAGGTAGGTCGGAGGGTGAATATGAACATCCTCTCTGAGTTGTAGTCGGTTGAACGCGTTATGGCGACTTTCAGGGCAGGATGGAATTTAGTTTTGATTTTCATCTTCGGGCATTGCAAGTTGGCTCAGAAGTTGCATCACCCCATTAAAGTGAGCCAGGCGAGGTCCATATCGGTCAATGAATTCGCTAAGTGCATAATCACTGTCCGTAAAGTCTTCAGCACCTTCAGCTGCTTCTTCGGCAAGTGTTGTAAGAAAATCAGTATGGACGTGGGATAATCCCTTTGCTGCTTTTCGGCACGCCTGTGCGACGTAGGGATTATTTTCTCGCCACGTTTGTAATTCAGCTGCTCGTTGACGTTGCTGGAAAGAAACATGCTTCAGTACATCACTTAGAAGATCACATGATTTCTTCTGGGTCGCGAGTATTTCTTTGAGGACAGCTACCACTTCTGATTGTGAGCTCGTGTTTTTTTGCTGAGGGACCGTTGTGTCTGTGGGATCATTCGTTGACGTGATATCGATTTGCGTGCAGTGAGATGGGAGATTTGGCATTTTTCGAGTATCCGTGGGCGGTGGTAAGAACGCAATCAACTCCACTTGTTGAGAGTGTTCTTTCAGAATCCGATGGTATCCATTCTTTTCATTTGAACCAAATGGCGATGCCCATAATGCCGTTGTAACCGCTACAGACTACTCCATTTGAAGCAATCAGATGTTTTACGACACCGGTGATTCAAGACTCTTCGGTGTTCTCCCGATGGATTGGATCGGCGGGCGAAGGAATTGACGAAACCGCTGGAGGTGGTTTTTAGCCAACGTGGCGAACACCCTGTCAATGTTCTTTGGAGTCTGCCGAATGGTTTCAAGTGTGGTGTCATCGCACGATATGACGTTCGGTTTTTTGACAGTCTGCGACGCCGCAAATGTCGGAATGTTTGGCGGATACCTACTGGTTGACATCACGGGTCGACCACTTGAGTTTCACTGCACAGCACCGCTACGGGTAACAAGGGCACAAGAGATTTTGTACGGCGCAACGCTTCAGAGACATTTGCATGGTGAGCAAATAGGGGGTCCTTTGCTGAAAGCCACGCAGTTGTCACCTGTTGCAGTTCTTACAGATCGAGAATCATTGCTGCACGCACGTTCCTATGGAGCAAGTCCTGTTGTGGCAATTCAAGAGACGGATCAACAGGGAAATAGAGAAGACGCCATGCGTTTAGGAGCCTTTCAGCTACGCCCACATGCGGAAGATATGTCAACAATTGACCAGCTGCGTCCACACTTCGAAACGCTTTGCTCAAGTATTGAACTGGCCGAACCATTTAATCGTATTCGCGCTGCAATCGATGAAGCCAAGAATCATTGATCCGGCACCACCTCATTTAGAAGTTTACTTAGTGAACTATGTCAGCACGTGAATCTGGGCAGCCAAAGAGATCTGTTGCAATCGAGTCGAACAAATGTTGCCTTCCGTCTTCATCCATCACAACATTGAAATCTTTTGTCTTGCCTGCGAGCCGAACGCTTCAGGTGCCTGTTCAGGCAAGTCCAGTGGAAGTGCATGACGTGCCCTTATTACGTCAATCAGTCGAGATTTCTAGTCACCAGTTTGTCAGCGGTTTGTCCGTGCCGCCAAAGATTCACGATCGTGATATTCAAACTTCATCGCGTGCTGCTGTGACACGGAAGCGTACTCGCATTCAGCCGCCTCACGATGTTGTCAAACTGTCGGAGCGACTTTTTTATCTCCTGCAGCCAGACCTTGAAACGCTCTTGGCTGGTTGCCACTTGTCTTTTCCTCATGAACCATTTCCCTTTCAATTTGACGGTATGGCATTTCTCATGCCTCGCTTCGGAGGAATCCTGGCCGATGAAATGGGGCTAGGAAAATCAATGCAGGCGATTTCATCGCTTCGACTCCTTGTTCACTCGGAGCAGGCTCGTAGTGTGCTTATAATTTGCCCCAAAGGTCTTGTTTCGAATTGGGCTCGAGAACTGTCCGTGTGGGCTCCTGAGCTTACTGTTGGAGTAATTGCCGGTGATCCAGAACGACGTCGGTGGCAGTGGTCGTTGCACGATGTGCCTGTCAAGGTGGCTCACTACGAAGCTGTTATTCGTGACCGTCCAATTCTTGATGAAATGCGCACGGAGTTTGATCTTGTCATTCTCGATGAAGCACAACGAATCAAAAATCGCGCAAGTCAGACAAGCAAAGCGGTCTGTTCGATTCCTCGAAAACGCTCCTGGGCGCTGACAGGGACTCCGGTTGAGAATCGGTCTGAAGATCTTGTGGGCATCTTTGATTTTGTTGCACCAGGGCAGGTTCATGATGGTATGTCTCCTCGGGTTCTGGGGGCTGCGGCCAAAGGGCATTGCCTCAGGCGAACAAAAGACAAAGTCCTGAAAGACATGCCACCTCGACTTGATACAGACCGATATATTGAGCTTTCGAATGAACAGCGAGAGACGTATCGGCGTGCTGAAGAGGAAGGTGTCCTGAGGCTCTCTGAAATGGGGCAGGAAGCAACCATCCAGCATGTGTTTGAACTTGTGCTGCGACTGAAGCAAATTTGTAACTTTGATACGGCAACACGTGCGAGCGCGAAGACAGATTGCCTTGCAGCAGAGCTTGAAGAGGTGCAGTCCAGTGGTCGGAAGGCAATAGTCTTTAGTCAATGGGTGGAGACGCTTTCTCGTCTTCGTGAGAGATTGAAAGGTTTTGGGCCACTTGAATATCACGGGGGGATGTCGACGGCGGCTCGAGATGACGCCATTGAATCATTTCGAAATAAAAGGCAGCACTCGGTGCTCTTACTTTCATATGGAGCAGGAGCAGTGGGGCTCAACCTCCAATTTTCACAATACGTTTTTCTGTTTGATAGATGGTGGAATCCAGCCATAGAGGATCAAGCGATCAACCGCGCTCATCGGATCGGAGCAGTGGGTGCGGTGACCGTTACAAAGTTTCTCTCTGTCGGCACAATTGAAGAGCGAATTGATGAAGTGTTAGCGAGGAAGCGGAATCTTTCAGATGTCATTCTGTCGCAGGCTGAGCCGGAGCCTGCTGCAAGTATGTCAGCCGAGGATATTTTTTCCTTATTCGGTCTCAAACTCCCTGTTCAAGGAAACCGTCGGGCTGCCTAGTTGACGATGGTTCGGGCCCATGGTTTCCTGTATTCCCAGCATGCACATGCTGATTCGTGCTACTCGGTGCGCTGTGAAAGCGATTTTGGGACGATATCTTCAGTCGAGACAATCAATTATCATGGAAAGAAGTATGTTGTGTCTCCGAAGGTGTTTTAATGTCTGCTACCTATAACTTTGATGTGGTGGTTATTGGTGGAGGGCATGCTGGCGTCGAGGCAGCAGCAGCCGCCGCAAGGCTTGGTGCTCGAACTGCGCTGCTCACAGCCAACTGCGATACGGTTGGCCAGATGAGCTGCAATCCTGCCATTGGTGGCGTTGGGAAAGGGCAGTTGGTACGCGAAGTCGATGCGCTGGGTGGTCTTATGGGACGTGCCATTGATGCGAGTGGTATTCAGTACCGTGTACTGAATCGTTCGAAAGGCCCGGCAATGCATGGGCCTCGGGCGCAGGCTGATAAGCGTCACTATCAGATGGAGGTGAAGCATCTCGTTGAGTCGACACCGAATCTCGTGCTCCGACAGGAAATGATTGAAGGGCTTCTGTTCGAGACGCAGTCAAAAGCCGCTGAGAGCTGGCCGCAGAGGCGGATCACAGGCGTTGTTGCTCGGGGCGGAGTTGAGTACCACGCCGAGGCAGTTGTGCTCACAACCGGTACGTTTCTGCAGGCTGTCATGCATACTGGGGAAGCCCAGACGCCTGGTGGTCGAGCAGGGGAGGGGACAACTGCTGGAGTAAGCCACGCTCTTCAAGAGATTGGCTTTCGGCTCGATCGATTCAAAACAGGTACGCCGTGTCGTCTGCATGGTGCAACTATCGACACGAAGCAGCTGCAGGAACAGCCAGGCGATGCAACTCCACAGCAGTTTTCTTTTTTGACAGACTCAATTCAACGAGAGCAGCTCTCATGTTGGATTACGAGAACGACTCCTGAAATTCATGAAGTGATTCGCAAGAATCTTCATCGTGCGCCAATGTACAGTGGTCAGATTAATTCACGTGGGCCACGTTACTGTCCCAGTATCGAAGACAAGGTTGTTCGTTTCTCCGATAAGGAGAGTCATCAACTTTTTCTTGAGCCGGAGGGTCAGCGGACGCACGAGGTGTACGTCAACGGTATTTCCACAAGCCTGCCGAGAGATGTTCAGGACGTCATCATTCGAATGATTCCTGGTCTCGAACAGGCAGAAATAATGCGGTATGGCTATGCCGTCGAATACGATTACGCTCCGCCGGATCAGCTTACTCTGAGTCTTGAGAGCAAGCCGGTTTCAGGACTCTTTCTCGCTGGCCAGATCAACGGTACGACAGGATACGAAGAGGCAGCAGCACAAGGCCTCGTCGCCGGTACGAACGCGGCGTTGTCTCTCGGAAAAACAGAACCGATGATTCTTTCGAGGGAAGAGTCGTACATCGGCGTATTAATCGACGACCTTGTGACCTGCGGCGTTGATGAGCCGTACCGTATGTTCACAAGTCGGGCAGAGCATCGGCTCGCTTTACGGCACGACAATGCAGATAGGCGATTGACGCCAGTAGCCGAGAGGTACGGCCTCGCTACGCCTGATCGTGTCGATCGCTTGAATCGAAAGCTTGTTGAGATTGAAGCAGCAATGACTGCGTTGGCTAGTCATCGTGTGGATGGAGTTACGCTTGCGGATCTTCTCAAACGTCCGGAAGTGACATGGAAAGACTGCCTTGGAATGCTTCCGGCGCTGTCTGCTGTTTCTCACGAGGTGGCATTGCAGATCGAGAATGATATCCGCTATGCGGGATACCTTCGTGTTGAGCAGAAGCGGATCGAGCGACGGAAACAACATGGAGAAAAGCCAATTCCAGAAGAATTTGACTATGACGGGGTGAGGCATCTTCGGGCTGAGGCTCGCGAGAAACTCGAACAGATAAGACCCCGCACATTGAGTCAGGCCGGTCGCGTGAGTGGTATTACTCCGTCTGACCTTGCACTCATTCTGTTGCACCTCAATCGGCCGGGCCGCGCATGAAAGGAAGCAGCGACTTGTGAAGATTGTTCAGATCACAGCTGGTGCCGGAGGTCGAATCTGTGGATCATGCCTCCACGACAATGCACTTGTCCGGACTCTTCGTCAGCGAGGGCGAGAGGCTATGTTGGTGCCAGCATACGTCCCAACAACGTCTGATGAGGAGAATGTGGCAGAACCAATTGTTGTGATGGGAGGCGTGAATGTCTTTCTGCAACAGAAGTCATCCCTTTTTCGGCGTACACCCCGTTGGATTGATTGGTTTTTTGATCGCCCGGTGCTCTTGCGAGCGTTATCGCGTTGGACTGGAAATACTCGTCCTGCGGACCTCGGCCCGCTGACTGTTTCTACGTTGCAGGGCGAGGAGGGATGTCAGCGGAAAGAGGTCAATCGTTTGGCAGAGTGGTTGGCTCGTGATGTAAAGCCAGATGTTGTCCATCTCTCAAATGTTCTCCTCCTTGGGCTAGCAAAAACAATACGGCAGACAACAGGTGCGTCTCTAGTGGTGACACTTTCCGGTGAAGACCTTTTTATTTCTCAATTACCCGAACCGTATCAGCACGAGGTGAGGGAGTTGCTCATAGAAAGAGCAGGCGATGTAGATCGGTTTATTGCGCTCAATCAACCGTACGCAGACCGTATGCAGAAGATTCTCGGCTGTCGCGAAAATTGTATTACGGTGATCCCGCATGGGATTGACCCGGAGGGTTTTCCGAACGATCCGCCTGACCTGATTGCGCGGAGAGCCTCACGGGCTGATCGTCGAGTTATTGGTTACCTCGCACGGGCGTGTCAGGAAAAAGGACTGGATCAGGTGATACAGGCGACAGCACGTCTTGTGGAGAGAGGGATGGATGTCGAATTAGTCGCAGCAGGGGCAACCATTCCGGCCGAGGAAGAATACTTGTTGAGGTGTCACACGCTAGCCCGAGAGTTAGGGATAACTGAGCGGTTTTCCTGGCGAGGACAAATAGATCGCAGCGAGAAAATTAATTTATTGAACGAGATTGATGTCTTCGCGATGCCAACACCGGTTCCTGAGGCAAAGGGAATTCCAGTTATCGAAGCTATGGCAGCAGGCGTGCCAGTTGTTGCATCGGCCTCGGGTGCATTTCCCGAACTGCTTGGTATTGATGAGGCATCGCCTGCTGGCGATGTGCACGTACCGGGAGACATTGCTGATCTTGCGCGTTGTCTAGAAGAGATGCTTCGTAATGAAATGCAGGCTGTTGATTGTGGTATGGCCGGGCACGCTCGCGTGAGGAACCAATACCAGGCACATCATATGGCTGCCGCGCATGAGTCTCTGTACGAAGAGGTGCGACGGTAGCCGTTCATTCTTAGAGACCAGCAGATTTGTGAGAGTCTCAGGGCAGGCCCAGCACTCTATCATGCATATTTGCATGCCCGGTAGGAAGCCTACTCATCTGGAGAGGAGGCATCGGTCTGCTCCTTGACTTCGGCCTTTTTGGTTCCGGGAAATAACAGAGAGGCGGCGACACTGATACCGATGAGGCCAATAATAACAAGGAGAGATGCCCATGGCGGCACAAGATGTCCTTGAGCGTGTGCGTCCCAGCCGCCTATTTCTGCTACCCATTGAGTGTGATGGGCGGCTTCAGCAATCATCTTGCCGCCAACAAAAACGAGGACTGCTGAGAGCCCGTAATTTAGAAAGCGGAAAAGATCCATAACTCCCGCCAAGAGGAAGTACAGTGCGCGGAGCCCAAGAATGGCAAAAACATTCGAGGTGAAAACAACGAACCGAAAATAGTGAGCATGCTGATTAACAACTCCGAAGATCGCTGGCACGCTGTCAACTGCAAAGAGGACATCAGTACTCTCAACAACAATGAGGACAAGGAAAAGTGGTGTTGCGACCCATCGTCCAGATTCTTCAACAAAGAACCGGTCGCCTGCTGGCTTGGTTGTGACAGGAATAAACCTTCGAAAAAACTTCAGAAGGATGTTGTCTTCTGGATGCACATCTCCACTCGAGAAAGCAAGTTTCAGACCCGTGTAAACGAGGAAGCCACCGAAGAGCCAAAGGATGCCTTGGAATCGTTCAACGAGTTCTGCACCCACAAGAACGAAAGTAAGTCGCATTAAAACAGCACCGAGTATTCCCCAGAATAGGACCCGGTATTGATATTTCAGGGGCACGCCGAAATAGCCGAAGACAACTGCGAATACAAAGACGTTGTCCATCGAAAGCGACCACTCGACGAGATACCCCGTCAGAAATTCTACTGCTGCGGCGCTCCCCAGCCACCACCAGATCAATCCGTTGAATGAGAGTGCAAGAGTCGACCAGACACATGTCCAGAACGCACTCTCTGACAGGGACGGTTCACGAGAGTGTTTGTGGAAGACGGTGAGGTCCAGCACCAATAGAACTGAAACGAAAACAGCAAAGGCCGCCCAATGCATCATTTGGATCGGGCTATCAGGGGCGGCACTCGCTGTTGGTGACTCGGCAATCGCAAGGAGTGCGTGGAGTCCAGTCCAGGTGTGTTCTGCCAGAGCGACGGAAAGTGCGGCGACCACGTTGGTGTACGATCCTTTGTGTCTTGCTAAGAAAAGAAAAACGCAGATTGGCATCCGAATCCTATCAGACCGTCCCTAATCTGATGAGGGGCCATTTCTAATGGTCTTTTGAACAAAGCTTGTGGTCATAGCCTTGAAAACGTGATGGAGGCGACTCCAGTCGCGATCTTCTGCCTGGCAAAAAAATACGTAACAGGCGGTTGTGGTAGCAAGACAGCGGACTGCAGCCGTATTGGTCAAATCGAGATACGCGAAGTTAAAATCGGCCCCAGTAAAACTGCTTCCGAAAATATCATCCGATGCAGGGTAGGCTTCAAGATCAGGGTATTCTTCCCGCAATTGCTCTGTCGTGGCGTCGGTAAGGTGCTCGAAGTCGACCTCTGCCGGCTGACGGCTCAGGGACCAAAAGGCACCATCTGGGGCTGATGCCGTGATGCTGAAGACGCCATCCGGAGAGCTATCTTCCTCAATTGTCCAGTTCTCAGGGTATTCAAAGCGAATGCCCTTGCGGTTGAATTCCATGCGTATTTCCGGGAAAAGTCTACAAAAACTCGATTTGGAGCGGTATGGACGTCCTTGGACATGCCACGCTATCGTCTCAATTCAAAATATTTTACCACACCCGGCGGCTGAGTCGCCGACTCGCTCTTATGGCTCGTTCTCCAGGTACCCCGACGGCATTCTCCCGCATTGCTGCTGGCCATGTGGCGGATCTTGCTATCCCTGTCGTCATGCTCCTGGCTGTTCTCGTTGTTCTGGCCCCTGTTCCATCATCAGTTGTTGATCTGTTGTTGTCTGCAAATCTGACGGTAGCGGTTCTCGCGCTCTTGGGGTCACTGGCTGCCCGCACTCCGCTCGAAATGGCTGTGTTCCCGAGTTTTTTGCTTACGGCTACTCTTGTTCGGCTGGTGCTCAATATTGCGACGACGCGTCTTATTCTGTCGCAGGCTGGTACGGTTGGAGCCGGAGCTGCTGGTGATGTTGTCGAGGCTTTCAGTAGCTTTGTTGCAGCCGATAATCTTGTTGTTGGCATCGTAGTGTTTGCCATTATTGCAGTCATCCAGTTTGTTGTGCTCACCGCGGGGGCCACCCGAACGAGTGAGGTTGCTGCACGGTTTACGCTCGATGCACTTCCGGGTCGGCAGGCTGCGATTGATGCGGAAGTCTCTTCGGGCGGTTTATCACGAAATGATGCCCGACAACTTCGGGGCGAATTGCAACAGCAGGCTGAATTTTATGCAAGTATGGATGGTGCCAGCCGTTTTGTACGAGGCGAGGCTGTGGCAAGTGTCGTGATTGTCTTGGTCAATCTCGTTGGTGGCTTTGCGATCGGCGTTGGTCAGCTTGGTCTGCCCGCTACCGAAGCTGCTGGTTTATATGCCCGACTCACGATTGGTGATGGCCTCGCGAGTGCGGTTCCGTCGCTTCTTGTTTCTGTTGCGACTGGTCTGCTTCTTTCTCGATCAACAATGCGACAGAATCTACCGCGTGAGCTTGGTAGACAGCTTTTTGCACGACCGGCTTTACTGGTAGTGACAGCTGTTTTCCTCGGGCTTCTATCGCTAACGGACTTACCTACTGTTCCGTTGGCAATCATGGCGATTGGGACGGCAACAGCTGCGTGGCTGTTCAGCTCGACCGCCTTAAAATCAATCTCCAATCAATCGTCGAACAGGGGAGGGAAGCCGGCTCAGAAAGTCGCATCGCCAATCGATACGATCCTCGGCCAGAGTCGGTTAGTGGTGCGGGTTGGTAAAGACCTTGTTGGCCTCATTGCTGGGGAGGGATCAGGTCTACCTGCTGCGGTTGAAGGTGTCCGCAAGCGAATAGCTGAAGATCT
>JAQWMC010000162.1 GCA_029246985.1 Pirellulales bacterium
AACACGACCCGTTTCTTTCTGGACATTCCGAATGAGCTTTCCTTCATCAATCGTGAGAGTGAGAGGCTTCTCACAGTAGACATCTTTCCCAGCAAGCATTGCTTCAATCAATGGTTTCGTATGCCAGTGATCTGGCGTTGCGATATGAAGAACATCGATATCCTTCCGGTCAAGAATGGCTCGGTAGTCGGCATACTCTTTCGCCTTCCCATCACTCAGCGAGTTATTCGCCGCAGAAGCACGACCAGGATCTGCATCTGCAATTGCAACGACGTCAATCCATTGAGATGCGGTACGAAGATTGCCTAGCTCCATGCCACCGGCACCAATGAGACCAACGGCTACACGGTCATTCTTGGACTGACTTTCGTCCGCTAGTGTTTTTTTGTGCCATCCGAAATACGGCACCGACATAGCGGTCGCAAGCGTTGTTGTTTTGGTGAGAAACTGGCGTCGGGTTGTCGTCATGAGAAGCCCTTCTAAAAATCACTACGAAATCATGGACGTATTAAACAAACTATGTAACCAAGCTGGCAGACAATGCATTCTTCTGTACCGATACTAAGCCTTTTTACAACTCATGCCGAATGGACAGGCATTTTCGTCGCTGACAGCACAATGTTGTACGATTCCATAACCTTACACGAATCAGTAAAAATTTACCGAGAGGTGTTATCGTCGATAGAACGGTATACTTTAGCTATTCGCTCCTTGATTTCAGGAATCGCTGCTTCCGCCGCTTCCCGACCAAGATTCATCAATTCTTCCCCTGCAGCAAAGTCGTCGAACGTATGGGCTGATGTATCTGGTGTAATTACATAATCACTACCCGATCGATGGATACCGGAAAGACTTCGAAGCGAAACATCATTCACCCGGAGCAACGTCCTCAGGTATCCGGGCGCCGTCAGCTTCTCTGGCCTCCGCGGATCACGACAAAAGTCTGTCGACAGTTTTGTTGTCACATCAACGGCCAGAACAAAGGTTGAGCCCTGTCGGCGCAAGCAGTGTGATGGAACATTAGCCAAAACTCCTCCATCTACAAGCGCTTCATCACCCCGAAGTATCGGTTTGCCGAAAATTGGGTGATTGATACTCTCCATCACACTCGATACAACATCGCCAGATCGCCGAATTCTTTCTTGCCCCGTTACCAGATCGACAGTGACAAGTGACGCCGGAAGCAACAATTCATCGAACTGTACATTCTGCAGATGCTCACGGAATTTTGGCTCAATCCACCCCATACGGAATTGCGACAGCAGAAACATCTCCCTGCTTTTTGGAAATTTCCTCAACCAACGCGGTGGCGTCATCTCCTTGAGCATTAACTGCAGCAGCACATCAGGCGACTTCCCCATTGCGTACCCGGCAGACATAATCGCACCAGCACTTGTGCCTGCGACAGAATCAAAATAGATGCCTTCGCGATTCAATACCTCAATAACACCAAGGTGCGCAACCCCCTTGGCCCCACCACCACCAAGCGCCAGACCAAACCGAAGGTCATCAACACAATGCATGCACCGAGTCACATCGTGATCACGAAAGTGAGGCTTTCCCGAATCGTGCTCCCATTGCACTCGCATATCGCTACCCGGAAGCGGCAGATCATGCGAGGCATGCCTCGGAAGCCGAGCTGCCTGCTTATGCGTCCAAACAACCTGTGAGTGACCAGCCAATCTATCCCGGTCACGGACAAACGCACCAAGCCTACTTTCAACAAGCCCCTGATCCTGATTGTCAAAGAGCCAGAGGAGGTGTTCACATTGGCTCAACAACGATGGTTCTGCCGTCGCCACATCACAATCAACAAGCACTCTGACTCCCTGCGTCACGGCGTCCGCGACACGATCACGAACTGGTTCAAGATCACTACCATGAACCAGTTCTGCAAGAATATCTTGAGCTGGCCACACCTCCGGCCGATCCGTCACCACCTTGACAGTAGCGCCCCGTTCTTTGAACGCCTTGACCATTTGCGGAGCAAGTGCAGCATGTTCGGTCCGTGTTCTTATCACTGCAAAGACTGCACGAATGACCTGACGCCGTGTGCCGAGCAACTCACCCCGCAACCACCGCCCCAACGTCTTGCTTAAATTTACCGCGAACTGCGGAACCTGCTCTACTGCTTCAGCGAAATGATCATGATTCAAAACCAGCAAATCAGTATCGACGACCGTCTTGATTGTTGCATTTCTCGGCGACCCAATCAGCATAGAGAGCTCACCAAAGTGCGCCCCGCGGTCGAGCACATTCAGGAGTGACTGTTCACCCTCATCGTCCTCAAGAAGTACTCGTACGCGGCCGCTGGTAATGACATACATTGTCCCACCAGGATCACCTTGCCGAAAGAGTACTTCTCCACCACGAACCTCCAGTGGCGTAGCTTTTGAGAGAATACTTCTGATGTCGAGGTCGCTAAGACCGTCAAAAGCCGGCGAGCCTTTCAAAAACTCAAATTCGCCCTGATTGTGTTCGGCCATGCTGACTTGTCCTTGCTGTCTTCGTGGTAAACCTCGGATCCGCCTTTTGTCGCCTTCTCGGCCCAGCAGGTCAATTGGAATCAGGAAAGGACCGACTGCTAACGCCGATTTGCCATTGACCCCATATGGTTAAAAATTGTAATTCCAATCCCAAATTCACGTCAAAAAGAATCTGTCTCACGCGAAACGGACTAAAGCATGGCGTCCTCAAAAAAGACCCGCCGCAAAAGAAAACACCCCGCACCAATGATGGTTCGATGGAAACGATCAGTGATGACCGGTATTAAATCACTTGCGGAAAGTACTTGGCTGAAATTCACGACCGGAATTGTTCTTCTGACGAGCGGTCTCGACGAAGCTGTCGAAACTCTATTCGCAGACATCTCTGCACTCGAGCTCGGTGCACACCACGGCGTGATGGTACTCGGTTTTGTAAACATTCTCTCATCACTCCCCGACATGCTTGACGGACTGACTGGAACATTCCTGCCAGACGATGAGGAAGAGGTCGAGCATACCGAAGACGACTCTCAAGACTTTGCCCGCCATCAAGAAGCCAGCCCGCCAGAACCTGCGGAGGCGGAAGTCCGGAAGGCTGCCTAGCCCAACGCCTCACCTAGAGCCTGAACTTCTCTACCGCATTCTGTACGTTGCCATATTTTTTATATGGGTCGAAACTTTCAAGTGTGGTTCCTCGTTAAAAGAGTATCTGGAATTAAGTACGGCGATTCACCGCCCAACAACACAGATTCCTTCCACATTAAGGAGCTAAAACAATGACTTTCACTCGCCCACTCTGCATGCTTACATGCATCGCACTGTTTTCCTTTACTGTGACAACCTTCGCAGCACCGTCAGGAAATAAGGACCAAGCTTCTCGAAAAACCGAAATGCTAAAGAAGTTCGACAAAGACGGTGATGGAAAACTCAGTGATGCAGAAAAGAAAACGCTACGAACTGAAATGCCAAATCGTCAAGGAGGTAAGGACCGAAGGCAAGGGACGCCTGAGCGGCGTGCCGAAATGCTTAAGAAATTTGATAAAGATGGTGATGGAAGACTCAGTGATACAGAAAAGCAAACGCTACGAGCTGAAATGCAAAATCGTCGAGGAGGCAAAGACCGAAGCCAACGGAGGCCTGAACAGCGAGACGAAATGCTCAAGAAGTTCGACACGGATGAAAATGGTGAACTGAGTGATGACGAGCGAACTGCAGCCCGTGAAGCAATGAAGGAGTCACGCAGCAAAGGTGAAAAACGACAGGGACAGAAAAATTAATTCAACGGTGAGAATGCCTCATCGTCCACCAATAAGAAAGGCTGGGACTCATGATCGGGGTTCCAGCCTTTTGCTCATCTACGGCTCATACGTCAGAGTTATTTTTCCTTACTCTCTTTTGACTTTTGTGTAGCAGCCGAATCCGGAAGCTCTTTTCTTGGTGAAGTATCAACTGACTTCCCCTTCTTGGCATGGGCTTTTTTCTCTAAATTTTCGGTAGGCTGCTTCGTGCTTTGACTGCCCGTCTTTTTCTCACCAGCTTTTGCGTCCTTCACTGGGTTCGCTTTCGCAGCAGGCGAGGACTTGGAAGCGGCCTTACCGTCTATTTTTTTTCCAGAGGGCGCTGAGGCAATCACTGATTTTGCACCCTTTGTTTTCGCTGTTTTTCTTTTCTCAGTATCTTGAGTGGCTTTTGAGACAGCCTTCGCATCTGGCTGCTGACTTTCTTCAAGCGTATCGAGCATTTCCTGCAACCCGAGTAATTGAGCATTGACCGTCTGGGTCGCCGCTCGCACCATTGCCTGCCGATCTGCCTGCACCCGCGCAGTCGCCTGACTAAATTCTTTCTGCTGCGACTTCAGCGCCTGTGACTGCTCGGCAAGATCTTTTGATCGTTCCTCAAGAGACGCTTCGAGTACACCGATTACCGTTTTGATTTCTCCTATCATTCTGGCTCGTTCAACTTTGGTTATCTCAGACTGTACCGCCAGCTTCTCAGCAACATCCTCTCGAACCTCTGCAACACTCTGTGTTGCTTCACCGAGACTTTTTTCAAGACGGGTTGCTGATTTTTTCTGATCATCGAGCTGGCCAGAGAGTTGTTTCTCAAGACGTAGTGCCGTTGCGGCCTGAACTTCGACCCCAGCGGCTACTGCACCCTGGACCTCACTAATTCGCTTCAGATTCGCTTCACTCGATGCTTTCACCTGAGTCATTGTCTGCTGCAACGCCGACTCTACCTCTGACTGGTTTCGTGCGAGCCGCCACAGACCAGTTGTCGCGGCGAACGCAATAAGAGCCACAACAACACTCAGGGTCATGACATGCCTACTGGAGTTCCCATTATTTTGAACCTCGTCCTCAAGCCTCGTCATCCGCCGTGCAAATTCTTCCGACTCTCGCCGGCGGTCGGCAAGAAAGTCATTGAGTTGGCCTGCAGCATCGCGAATCATTGAAGCTGCCTCTTGTTGGGAAAGCTCGTCTGCTGGAAGAATCAATTCGTCTTCCTGATCCATGGCCTTCTGCTCAGGTTCTAAACTTTCACCAGCATCCATCTCGCCCGGCACTTCTGACTCATGATCTCGTTCATTTTTTGGTGTTTGTGTCATCAACAACTCCAGACGGTAAGCGACCGCCGAACATTTTGTACTTGAAGCGAATTACCTGTTTTGAAGCCATCCATAGCTCCCACTACAGACTATCGGAAAGCAAGGGCCATCAACCAGAGTCGACTCTGCGGGAAAGAGCGCATAAACTACTGGAGGTCGAGGTATTTTCCCGGCAGAATGGCAAAAAACCCATCGCAGCCGACCAGTTTTACCTAGACACCCGCGCGTACGAAGCATGCAGCGGCTATACTCAGCCGCTGTCACAAAGGAGAACTCGAATATGTCGCTCACTGCACCTGTCCCAAATCACTCGGATCGTGTTTCGCGATCATACCCATGCATACGGATTGTGCCTGCCGCATGTGCCAGCATTCTTCTTGGGCTATTCTGTTTGTTATCCAATCCATGCTATGCAGAAGAAGTCCTGCTCGGAGACCCCTCCCTCACCGCAGGGGTTCCCGGCAGTGGACCAATCTCAATGAGTGAAATCGAAACATGGTTGAAAGATGAACGCAATTTTGTCGAACTGACCCCACAACTTCCACTCGGTCTTTCTCAAGGCTCCAGCCAAATTACTGGGCTCGATGAAAACCCCCTGACTCGCGCAAAAATCGAACTTGGTCGGCAACTTTATTTCGACACCCGGTTGTCTCTTGATTCCACTGTCAGTTGCGCGAGTTGCCATGATCCATCAATGGGCTATACAGCACAGACGAAAACGGGCATTGGCATTAAAGGGCAGGCTGGTGGTCGGAACTCACCGGTTTCGTTTAATCGTATCCTTTCTGACAAACAGTTCTGGGATGGTCGTGCAGGATCACTCGAGGCACAGGCAATCGGACCGATAGAGAATCCCATTGAAATGGGATTTACCCACGAAGGCGTCGTGAAACGTCTAGCGAGCATCCCGGTGTATGCAAAACAATTCGAGAAAATTTTTGGCTCTGTAACAATTGATGCAGTTGGACAGGCGATTGCAGCTTTCGAACGCGTCATCGTCACAGCGCCATCACCATACGATTACAACGAGCAGTGGAGAGCATTTAAGAATCTTGAGCCAGAAGATCTTGAAGATGATCCCGAACTCGCCGAACTTTATGCAGACGCTGCTGCAGGTGTGAAAGCACATCCTATGAGCGAATCCGCAAAACGTGGTCGGGAAATATTTTTCACCGAAAAAGGAAACTGCACTGCCTGTCATGTTGGTGCGAATCTTGCAGATGAAAAATACCACAATATTGGTGTCGGCATGGACAAGGAAGACCATGACATAGGGCGCCACGCCATTTCAAAAGATGATGTCGACATGGGTGCATTCAAAACACCGACGATCCGTAATGTCGCGCTCACGGCACCGTACATGCACGATGGCTCGGTAGCGACACTTGAGGAGGTCGTCGAGTGGTATGACAAGGGTGGTCATCCAAGCAAACATTTAAGCACGAAGATCAAGCCTCTGAACCTGAATGATGCTGAAGAAGCGGATCTCGTTGAATTCATGAAAGCCTGCACAGGCCCAACACCTGCAGTTGAAACAAGTCGCCTCCCGGCAGACGCGTAATGCTACAGGACAACCAGCACCTGCAACACGTTTCTGACAATGCTCGACTCCAGAGGGTATGACGATGCTTTGTGCCAGCGGACATTGATTGAACACAAATTATTAAGGACTGAGGCATGAGTGACGGAAAACACCCCGATGACAACCCCGAACAACCTGTTCAGCAGATTCAACATTCTTCAGCAACAGCACGAATACCTGATGAGATTGGAAGAGGGGTTTTTGCGACGGCGGTGATTGTCCTTCACGGACCCAACGAATACACAATTGATTTTATTCAGTCACTGGCACGCCCAAATCGTGTCGCAGCGAGAATTATTCTCCCACCAGGTGTGGCTAACCAATTCGTACTCGCTTTAGAGCAGGCACTGGAAAAGTACCGTGCTTCATTTGGACATCTACCCAATGAACCTCAGGCACCACAACCAGGCCAGAACCCGAAACCTGGGAGCAGCGAAGCGAACGACAGCAATAAATCCCAAGATGCCACCTCAACGGAAAAATCCAAATCGGCAGAGACTCCACAAACCTCAACACCACTTTCAAACCAATCGAATGCTGCACAACAGGCTCCAATCGCAGATATCTACGACAACCTGAAACTTCCTGATGAAATGCTTGGTGGCGTCTACGCCAACATGGCGTCAATCTCTCACACAGGGAGTGAGTTCTGCTTTGACTTCATTGCACAGTTCTTCCCACGATCGGCGGTCACAGCACGTGTCTATATGGCAGCACCACGGGTGCCTGAACTTCTGAGTTCATTGAAGCGTTCAATCAACGCGAATTAGGCTTTGTGTGATGCAATGCATACTACTGCCTAATACCCCATTCCTGTAGAGCCTGGATTTCACTGACACGATTGCCCGACTGACAGTCGGAGCATACTCTGTCAGGTGACTGTGATTGGATTTCGTGCAACATCTTTTTGAAGCGAATCGTGGTTGTCGAGGATGTAGTCGATAGCACGTGCAAACGCAGGAACATGCTCAAGACTCAGAACCGTTGAATCAAGATCAACAATTTTCATCCTTCGCTGCATCCGTCCGCGAAAGTCTGAATCATCAATCATCCGGCAGCAAACATCTAGAAAATCTGCTTCGTTATCTGTTACTAACTCTTCAAGGCCGACCTTATTCAGAAGATATGCTGTAGACAGGTTATAGAATCGATTGCCGGCAAGCGTTACAACAGGCAATCTCAAGGTGAGTAGATCGACTGCTGTGTTGTACCCTCCGAAGGGATGTGCATCGATTGCAAAATGAGCTTGTTCCAAAGACTGCATATACCGCTGAAAGTCAAAGTTCGGCATTACAACTGTCTGCTCTGTGCCGAGAATATTCTCAACAGCGCGCTTGAGTGGTATGTACCCATTACCGAGCACTGCACCGCCTGGAAAAAAATGAAACTTTACCGGTGTTTCAACTCTCTCGGCAATGACCTTGAGACGATTGAGATGCTCACTATTAATTTTCTGGCCACTCCACGTGCAATTAATGATCAATGGCTTCTCTTGAAGCGTTGGGTACTCCAGTCGATACTCCAATGGGACCGGCGCCTGTGCACAGCCCGGAATCAAAACAAGTCGCTCAGAATAGTGCTCACGTGCCCGATCAGCTACTTCGGTTTCACGTCCTCCAATCCAGTAATCTACCTTCGCCCCGAAGGTACTTACGGGATGACCGTAGTTACTCACCTGAATCGGCGCGATACGCATATTCGCAAGAATAATACTCTCGATACTCATACCAATATCAGGGAAATAGGCCATTGAAAAGTCGTTCGGATTGATAGCTGATAAATCATCGGCCTTTTCCGAAGCATTGTAGTAACGCACGTCACTGAAGATTTCAGTATCCAGGTCTTCCCGAGGTCGTCCGAGGTGAACGAGCACAAGTTCATGGTTTTTCGCGAGCTCTCTAAGGAACGGATGCTGTGACCGGTACACGCTCTGCCGAGGAAACCACATCGAAGAAAGGACACCTATCTTCTTTGGCTTTGGTTTATTTGTGATTTTTTGTTGACAAAGAGGTGTTGCCTGGAACAGCCGGTTGACCCGCTGCTTCACAAGATAATCTTTCTCATTATCAATATACGTTGCACCAAAGTATGCGTGATGCGTAAATGAGTTAATCCCAATCAAACGATCATCCTCAAATGTAATGTGATCGCGGAGATGGGTAAGAGTTTCTGGATCGGACGGTCCAGTTCGATACATTTCGAGAAAACAAAAGTACCACTGTGTTGCAAGCTGAGGGCTTGTTGCAAAAAGTAAACGTCGATCGATTTTAACTCGATTACGACCCGAATAAAGCGACAGTAACTTCGTATAGTTTCGCTGCTGCTTCAAAAGAATCTGTATAAACGGGTCCGTTGTCCCGAAATCACTTATTGCAACTACATTTCCGATTACAGCGTTGAGGTCAATAAAACTAGTAGCGTACTTCTCGGGAAGGATGAAATCTTCCTGAGACATGAAATAAAGGAACTGTTTAACGAAGCGATTCAGTGCAGCGTGACTGGCTTCCTCAAGCTGATAATATGTCGTGTCTCGCAGATGCATGAGTACCGTCAGGAACTGAACCGCCATGTGCTCGTATTCCGCAGCCTGGTAATGCCGCACAAGTTTCATCGCATCGAAATCAAGAAGCGGGCTACTCGGCACAGACAAATCTGCAGACCCCTGCTGGTTCGCAGCCGCTCCTCCGGCATTTCCCTCTTCTTCTTGACCACCAACTTCAAGCGACGACATACTTTTCTCCTGATGCAATTCTTTACGCAATAAAACCCATTCAACTTAAAACTCAATCTACACGAACACCGATGAGTACACGACTCGTCGGCATGCTTTACAGCATACTCAGAAAAACAACGCGTCTGAGACCTTCTGCCAGACCGTCCAAGCCGCGATAACAACAAAACCGATTGCTGACAACCAAAGCAGAACGTCCCAGCTTTTTTTCGGAGCAAGCCGTTGATCGATGTCGCAGTACCGAAAATAAAGGACAGCAATGGCAAGCGCACCCAGCATCACAGCCTGAGCAACACCACTTGCTAACACCATCGCAACAGGGGCACGGAACAAAAATGCCATTGCTAATGCAGCAATTACCCAAACCACACACGTAACTCGAACGGCTTTTCGACGCGAAGCCTCATCGCCTGGCAACAACCCGGCGAGCACCAAGCCGTCAGCAACCATTCGGGAGTTGCCTGCTGCAGCAACAAAAAAAGTGGAATACAAAACTGCAAAAGCACCAAGCAAAAATACCTGCTGAATCCAGACACCAAAGATCGGCACATACATTTGACCAAGCGTGCGTACCATTTCATTTCCTGAAGGCACGAGACCAAGACGTCCCAAAGTCGCTGCACCCAACACATAGAAGAAAACTGTAACCGACGTAT
>JAQWMC010000166.1 GCA_029246985.1 Pirellulales bacterium
GCTCGGCACAGCCCCCTGCAAGAAGTACTGCAAGAAGGATCCACCCGTGGCCAAATCGCTGCAAAACCATAGTCACTCCGTGCTGAACACGCCTCTCTCAAACTGCCATGTTGACCCGTAAGTTGATTTCTCAAGGAAAACGTTTCGTAAACGACTTCAGTCCTCAGAAATATCTTTATCCATTGAGACACGAACTGCATGAATTTGCAACACCCGTTCGAGCACCGACCGAAATTCGGACAGGGGCACCATATTCGGACCATCGCTTGGACTGGAATTAGGATCTGGGTGCGTTTCAAAAAATACGCCGTCAATACCAACAGCCGCTGCCGCACGAGCAAGTGGTTCGACCAGCGTTCGATCGCCCCCAGTGGCATCACCATGACTGGCAGGCCGCTGCACAGAATGTGTTGCATCAAAAATTACAGGCACTCCAAATGACCGCATCGTCAACAGTCCGGTGAAATCATTGACCAGCCTACCGTATCCAAAGAATGTGCCTCGTTCGCACAACAGTGCATTGCGACAGCCACCCGCGGCCAGTTTTGACACCGCATGCTGCATATCGGCCGCCGCCATGAATTGTCCTTTTTTCACATTCACGGCGCGACCTGTAGCTGCTGCAGCAACGAGTAGATCCGTCTGTCTACAAAGAAAAGCTGGTATCTGAAGCATGTCACATACTTCTGCAACGGCACCTGCTTGCTCAGGCAGATGAATATCTGTAGTCACTGGCAAGCCAGACGTAGCCTTGATAGATCGGAGAATCTCTACTCCGCCCTGAAGGCCAGGACCACGTTTCGAGGATGATGACGTACGATTCGCTTTATCAAAAGACGCCTTGAAGACAATGTTGACCGGGAGGCTTTCATTAATTTCAACAAGAACCTGAGCGATATCATGACACAGTTGTTCACTTTCAATGACGCAGGGTCCAGCGATTACGAGGAGGGGATTTCCAGGGCCACAGCGGTAGTTTCCAACCTCAACACAAGCTTCAGTGTTCATAGATTTCTATATTTCCTAAAAATTGTAGTTTCCCTGTGTCGAACCGTACCCGATAACGGACAGCCCCGCCCAGCCAAAAAATTGAAGCAAAAAGCGACGGCCCGACGCGTTTTGCACATTGTTATTTGGGCTAACAACTATTTCTCTCAATTTGAGACGCGATGTGAGACACGTTTTCTAGACGCACCAATCCCATTCAGAATTGTGAGATATTAACACTAACCGCGGGCGTTAGCCTTTTTTTGACCCTCCGATGCTACCAGTTCCCAGGACTATAAATTCAGGGGAAACCGGTTCCGTAGCCTTTGGCACAGCATATGCATTCTTTCTCTTCTCGACGAGACATTCCGAGTCCCGTCAACCACACCTTAAAAAAGTGGGGTCTTCGACTTTTTTTGGTCGAGCGGTCGCCTTGCCCCTGACCCGCTTGACTATGGCAGGACGCTCCTGCCGGGTTGAGACCCCGCTTTTTTTATTGCGCTGTTTGTCAAAGAAGGCCTTTAAAAAGGCTGCCACTTGACGCTCAGATACCCTCTGCGCTAGTTTAAAGGGCTCGGCGGTACGGCGTTTTCCTGCCGGATGCCCCCGCCAGCGTAGCTTCAATTGGCAGAGCACCGCATTCGTAATGCGGGGGTTGTGGGTTCGATTCCCACCGCTGGCTCTCTACAATTTGGCCGCGGTCGCCTTCGGCAATTTCCTCCACTATGCTGTAGCTAATCACGTTCTGAAGTCAAAAGGCAAATATAACACCATGCAAAGTTCTGTAACTCCAAGTCCAACTACTATCGATGTGCGTGAACTCATTGTCGGCAGCGGTCCTTTCGGGCCCAACGAAGTCCGTGCGATTGCTGACTCACTCGGCACCACGACGGACACACACCGAGAACTGAGGTTGACCGTCCAGGAACTTCAACAAATCGGCGACCTAAGCCCAGCAGCATCCGTTCGTCTCGGCGTCGGCCTTTATCTGCTTGGTCGCAGTAGCGAAGCCGTCGTATCACTCAAATCTGGGGATGGTTCTGCTCTTGCACTGTTTGCACTTGGCCTTGCACAAGCTGCGCTTGCTGCAACCGACGATGCGTGTGCGTCTTTTGACGCGGCTCGAACTGCCGGGTATCCCGCCGGTGCCTGCCTCGCAGCAAAAGCAAATACACTGCGTGCGGCGAACAAACTTGAAGAGGCAGCCAACGCGTTGAACAACGCTACCGATGAAGAAAGTGAATCAGCTGAATACCTCGCCGCACAGGGCGCGATAGCAGTAGAGCGGGGTGACTCAACTACAGAAACACTCAAACTCCTACAGAGGGCAGTCGAGAGTGATAACGGCCAGCCACTCGCACTTTTCTGCCTTGGAGTGCTCCACGACAGGCTCGGTAATGACGATGAAGCAATTGATTCTTACCAACGCTCACTCCTGAGATATCCTGCGACAGTAGGAGCACTTATGAATCTCGGTCTTCTCTACGAAGACCGAGATGATTTTTCACAGGCCCAACAATGTTACCGAAGAATTCTTGATGGCCTACCGCTTGATGCACCAGGCCGGGAAGAAGCGATTTCCAGAGCAAAACTTTTTCTCAAAGACTCCGCAGCATCTGGCGATCGGCACCTCGACGAACAGGAACAACGACAGCGTGACCGACTCGAACAGGTACTCACGCTCCCAGTAAGTGACTTTGAACTCTCCGTTCGGAGCCGCAATTGCCTAGCAAAAATGGGCATCCAGACCTTGGGCGACCTCACACTAACCAGTGAGGCAGATGTACTTGCCAGTAAAAACTTTGGAGAGACCAGCCTTGTTGAAATCAAGGACATCCTCGCTTCGAAAGGCCTTGTTCTCGGACAATTCGCAGAACCATCCATGACAGCAGACTCCTCACCAACGTTCGATGAGCCGGTTGGTGAACAAACTGAAATTCATGGACTGCCTGTAACGGAACTGAACCTTTCGGTTCGCGCAAGAAAGTGCACAACCAAGCTCGGCATTATGACCATTGGTGAATTGGTTCGGAGGACTGCCGAGGACCTTATGGAATGCAAAAACTTCGGAGTCACAAGCTTGAACGAAGTTCGTGAAAGGCTCGTGGAAAGAGGCCTAAAGCTTCGCGGCGAATAGCCCATGCCCAATAGGCGTCACGTCTCCACCAGTCGAATGGCCGCCTTCAGCCAGTTTTGTTTTGATTTTTGCCTGAAAGAAGGCAGAAATTGCTCAATTGCACTCATTTTCACCGAAAATTTGAGTCGTTTTGATTGGTTCGATAGGGTGAGTCTAGGTACGCACCCGTCGCCAAACGTTGCCGCGTATTGCCACGCCGCCAGTCCCGGGCCTTAGAGAACTCACATGACAGCCGCCAGTCTTAAAGAAAAGCGTGTTCGTGATCTTGCGCAAATGGCGAAACAATCCGGTGTTCGTGGCTGGCACGCCATGAGAAAAGATCAGCTCATCAACGCACTCGTACGGCGAGCAACGTCAGCACAAGCGATACATGGCTCCAACGGTCAGGCTGAGGCCCCCAAACTCAAAGAAACCCACAAGGTGTCCTCCTCAGGCGAAACCAAACTACCAACTCACGAAAAAAAACCTAGCGTTGCCAAGACATTTGAACTCGCCGCAGTCCAGAGAAAAACAGCTCGTACGAACTCGAAGCGGAAATGTGTGACTGTTGAGCGAGGAGCCGTAATAAAGCAAATCAAAGACACCCATGCCCAACGTGCCCGCGAGAAAAGTCTCGTCACCAATCAAGAGCCAAGCCAGAAACGCACCCCCAGCCGTAACCGTGCCGTCCTTATGGTTCGTGGCCCTCACTGGCTTCATGCATTCTGGGAAGTCACAATTCACAGCGTTCAACGAGTCAAAGCCGCGATGGGAGCCGAGTGGCATTCAGCGAAACCCATCCTGCGGGTGATTGAGACTATTGGTGAGAAAGGTGAGACACCTGCAGAACGTATTTGCCGAGAAATCGAAATCCATGGCGGCGTGAAAAACTGGTTTATAGACGTACGCAAACCCATGTCTTGTCGGGTGGAAATTGGCTACAAGACGCGATGTGGTGACTTCCATAAGCTATGCCGAAGTAATCAGGTCTCTGCCCCACCCGTCAGTCGCGGAGACTCTCTCGATGTGCACTGGAAAGACATTGAGTCTGACTGCTCAAAAATCTTTTCTCTCAGTGGCGGTTACTCAACTGACAGTGAGTCTGAAGAGGTCAGGGAACTCTTCGAGGAACGTTTGCGAAGACCTTTGGGAGCACCGAAGGCCAATTATACGGCTCATGGTGATCTCAATACCAACAGCCAGAAAAAAGGCTTTCCGATGGAAGTTGATGCCGAACTCGTGGTCTTTGGATCGACGGAAAAAGGTGCCTTTCTATCCATCCAGGGTGAACCAGTCGACGTTGCAAATGATGGAAGTTTTCGCATTCGTGTAGAAATGCCCAATCGACGTCAGGTTATTCCGATTTATGGCCAGTCGGCTTCTGGCCTCGAACAGCAGACTGTCGTCCTCGCTGTAGAGAGAAACACCAGACTGATGGAACCAGTCCCAACCAGTGAAGCGGTCGAGACAGAACGCTAAATTATTCCTTTTCCGTGTTGTGAACCAGCAAAAATCGACACACTTCTACCCTTTGATCACGATACGAGTATGATGAAGTGGTTGGAAGAATACAAAAACCTCCCTCGACGAGAGTGTGGGGCGGTAAGTTTTCTGCCATGCCCGTGTTGTGTCGAACCATGCCGGTGAGCTCTTAATGAGGCTCGTTGGGTGCCAAACATGGCTCCGGTCGTTTGCCGTGCCGAGACGTTGAATTTATTCCTCGTATTCGGATG
>JAQWMC010000036.1 GCA_029246985.1 Pirellulales bacterium
GGAGGGGCCTGCATCCTATTAGCTTGTTGGTGAGGTAATGGCTCACCAAGGCAACGATGGGTAGCGGGTGTGAGAGCATGACCCGCGTCATTGGGACTGAGACACTGCCCAGACATCTACGGATGGCTGCAGTCGAGAATCTTCGGCAATGGGCGAAAGCCTGACCGAGCGACGCCGCGTGCGGGATGAAGGCCCTCGGGTTGTAAACCGCTGTCGTTGGGGAGGAAATGCAAAAGGGTTATCCCTTCTGTTTGACCGATCCAAGGAGGAAGTACGGGCTAAGTTCGTGCCAGCAGCCGCGGTAAGACGAACCGTACGAACGTTATTCGGAATTACTGGGCTTAAAGGGTGCGTAGGCTGCACGGAAAGTTGGGTGTGAAAGCCCTCAGCTCAACTGAGGAATTGCATCCAAAACTGCCGTGCTTGAGGGAGACAGAGGTGAGCGGAACTCAAGGTGGAGCGGTGAAATGCGTTGATATCTTGAGGAACACCGGTGGCGAAAGCGGCTCACTGGGTCTCTTCTGACGCTGAGGCACGAAAGCTAAGGTAGCAAACGGGATTAGATACCCCGGTAGTCTTAGCTGTAAACGATGAGCACTTGATTGGAGGGTCCTCCATAGCCTTCCAGTCGTAGCGAAAGTGTTAAGTGCTCCGCCTGGGGAGTATGGTCGCAAGGCTGAAACTCAAAGAAATTGACGGGGGCTCACACAAGCGGTGGAGGATGTGGCTTAATTCGAGGCTACGCGAAGAACCTTATCCTAGTCTTGACATGTATGGATTAACCCTGTGAAAGCAGGGCCACGCCTTCGGGTGGAACATACACAGGTGCTGCATGGCTGTCGTCAGCTCGTGTCGTGAGATGTCGCGTTAAGTCGCTTAACGAGCGAAACCCTTGTCTCTAGTTGCCAGCGCGTAAAGGCGGGGACTCTAGAGAGACCGCCGGCGTTAAGCCGGAGGAAGGTGGGGATGACGTCAAGTCCTCATGGCCCTTATGACTAGGGCTGCACACGTCCTACAATGGAACGCACAAAGGGAAGCAAAACCGCGAGGTCAAGCAAATCCCAAAAATCGTTCCCTAGTTCGGATTGCAGGCTGCAACTCGCCTGCATGAAGCTGGAATCGCTAGTAATCGCGGGTCAGCATACCGCGGTGAATGTGTTCCTGAGCCTTGTACACACCGCCCGTCAAGCCACGAAAGTGGGGGGCATCCGAAGTCGCTGAGGTAACCGCAAGGAGCCAGGCGCCGAAGATGAACTCTGCAATTGGGACTAAGTCGTAACAAGGTAGCCGTAGGGGAACCTGCGGCTGGATCACCTCCTTTCTAAAGGATTTTAGCGTTCAGACCTCACGGTCTGAGTGCGAACCTGTCTTGTCTTGTTGGCGTTCAAACATTGTTTGGATGTTTTCGGGACCAGTCAGGTCCAAAAGAATTGTGGAGACGATCGTGGTCTATCTTCGGATAGGCCGAGCTATCGAAAGAGATGTCGGTGCTTTGCACTGATGCGTCGAGAGGCGCAACAACCGTTAAAGATGAACCCAGTGGGCTTGGCCGAGCTCACTGGGTTTTTTTATTTCAATTGAATCAAAAGACGCTTCCGTTTCCAGTGTAAAAGGATACATTTGAGCGATAGGCCAGATGTCTCCTCTGTGGCGTTTGGTAACCCGATTCGCATTGTATATCTCAAACTCGGTTTATTTTTCATGAAAACACAAGAGCCGGAACTTCAATCGATCGCAGGCGTTACGCCCCCTTGTACGGCAGAAGTCCCTGTGATGACTGCGTGGCCGTCGGTTGGGGGTATTGGTTTGGGACAATTTCTTGGCCGTATCTACAGAATCCAAACAGGCTTCGGAATAATTCGGGTGGGGCGACTGGCACTTCTTTTGACAATGCCAATCGGACTTATGTTGTATTTAAGCATGAGGCTTCCGTGGGCAATCTGCCGGTTTCAAGTCACAAACAGGCGGGTTACTGTAAATAAGGGTGTTCGCGCTGCGGTTGAAAGATTCGTAGAATTGGAACGATTCGATACTGTTGAGTTGGTCGTGCAGCCAGGGCAGGAGTGGTTTGACTGTGGAGATCTGGTCTTTCGAAATGGTGCGGTAGAAACACTTCGATTGATCGGCGTGAGTCGCCCCGAGCCATTTCGGCGAGTGTGCCTCGAGGTCAGGCAGTCTTATGTGGGCGTACGAGAAACTCTTGAGCAATCCTCGGGCGCCGCTTAGGTCCGAGCAGAGTCTTAGACTTTTCTACTTCCCAAAATGGGCCCTCGCTGTTGAATTGCCTCGTTGATGGCGAAGATGGAACCGTCTTCAAGGTGGCAAGCAAGAGCCTGTGCATTTGTGGCAACCTGTTTCGCACTTGTAGCCCCGAATAGAACCGTCGTAATTCCCTTTTGTACCATTGTCCAAGCAAGAACTAAAGAAACAAGGCTCAGGTTTTGCTGGGTGGCAAGGGATCGAATAGTATCAACAAAATCGAGATTTTTTTGGAATTCTTCTCCACGGAACATTAGATATTTATGCCGGCTATCAGTGCGTGGAAAAACCTGATCTCTCTTCATTCGACCTGTCAGTAGACCTTTCATGAGCGGCCAATATGCCACCATGGCTATCCGCTTTGACTGGCAGTACGGCAGTAAAACTGGGCGAATCTCCTGTTGGAGCATGTTGAAATGACGCTGGCAGGCTGAGAGAGGACATATTTCTGCAAATAACCGGCACTCTTCAACGTTTCCATTCGATAGCCCCACGGCACCCACGATGCCTTCATCAAGAAGCCGTCGTAGTGCCCCTGCAGACTCCTGGATAGGTATGTTTGTATCGGGAGTGTGAAGATAGAGGAGATCAAGCCTGTCTAGCTCAAGGCGCACTAAACTTTCTTTAACCTCTCGGATAATTGTGTCTGGCCGTCCATCTACTGTTTGCTTCTTTCCCGTTTGCCAATGAATGCCGCACTTGCTTGCAATAGTCACTTCGTTTTGTCGGCCTTTGATTGCCTGAGCAATGGCTCTTTCACTTTCACCGTTTTCACCATAGCAATATGCGGTATCGAGATGGGTAATGCCATGATCAATGGCTGCAGCGACGGTTTCAATAGCTGCTTGACGGGTAACGCCAGCCCGAGTCATTCCAGCAAGAGGCCAGCATCCAAGTGCTAAGCCAGGCAAAGTGAGTTGTTTCTTCACACGAGCCTCGTTATCGACGAGTTGAGTGACCAAGTTATTGTTTTGCTTGCGTGGCATTTTTCGCATCCCGATAAGCGTGCCGAAAACGGCCGGTTTTCAGGAACGAATGAATGTGGTTTGCAGCGTCTTGTCGAAAGAGCACAGCAGAATGAAGACACGGCAGTGTGATATGCTCATGAGGTACCGCGAGGCGTGTGCTCTCAAGGCTGACGAGCGCATCCTGCTCTGCCGCAATAACACCAATTTCTACATTTGCGGGATCCGCAAGAGAATTCACAAGGCTATCACGGTTAGTTGTAAGTTCGGCAACAGGCCGAAAGAAATGCCCGAATAATTTTGCCGTCCGGGTCGCAACGAATGACCCTCGATTCGGCGGAGTTAGCATGACAAATCGACTAATTTTTTCAGACCGAACTTCGTTGATGGCCATTCTCCCGATGATGCAGCCCATGCTGTGGGTGACCAGATGGATGTGATCGTAGCGTTCGTCATCGCACCGTTCAGCGAGAAAATCAGAGAAGCGGTGGGCGTGCGTTTTTACTGATGTAACGAAACTTTCGTAACCCCAGATGTCCGTGTTCCAGCCTGCACGACGAAGTCTTCTGGCGAGCAGATGGAGCATGAGGCGATGTGCCATGAATCCGTGGGTAAGAACAACAAGTTCGCGGCGGTTGGTATCACCCATTGTTCCGGTTGTTCCTTTTCAGCACATGAGCCGACGTTGCGTGCCTAGGAAGGTCGGCTCGTTGTAGGACGAACGGGAGCGGGGCAGCAGTCAAGCGGGCAGACATCGTGGTTCGCAGGCATACACCCGATCGCCGCCTTCTCGGAAAGGCCAAAAGCTCTTTCTGCGATAAGGTCTCGAATCATTTGAACAAACTCAGGGTCGGTGCCTGCCGTATTTGCCCTCGCCATCTTCATGTCCAGTGTTTTACAGAGATCAGCGGCTTCCGTATCAAGGTCGAATAGGACTTCCATATGGTCAGATATAAACCCAATGGGCACGATGACGACATTCGACTCGCCCTGTTCATGAAGGCCTCGTATCGCATCGCAAACATCCGGCTCTAGCCACGGTTGAGTGGGTGGTCCACTTCTGCTTTGATAGACAAGTTTCCAATTGGAGATTTTCGCCTGCTCCGCAACCAGTCGAGATGCCTCTTGCAACTGCTTGCAATAATCAGACGAGTCAGCCATGGAAAGCGGAATACTGTGGGCTGTAAACAAGACTGGAGTGTGGGATTCATTCCCAAGGGACTCCATAGCGGAGCGGACATTTCGAGCCATGGGGTGAACAAAACCGGGGTGATTAAAAAAGACCCGGATTTTGTCAATTTCTGGCGCGTCTGGGCCAATATCACTGCGGGCTTGCTGAATATTCTCGCGATACTGACGACAACCGGAATAACAACTGAATCCACTTGTAACGAAGGCAAGTGCGCGACGAACTCCTGCGTCCTTCATTTCTCGAATGGTATCGGTGAGCAATGGATGCCAGTTGCGATTGCCCCAATAGACCGGCAAGTCTAAACCAGACGCTGAAAGTTCTTGGCGTATTGCATTGATCAACGCGATATTTTGTTCATTGATTGGGCTTTTCCCACCGAAGTGATGATAGTGTTCAGCAACTTCGAGCATGCGTTCTTTCGGTACATTTCGACCCCGAAGAACATTTTCTAAAAAAGGAAGGACATCATCTGCCTTGTCTGGACCACCAAAACTGACAAAAAGGATCGCATCGTATTGACTTTTTTGAGCGTAATCCATTTGTGCTTTAATCGTGTTGCGCGAACGGCATCACTGCACAAGAATGACCCCACGGGGATTCGAACCCCGGTTGCCGCCGTGAAAGGGCGATGTCCTAGGCCTCTAGACGATGGGGCCGTTACTCCACAGTGTATGCGTGGATAGTTTCGGTACTCGGAAGATAGCCTGCAGGGGCCTGAAAGTCGAGTCCTCTCAATAAAATATACTCAGTCCGGAACAAGCCCAGAAGAGTCAGCAGGCTTACACGATTCTGGAATCGAAGGAACGTTATTCACGGATGAGATGGAATTGTCTGAATCATCGCCGTTGATTGCTTGATAAACCTCACTCCGGTGGACAGGCACCTCCTTCGGGGCCTCCACGCCAAGCCGTACCTTGTCCCCGCGAATCTCAACAACGACGATTCGGATATCGTTGTTGATAACAACGCTTTCGTCTTTCTTGCGAGATAGTACGAGCATAACAACTCCAAAGGTGAACCAATGGCCACCTGCGCCGAGGTTTTCGAAACAGCGAATCCATCTAAAAATTTAGGTATTTTGTGCTCTCGGTCAAGAAAAATCGGCCGATTTCCAGGAATCTGTCGCTGAATAGCCTGTCGGATGGCCCCATGAATCATGGAAATCCGCTCATTCTGGGGGTAAACCGCATGGAATTGCGTTAAAACTCGCCCGGTAGAAATTTGATAGCCCAACTCACATGGCATGGAGCAAACGGTAAAAAATCGGTTCAGAATGGACAGTTGGTATAAATGGGGCGAGTGTTCTTTGGGACCGCCGACACGTATGTACGAAGCGGAAAAGGGCAACGGTTTCATCCGGGGCTTTAGTCATCGCCAGCACGAACATTCGTTCTGTGCCACGTTCGTCTCTGCGGCTTGTTGTCTTTTTTCACTACCCTATACTCTCATAGTTCATTCCGGCTTCGGGCACATAACAGGTGACTCGGTCAATTTCATTTGCCTATCTGCACTTGGGTGGCATTGCAAGGACCGTCATGTGCCTACTTTTGTTTACGTTTTAAGCTTCCTTGTTTTTACCATTGGATGCCCACCATGATCGGTTGGTTTCGCAACCTCTTTACGGCGATTGGAACTGTGTTGCATGGCATGGGAGTTACTCTCAATACTTTCAGCAGCACGTTCAATCCCAACAGACGAGCATTCACAGAACACTTTGAATATCCAGAACTTCCGGCACCGGTTGCTGCTCGATACCGTGGATTCCATCGTTTTGATCTCACGACGTGTATTGCATGCGATCAATGTGCCAAGGCATGCCCCGTAGACTGTATCTATATTGGCAAGGAAAAGCCCGCCGGAAGCAAAGGCTTTCAGGTGACTGGATTCACAATCGATTATTCGAAATGTATGTTTTGCGCACTTTGCGTGGAGCCGTGCCCAGTGGACTGTATTTTCATGGGATCAACTCTGGATTTGAGTTGTTACAGTCGTGATGGGACAATTGTCGATTTTGCGAGGCTGCCTGTGGACGTTGGGTGGGGACGGTCGACCATTAACCCGACAGCAGTCGCTGCTTCAAAAGTCATTGTCGAACCGGTTCACGGTGGTCCGAATTCCTAAATAATTGGTGAGCAGTCAGAAAGATGAAGTGTTGATAAGCTGAAGAAATGAACGTGTCACCGTTCTCAGATATTTGCACGTCAGTTTGATTCGCGAAAGGTAAAGGCCTGAGAGACTTTAATGTTGGATCCTGTATTAATCGCTGGTTTTATCGCCTTGTTTGTCGCCGTGGGTGGTGTTTTTCTGGCAGTGAACCTTTTGGTAGGTCGGCTTGTTCGACCGCGACTGCCTAATACCGAAAAACTTGAGGTATATGAATGTGGTGAGCCAACGATTGGCTCCAGTTTCGTCCAATTTGATCTCCGCTTTTATGTTGTCGCGCTTCTATTCATTATTTTTGACGTTGAAGTAGCACTTTTTTTCCCTTGGGCCACGGTTTTTGGCAAGGCGACCCAGCTTGCAGACCCAGCTGTTGTGAGCGTTTCAGCGGATGGCCAGTCACTCACACCAGCAGTTGCCGGTGTGTACAAGGAATTAGGTCTTACAAAACCTGTTATTCCATCTTTTGATCCCTCGCCACGGCAGTCTGCCGAAATCGACTCGAACCGTGGGGAGAAGTCTGCAAGGCAAGCCGAGTCTGAGTGGGCCGTTCAGAAAAGTGGGCGAATGCTTGCAAGAACAGCATTCGTTGATATGTCAGCCTTCTACGTGATTCTACTCGTTGGATTTGCATACGTTTGGTACCGAGGGGATCTCGACTGGGTTCGAGCTGTTGCCGACCAAAGAGCCAAAGCCCCCGAAGGCGAGGCATGAAAGGAAATCGAATGAGAGGCACTGACTTTGTTTCCGAGCTTGAGGCTGCTGTTGAGGGCGCTGTCATTGGACGTGAACTTGAAACACTTGACCCATGGCTTGCAATCTCCCCGGACAAATTGTTGGAAACGTGTCGCTGGTTGAAAGAGTCATGCGAGGTTCGATTTGACGGGCTGCAGTGCATCACAGCAATTGATTGGCTCGAAACGGATCCAAAAAAAGCATCCAAGGTAGAGTGGGAGCCGCATACCGAACTTGTCTACCACCTGTGGAGCACCAAGGCACGGGCGAGTCTGGTTCTCAAGGTGAAGCTGCCTCGTTGGAAGGATGATCAGCAAGGCCAGTTACCTGAAGTGTCGAGCGTAGAGAGTGTTTGGCGTGGTGCCGATTGGCACGAGCGGGAAGTGTTTGATCTCTCTGGTATTCGATTCCTCGGTCACCCGGACTTGCGCAGAATTCTCTGCCCGGAGGATTGGGACGGGTATCCCCTTAGGAAAGACTACGAGATGCCGCTCGAATACCACGGCATGCGAGGCCGTTAGAAAAAAACTTTTACGTGGGAAGTAACAGGAACCATGTCTCAAATTTTGGATGAAGATCAGAGAATCATAGAGTTTGATGTCCGCACGGATGAGATGTTGGTCAACATGGGGCCTCAGCACCCCAGTACACATGGTGTTTTACGCCTTGTATTACGTACGGATGGTGAAATCGTATCGGAGATGGAACCCCACATAGGGTACCTCCACCGGTGTGCTGAAAAGATCGGCGAGAACCTCACTGCTCGACAGTGGATTCCATACACGGATCGTATGGACTACCTGGCTGCAATGAATATGAACTTGGGATGGGCACTCACCGTCGAAAAGTTGCTTCGGTATCAAGTCAGTGAGAAAGCGAGGCATCTACGAGTTCTTATTACAGAGCTCAACCGGATTGCCAGCCATCTCGTCGGTATGGGTGCGTACGGGCTCGATCTCGGTACGTTCAGTCCATTTCTTTACGCTTTCCGTGAACGTGAAAAACTCCTTGATCTTTTCGAGGAGGTGTGTGGCGCACGATTAACGTACAGCTACATAACTGTCGGCGGTATGACAGCAGACCTTCCTCCTGGTTGGCTGCAACGATGTGAAGCTTTTCTCGACCAGTTCGAACCAGTCATTCGCGAATACCACACGCTACTGACGACAAATGCTATTTTCGTAAAGCGAACTGCCAACATAGGCGTGCTCAGCCCCGAGATGGCTATCGACTATGGCTGCACGGGTCCTGTATTGCGAGGTAGTGGAGTCGATATTGATTTGCGTCGAGACGGTGAGAGCATCTATACGGCAATGTATGACGGATACGCATTTGAAGTCGCTGTCATGAAAAATGGTCACTACCCTCGAGATCATGAGTACCCGGCCGTTCCACGAGATGCTGTTTTAGGTGACTGTTGGCATCGATTTTTTGTCCGGATGCTCGAAGTTGTGCAATCCATGGACTTGGTTCGACAATCCATTGATCGTTATTCGCAATGCAAGGGCCCACTCGGAGAGCCGCTCAAGTTGGCGGAAAAACTACCTGCTGGTGACGCGTATCTCGAGACAGAATGCCCGAAGGGGCAAATGGGTTTCTATCTCGTAAGTGATGGAACCTCGATACCGTGGCGGGTTCGAGCCCGTTCGAGTGCTTTCTCAAACTTGGCTGTCTCGCCTGAACTTTGCCGTGGCTGCCTGATTGCTGACGTGCCCGCTGTTATCGGTAGTCTTGATGTCGTCATGGGAGAGATTGACAGGTAGGTAAGGCCCCGGATAGGCGTGTGCCCCTTGTATGAATTCGCTGGTTTGTGCAGACTTCGTGCAAAATTTCACAATGTCCACCACGGATCGCCGTGTAGGAAAACTGTTGACGTAACCGGCTTAATGTTCGCACTGTGGATTGCCCAAAATGGCTGAATTCTTAATCGAAACGATGGGCTTCCCGGCCTGGCTTTCATGGACTGCGATCGCAGGGCTGTCGGCTTTCTTGATCCTTAATGTGATTGCTGGGGGCGCACTTGTTTTCATTTGGGCGGAAAGAAAAATTGCTGCACGTATTCAGGATCGCTTAGGACCAACAAGAACAGGTGGGCGTTTCGGTTGGTTACAGTCTCTAGCCGATGGCATTAAACTGCTCGCAAAAGAAGACTTGATGCCTGATGGCGCTGATGCCTTGTTATTTCGCATAGCTCCGTATGTGAGTTTTTGCGCGTCCTTCTGTGCATTTATTGCTTTGCCATTCGCCTTTGATGTTGTTGGCCAGCGTCTCAATGTAGGTGTTTTCTTTGTGGTGGCTGTTCTCGGTCTAGAAGTGTTTGGCGTTATTCTAGCTGGGTACGCTTCGGCTTCTAAGTGGTCCTTGTTTGGCGCGATGCGAGAGGCTGCTCAGGTAGTGAGTTACGAAGTTCCTCTTGGTATGTGTGTTGTGGTGCCAGTAATGCTGGCGGGAAGTATGGATCTTGTCACAATTGGTGAAAAGCAAGCGGGATGGGCTTCGAATTGGTTTATTTTTCACGACCCATTTACGTTCATCATTTTTTGGGTGTATTACACATGCGCACTCGCGAGTGTGAATAGAGCTCCGTTTGATTTGGCGGAGGCAGAGAGCGAGCTTGTTGCTGGCTTCCATACGGAATACTCGGGCTTGCGATGGAGCTTCTTCTTTATGGCAGAATATGGATCAATGTTTCTGGTGAGTGCTCTTGCCGCGATCCTTTTTCTCGGAGCGTGGAATGGTCCAATTCCTGTTTCACAACTTCTTGGACTAAGTGACGGTATGGCGGCAAATGCCCCCTACGCACTTCGCTTACTGGGCTGCATTAACCTTTTCTTAAAGGCTACAGCTGGCGTCTTGGTCATGATGTGGATTCGCTGGACGTTACCGCGATTGCGAATTGACCAAGTGATGACGACATGCTTGAAATACTGCACTCCGATTGCAGCTGCCATGTTTGCCGGCGTCATGCTTTGGCAGCTGTTTCTTCCAGGAGGACTTATTGCAGGCAGCTTCCAGAATGCCGCCGGTGTGCGAGAAGGATGGCTTGAGCAAAGCAATAACCAAGATCCCGACAATGAAGACGCTTTAAGTGACATTCTTCCATCACGTCGTATTGTGGAGGTGTCGCGATGAATCACGAGGCCTTCGGCTTGTTGGCAAATCTGTTTGCGTTTCTTGATTGGCATGAGTTTTTCTTTTTGTTATTTGCTGGGGTTGCGTGCGTTGCTGCAGTAATGGTCGTGCTCTCGGACAATGTTGTTCGTATGGCACTGCACCTTGTTCTTTCGTTGGGTGCTACTTCCGGTCTTTTTTTTCTGGCTGGTGCAGAGTTTGTTGGTGCTATGCAATTGATGATTTATGTCGGTGGAACATTGGTCCTGCTTGTATTCGGTGTAATGCTTACGGCCCAGACTCAGTTGGTTGCCCTGCGGACACCGGCAGGTGATCGAGTCATTGCAGGCATTCTGGCAGCCGCGCTTTTAGCCGTTTTGGTACAGGCCGCATTTTCCATCGAGTCGTGGCAGAAGTCGGGGCAAGGCGTGGCGACGGCACCCACGGCAACACCTCTTGGTATGGCTCTTGTTGGGGTCCGTGTGGATCAGGTTGCGGAAGAAAACTTGGTGCGACCAAAGAGCGGATATCTTCTTCCTTTTGAAATAGTGTCAGTCCATCTCTTAGTTGTTCTAATTGGGGCGGCATATCTAGCGAGAGCAAAGCGGCGTCGAGTTCCTCGCTCAGTTGATTTAGTTGCTTCTGCAGATTCCACAAAGCCAAGGTCGTCTGTTGCGGCTTCCTCTACTCTTGTCGCAGGAGGCCCGAAATGACATTTGTATTGTGTGGGGTCGTGAGTGTTTCGCACTATCTTGTTGTCGGCGCGGTTCTCTTCACCTGTGGAGTCGTCTGCATGGCTCTAAAACGCAATGCATTGGGCGTTCTCATGGGCATTGAGCTTGTTCTAAATGGCGCAAACGTGAACTTTGTTGCTTTTGGTTCAGAGTATCTTGCAGGAGATAGCAGATCAGTGCTTGGGCTTGATGGAGAAGTGATGGCCCTGTTTGTTATTTTGTTGGCTGCAGCAGAAGCTGCTGTGGCACTGGCTATCACACTTAATTTTTACAACAACCACGCTACGGTCGATGTTGATCGAGCGGATGACTTGCATGGATGATTGATATTACAGATTTTTTGAAACCCCCGGTTTACGTTTAGGGTCTTACGACACAAAAGAATGGCTGCCGCACAACTCTTGCCAATTTTGCTCGGAATTGCATGGCTAATTCCACTCGCTTCATTTGTGGCGATTCTGTTTTTCGGTACCCGCATGGGTGCTCATGGAAAAGGTGCAGCAGCGGTCGCGACTTCAGCTATCGGTGCTTCCTTATTCCTGTCGCTTGTAGCTTTGGTTCTTTGGACGACACTCGCCCAGCCGGTTTCAAACAATCACCACGGCGACGGGCATGCGTCGGTCTTGAACAATGATGCTGGTGAGTCGTCTGGTTTGGTTCGGCGAATAGCGATCCATTCCCCAGAACAAGGTGGTGTTGAAGGTCATCATGCAGGTGGCCATGAGGAGCAGGTCAGCTCGATCTCGTATTCCGGCGATTGGTACACGCTTTATGCAAGTAGGTCGCTTCGATTGTCTATCGGCTGGTATATCGATTCGTTAACTGTCCTGATGTTTGTTGTGGTTACTTTCATTGCAACGTGCATCCATGTCTATGCTGCTGGCTACATGCACGATGAGCTTCATGATGTGACCGACTCGGAAGTTCAGCTCGCAACAGGCGACCCACTTCATCGAAAGGGTCGTTTTCATCGTTTCTTTCAGGCACTTTCGCTATTCTGTTTTTCAATGTTGGGGATAGTAATAGCCGGCAACCTTGCGATGGTCTTTATCTTCTGGGAATTGGTTGGTATCTGTTCTTGGTTTCTCATTGGCTTCTATTTTGAGCGCCACTCAGCATCAACGGCTGCAAATAAAGCATTTATCGTGAATCGGGTTGGTGATTTTGGCATGCTTATTGGTCTTATGGCACTGTGGGGTGGCCTCGGAACATTGCACTTTGGTGACAGCGTAAGTTCAGCCACAGGTCAGGTCGAGCCAGGCTTGTTTGAGCTGGTTCGTCCTTCTGAAAACCATCATGAGCAGCAGGTACCGGATGGTTTAGTGGCTTTTGCTGCGGCTGATCAGATCGAGAAGATGGCTGCCGCCAACCCAAGTAGAAGTGAGTTGCGTCGTGAAGTTACCGCTGCTGTACCGGGCTGGCGTGAACAAGGGTACGGTAGATGGCTTCTGTTTATCGCAGGCCTTGGTATTTTTTGTGGCTGTGTGGGCAAGAGTGCACAGGTCCCACTTTTTGTCTGGTTGCCAGACGCAATGGAAGGACCGACGCCAGTATCAGCCCTTGTGCATTCAGCCACCATGGTGGCTGCGGGCGTGTATCTGGTCGGACGTTTTTTTCCCGTGCTCACTCCGGACGTTTTGTTGGTAATAGCGTATACCGGAGGTGTAACGCTTTTTATCGCGGCTACTATCGCCGTAACGGCCACCGACATCAAGCGTGTGCTTGCCTACTCAACAGTGAGTCAACTTGGTTATATGATGCTTGCACTTGGTGTAGGGGGATGGGTGGCGGGTCTTTTTCATCTGATAACCCACGCTTTTTTTAAGAGCCTTCTCTTTTTGTGTTCGGGATCAGTCATTCATGCTTGCCATACAAATGACATGCGGAAGATGGGCGGTCTTTTGAAAGTAATGCCTTATACCGCATGGACGATGCTCATTGGATGCCTTGCGATTATCGGTGCGGGGGTTCCCTTCGTATTAGGCTTTAGTGGTTACTATTCAAAAGATGCAATACTCGCCCAAGCACTCCTTTTTTCTAGGACGAATCCCCAGCATTCAGTTCTTTACCTAGCTGTTGCAGGCGGGGCATTTATAACGGCGTTTTATATGTTTCGTCTCTGGTTTATGACGTTTGCAGGATCACCTCGCGATCAGCATGTTTTTGAACATGCCCATGAGTCGCCTCGAGTTATGACGGCTCCACTCGTTGCTCTTGCTATTTTTGCTGTTGTCGCAGGCTGGGCATTGCCCGGCGGCCTAGGCGTTGAAAGCCTGCTGGAGCAATCACGTCCGGCCGGCACTGCAGAGGCCATTACAACAGCGGGAATCCTTGGAAACATCACGGTGCCTGCCGAGCACGAAAGCCATGTTGGTGCGATTCACGTCACAGCGAC
>JAQWMC010000064.1 GCA_029246985.1 Pirellulales bacterium
AGCGAATATGCCACGCTAGAGTACGATTGAAAAACCATCCGTCAATAAAACTATACCAACCGACTCCGGCTCTGCAGCAAAACCTTTACAAGAAAAAGCATCTGAGATGGCAACGACTCCGTATTCACTCCTCCAATCAGTTCCAATCAAATTGTGCAGCATCTGTTTTTCTGGAATCGTCGCTGCACTTGTCTCACTCGTGGTCGGAGCGGTAGAGCCAGTTGACTCGCATCCAGACCTTACTCGCCTGTCACCCAAACAAGCCGTTTGGGTCGATGCTCAGTCACGGCAGCTTATAGTCGGTGGTGCAGTCGCACTTGCCGATGGTCCTATTGAGTTTTTTGCCTGCCCTCGAAAAACCAAAGAACATGAATCTGTCGTCGCAGTCAACGCCACTGCCCAGCTCGTTCACACAGGCCTTCTCGCGATCGGTCTTTGTGCAGGAAACCCAGCCTCATTTTACCCTGAATTTAAACCAGCGACTGGAGATTCAGTAGCGATCACAGTGCGCTGGAAAGATGACACCGGAAACCATGAAGCACCTGCTCAACGCTGGGTGAAGAACAGCCAGACCGGACAGGAGTTAGGCTACAACTGGATTTTTGCTGGAAGTAGTTTTTGGAAGAACCCTAAAACAGATATTGAATACTATCAGGCGGACGGCGGTGATCTCGTATGTGTCTCGAACTTTCCAGCTGCGACACTCGATCTGCCGATTACCAGTTCCCAGGCAAATGATTCGCTACTTTTTGAAGTCTTTACTGGCCGCGTACCCAAACGGGGCACACCCGTCGAACTTGTGTTTTCACATGCAGAGCAGGAAGAGACTGACGCAACAAATTAACGAAACTTTTGTCTATAACCCAATTCGGCAGTGATCAATAATTTGGTCCGCAGTCCCGACGTAGCCAGTATAAAATGGTCCAAATTCTGCGTACCGAGCGCTCGCCTCATCGAATCTCATCGTATAGACAATTTCTTTCAGAAACTCTGGGCGACGTGCCCAAAGAGTAACTCCCCACTCCCAGTCATCGAGACCGACTGAGACTGTAATGAGTTGAGAAACTCGACCACCAAATTTCATTCCACTTGCACCATGTTCGGCCATGAGTCGGCTACGCTCCGAGAACGGAAGGGTGAACCAGTTCTCACCGACTTTCCTCTTCTTATTCATTGGGTAAAAGCACGCACATGGCCAGGGAGGGAAATCGGGCTCCAGCCTTGCTTTTTGCATTGCAGGTTCCCTCGCTGCGTACCCCTTCACTCGTGCTTTGTAGCTCGCGCTCTCAGGATCTTCTCCTTGTTTCACAAGCTTCGCTGCAAACTGCTCAGCCGTCGGCAGATACTCACTAACCTCTGTCAGTCCCACAAATGAATAGGTCGACTCAAGTGCCGGCCCAAGTGGCCCTGCCAAGAGGCGTTGATGAATGCTATCCACAGCATGGGGTGACGGATCCAGAGCCATAACTGAGAAGTCCGCTTTATGGCCGGGGACGATCCACTTCTGAAGCCGTGTTGGACTCTGCGCGGACTCTTCATTCAACGCTTCCTTGAAGGCCACCAGACCCTCCGTGCGTTCGGCGTCCGTGAACTGAGCGAGTCTCGCTCGGTCGAACCGATAGAACGAATGGGTGCAATGCCACCCAACTGTCGGCTCCACTGAAACCGACTCGTCCAGGGCTGGCTCGCCCTCTGGATGGCTGCCGGCGGGCCGATGATTTCCTTTTTTCGATGCTGTTTGGTCACTCATAGCTGGTTCTCTGGAGAATGTCATGGCTCGATCACGTCACGTTTTTAGCCGTCGGACCGGTGATGAAATCCTGCATGTTCACGCACCTGCCGTCTACCCGTTAAGATATCAATGCGGAAAAACGTTGTTCCGCGTATTCCGCTCACATTCAAACCTTAGCCGAACAACGCTACTCAAGGAGTATTTCCCATGGGACAGGCAATCGTCGATCCACAGGAGTTGCGACGCTTCGCGTCACGACTGCGTCATTTTAGCACAGAAGTCCATTCGCAGATGCAAACAGTTCAACGACAACTTCAGGCACTCTCTGCTACTTGGCGTGACCAAGAGCACCAAAAGTTCGCAGAAGAGTTCGAACAACAACTCACTACCTTCGGTCGATTCGTGGAATCAACAGGAGAATACGTGCCGTATCTCATCCGAAAGGCAGAGCGCGTCGAGGAATACCAGAACCAGCGATAAGAAATAGCCTCCAACCCAATAGACCACATGTCAACACAGGCCGACATCAAGTCAATCGATACGCTAAGTCTGGTTAAACTTGCAATGGTAACGTATGCGCATGACTCAAGTCAGGCGCTCGCTGAGATTGAAGTAGAAGGTCAACGTGGAATTGATTGGATTACAGTTGAACGCGCTGCCTTTTGGAAAGCAGAGATGAGACGCGCCGCCGACGGCGTGAATCAGGCTATAAAAGATCTCGAACATTGCAGAACATACAAGAAAGTTGGTGACAATGCACCAGCATGTGCTGAAGAGAAAAAGAACCTCGAAAAAGCAAGAAAGAGATTGCAACGAGCAGAAGAAAAAATAGAACTGGTGAAGCGATGGACCCCAGTCGTACTTCAGCAATTCAGAGAAACGTGCATCAGGCTTGTTCGGTTTCGTGAAATTATTGATGTTGACTGCCCAAGGGCAATTGCTCGTATTGAGCAGATGCTTACAGCACTTGAAAATTATCAGACTGTCGCCAGCCCTAGCGGGACAAACACCTCGGGTACAACCTCCCCCGTAGAATCAGTGGCTCGTCAAATAGACGATAGCAAAACTTCAATAGAAGAGAGTACCGATTCATGAAGACGTGTGACCTATCGAGTGGTGCAGCAAAACTAGCACTGGCCTTGAAACAGCTCGGCATTAAATGGGAAATCACCGCTGAGACGTGGGATGATGCAACAGCTCGACGCTTCCACGAAGAGTTTATTGTCCCTTTAAAGCCCGACGTCAAGCAAACACTCGAGGCGGTGGGCAGGCTCGCCGAAGTACTTGATCGTGCGAGCCGTGACGTGGGCGATGACGTCGTCTACTAATATCCTCAATTGTTCGCCAACACCTCCAACCCGACCCATTAACTCTCTTCTTATCTATGCCTACTCCCGATACCCCCAAGCCTAGACCTGAATTAGATGAACAGTCATGCTACGACCGTGATCTTCTTCGGGAGCAGATCACCACGCTTCGTAAAGAGGCATCTCAGCGGGTAAGACTCGAAGAAACAATCGAGAAAACTTTTCAGGAAGAGACTACTCGATTACGAACAGACACAGAGTCGAAATTACAGACAGTCAAAGAACGCTGTACGACCCAGATTGTTTCGCTCAATGCCGACTTCGAGAAAGATAAAAAACGTCTCGAAGGGCAAGTGCAGGCACAACAAATGACACTTGACAAGCAAAAGAAAGAGCGAGAGACGCAGATTCTACGAGAATGGGAAGAAGTCGAAAAAGAGAAAACAGATGATCTTGAGTTCGAAACACTTTCTGCAGGGGAGTCTCTCAATCAACAGAAAGAAGATACGGAAAGAAAAACGTCTCATCTCATTGAATCACTTGCTCAGACCATCGAGCAACTTGATGACGATCTGAAAAAGCTACAAGGCAAACTTACCAAATGGAAAGTTGCATCAGCGGCTTCACTGCTTTCTGTGGATCTAGAAGACAATCCTGATCAAGAAACCACTGTGAATACTGCCAGTGCTGCATTAGACAGCCCTTCTTTGCCCGAAGGCAAACAGCTGATTGAACACCTTAAAACACTAATCGAAGAAATCCAGAATGATGCAAAGGCAATGCTTGGTCTGCCAAGTGTTCGGTGGGCCTTCTCCGATGCCGTCACAGCCTCGATCGTCATTCTACCCTGCCTTCTCGCCGGCCTCGTCGCCGCGGCCGTCGCAATCCCGCTCAGCATGAGCGATTCAGAGTCCCCGATACTCATCATGGCAGGCACCTCAGGGATCGTTACTTTCCTTGCATCGATTGGCGGAGGCTTTTTATGGCAGTCGGGAAAGAAGAAAAAAGCGAGAGCAGAGCTCAAAACTCGAGTGTCTGAATTTTCCAAGAAAAGACAACTTCTCACACGTTGCCATGCCAGCTGTCTTGATGCAATCGCCGAAAAGTTAGAACGAGACAAACACAAGCTCGACAAACGGCACGAACGTGACATGGAGAAAAAGCAAGGTGGTCACGCAGCCGGCTCCGCCTCTGCTGGATCAAAAAAAGAGGTGGCGGTTGCCTCGCTTCAAGAGAAATATGAAGCAGGGTGTAGTGCGATTCAAGATAAGAGAGTTCGTGGCCTCGCTGTTCTCGACGAAACCTATCCACCAAAAATAAAGGCTATCGAGGCAAAGGGTCGTGAAAAAATTACGGCGATAAAAGCCGATAGTGACGAGAAACAAAACTCACTCGCAGAAAAAAAAGACAAACAGTGGCAAGAGATGACAGATCGATGGAAATCGACCCGGGAACAAACAAATCTTATTTTTTCAAACGCAAACGCAGTTGACTCTCAGGCCTTTCCTGACTGGGACACATTATCAGATGGCTCCGTCCCGCTTCCAGAGGCAACGCCTCCCGGCATTCGGTTCGGGCATCTTGATTTGTCCATGGAGGCGATTGACGGGGGGCTGTCTCAGCATGCTTCACTCAACAGTTTCGGTCCTTCGGAATGGCGGCAGCCTGCTTTCATTCCGTGCCCAGATCAAGCCGCCCTGCTGATCAAATCGATGCCAGAAGAGAAAGAGGTCGCATCAAGTCTTCTCCAGTCTGTGATGCTTCGAATAGCCTCTGGTCTCCCACCCGGACAAAGTCGATTCACAATTATTGATCCTCTGGGTCTTGGCAAACAGTTTGCTGGTTTTATGCATCTTGCCGACCACGACGAATTGCTCGTCTCGAGCCGTATCTGGACTGAACCTGGACAGATCGATAAGCAACTTGAATTAATCACTGAACAAATGGAGATGGTAATTCAAAAGTATTTGCGGAACGAATACCGGACGATCGGCGAATACAACGCTGAAGCAGAAGTTCCGGAACCATACCGTTTCGTGGCGATCGCTAATTTCCCGGCAAACTTTACAGAGACTGCCGCTCGTCGACTGGCAAGCATTGCAAGCTCGGGTGCTCGTTGTGGTGTCTTTCCTATTCTTTCAGTGGATACGACGCAGACACTGCCGTCTGGTTTTACGCTCAGCGATATCGAATCAAATACAACGAATCTCACATTACAAAATGGATGTTTTACCTGGGTCGATCCAGAGTTTTCAAAGTGGCCTTTGCACCCAGAGACATCACCCGAAGACAAAGTTTTCACCCAGATCATTAATCGAGTTGGTCAAGCGGCTGTTGCAGCCAAGCGTGTTGAAGTGCCGTTCGACAGAGTTGCTCCGCCTGAAGACAAGTGGTGGACTGGTGATACGTCCAAAGAAATCAACGTACCCCTCGGCCCTGCGGGTGCGAAAAAGACGCAATCGATGCGGCTCGGCAAGGGCACAAGTCAGCATGTACTCATCGCTGGTAAGACAGGCTCCAGCAAGTCAACCATGATGCATGCATTAATTACGAACCTTGCTCTCAACTACAGCCCCAATGAAATTCAGTTTTATCTTATTGACTTCAAAAAAGGTGTCGAGTTCAAACTGTATGACCATTACAAACTGCCTCACGCACGCGTTATCGCTATTGAAAGTGAGCGTGAATTTGGGCTGTCAGTTCTTGAACAGCTTGATCGCGAACTGAAAAAACGTGGTGATCTTTTCCGTGATTTATCTGTCCAAGACCTTGCCGGCTACCGAGCCAGCGGGCACCCTGAGCCAATGCCTCGTGTCATGCTCATCATTGATGAGTTTCAGGAATTGTTTGTTGAAGATGACAAACTGGCACAAGACTGCTCCCTTGTTTTGGACCGACTTGTTCGACAGGGTCGAGCGTTCGGCATGCATGTACTACTTGGTTCCCAAACACTCGGTGGTTCATACAGTCTTCCGCGAGCAACGATGGGTCAAATGGCTGTTCGGGTAGCTCTTCAGTGCAATGAAGCAGACAGTAGTCTTATTCTAAGTGAAGATAATACTGCCGCCAGGCTTCTGACGCGTCCTGGTGAGGCGATCTACAATGATGCAAACGGCATGGTTGAAGGCAACCATCCTTTCCAGGTCGTCTGGCTTGGTGAAGAGAGACGCGAAAAATATCTCGGCAAACTCAGAGAACTCGCTGACTCACGGAAAGACATTCCAGAATTACCTCGGCTTGTTTTTGATGGAAATGACGCTGCTGATCCCGATGCAAATACACTTCTTCGAGAACTTATCGACACAGGAACAATAGACGGCAAACCGCCAGTAGCGCCGATGGCCTGGCTCGGTGATGCGATTGCCATTAAGGATCCAACTGTTGCAGCGTTTCGTCGTCAGGGTGGCACAAACCTACTCATCGTCGGGCAGCGAGAAGATCTCGCCACCAGCATTTTATCAATGGCTACAGTTAGCCTTGCAGCGGGCAGCGACCCCTACCCTGGAGGTGCCATTGGGAAAGCGAGTCGGTTTGTTCTCTTTGAGCCGGCTATCGCCGAAGAACATCCTGATACCATGCTCGGCAGACTGACCGAGTTTTTGCCACATGAAATTGAAGTTGTAAGCCGGCTTGGAGTTGTTGACGCCTTTCGTGACCTGGCTGCCGAAGTTCAACGAAGACTTGATGAACAGATTTTGGATGCAGAATCAGTTTTTGTCGTCATTCGCGATCTAGCTCGGTTCCGTGAAATCAGGCGCAACGAAAATGACTTTGGTTTCTCGATGTCAGGTGAACAGGAAGCCAGTCCCGCCCAACAACTTGTCACTATTTTAAAGGATGGACCAACCGTCGGTATCCACGCCGTGATCTGGTGCGATTCACTCACAAACCTCCAACGCACATTTGAACGCGGCACCCTCAAAGAATTTGAACTTCGGGTTCTTTTCCAGATGAGTGGCACAGACTCAAGTCAGCTTGTGGAAAATCCAGCCGCAGGAAGACTCGGAGAGCAGCGAGCCCTCTTTGTGCAAGAAGAGACGGGCACACTCGAAAAGTTTCGGCCGTACCAATTCCCCAGTGATGAATGGCTTACGAATCTTTCTGCCCGTCTACGATCACGACCGCAAGGGAACCCGACTGAACGCCCCAAGCCCAACACCCAGCCCTCTGAAAAACCCAAAAAAGATGATAATGACAGCTTTTCACTGAAGCATGGGTTTGGTGACGATGAATTCAACTTTGCAAAAATGCTTGATGACCCACCTGAAGATGACACCGGGGACACCGATTCAAAAACGCCTGAACCAGACGGCTCGTAGTATCTATCAGAATGATTTCTCCAGGTCATCTCGTCTATGGATTCTATTCGTGACACATCAACGAGCATCACATGTAGCGGAATCGTAA
>JAQWMC010000067.1 GCA_029246985.1 Pirellulales bacterium
GTCACCCGAAGGTAAAGGTGGTTCCACTCTCCTGCAGGCCGTGTCGCATCAACCAATTCCTTCACTGGTAATCCAGCAGCTTTTTCAATCCGCATAACCCATTTTTTTTCATGAGGCTCATACAGTTGGTACAGCCACCCTGCTTTCTGGCCATCTTTCCCAGCATCGTTATCGATGATCTGAACTTCCGGGCCGCTATACCACGGTCGTTTGCCATCTTCAGATACATGAAACATAAGCCCACTATTCCCAGCCTCACTTATTCGATATTCAAGTTGAATTTCGAAACTGTCGTACATTTCTTGTGTGAGAAGATCACCAGCGGCTTCTGCACGCACGATTGTCCCATCAATAACCCGCCAGCCGGCACCTGGAGTATCTTGCTGATATCCCTTGAAGCCGTGAAGTGATGTGCCGTCAAAAAGCAGCTCCCAGCCACTTCGTTTCTCAGACTCCGTGAGGCGGTTTATAGAGTCATCTGCAAACACGCCACTGATGCCTACAAGAAGGAGCAACCATGCTGTGAGAATGTGCTTTGTATTCGGGAATGCTGTGGCGTTCATCGAGTGGCTCCTTGTCGCATGGATTCAATGGTGTGTTTTGCCTTATAAGGCGTGCTGGGACTGGCTTTTCAAAAAAATATATCGAAGACTTCGTCTTAACAAGGTTACAAGAATACTCATATTACGAAACATCTGTTGGACTTCTGGTCTGCTGGAATGGTAGTCTGAATTCTTGTGCTCGCTCTCGCCAGACGCTATTCCTTTCAGACGTGGCACGGAGATATTTTCTCAGCGGAAGAAAGGTCCTATGCGAACAATTGCTCATAGACATTGGTATCGCTCCCGAGACGGCTTTACGCTCATTGAACTTCTTGTTGTGATTGCGATTATTGGTGTTCTTATTGGGTTATTCCTACCAGCAGTCCAACAGACTCGTGAGGCAGCGAGGCGTTTAGCCTGTGGCAACAACATGAAACAGTTAGTGTTGGCTGTTCATAATTACGCCTCAAGCAAGGGAGGGTTTCCTCCAAGTATGCTGCATACACCGGGTACTGTATTCGCCACTAACAATGGTTCATGGGGCATTCATGGCCGAATCTTGCCCTACATTGAACAGGTTGCTGCTGCAGAAAGAATCAACCTCGAACAGCCTTGGGATAATGGCTATCCAAGCGGCATAGTTGGTACAAATTGGGCCACCGTCGGCTCGACCAGAGTCGAAACCTTTGTCTGTCCCAGTGAAATCAATAACTTTTTTCGGACAAAGAATGGTGTTAACTATGTTTACCCAACAAACTACGGTTTCAACTTTGGAACCTGGTTCGTCTACAACCCAGCGACTGGAGACGGTGGTGATGGGGCTTTTCATCCTAACTCACACTACAGAGCAAAATATTTTCGAGATGGCTTATCAAAGACTTTGATGGTAAGTGAAGTAAAAGCTTTTACACCCTACGTGCGAAATACTTCTGATCCAGGCAGTGCCTATCCCGCTGGTTCTCCACCCACAGATGATTCTCAAATAGCATCACTGGCTACTGGCGGCCAAAACAAAATGGGGCCGGCAACCAATAGTAATACTGGCCATACAGAATGGCCCGATGGTCGTGTTCACCATACCGGTTTCACCGCAACATTTACTCCTAATACAGTAGTTGAATTTGCTGTTGGTGGGGTCTCTTACGATATTGACTACAACTCACAGCAGGAAGGGAAAAGTGCCACGCTGAAAACATTTGCTGCTGTAACATCTCGTAGCTACCACAATGGGGTTGTGAATACCGGAATGATTGATGGTTCAATCCGAAAAATTACTGATGCCATCGACTTACGAATTTGGCAGGGACTTGCAACGCGTGATGGTGGTGAAGTTGCAAATCCACCTTGAATTAAGGTATCTAGAGTGAGAGACATCTTGAAATACATCGAACAGGCGCATCTGCCCAAGTCCTCTGGTACGATACAAGGTGGAAAATGAATTGTCATGAAGTTGATAGTCGCCTTGAATAAACTCCACTTTGAATTGGTGTCAATGTTTCAGACAAGCCACCACGCAGTGAAGATATTGTGTTCATTACACACAATGTGTCTGATGCTGCTCTCACCTTCTCTGGCCTACACAATGGATGGAGCTGGGATCGGGGATGGAGCTGGGATCGGGGAAGGAGCTGGGATCGGAAAGCATGCAGTCCGATTCCATCGAGAAGACCCTCGTCCTTCCGGTGATGTCCCAGTAGGCGTTCGCCCTGAATCAGGTTCTTACTCAACACAATATCCACGACGGCGACTTTCCAAACGTGCCCAAAGAAGGCTCAATCGTCGTAGCACATGGACAGTTGTTCCAGAGGATATACCACCACATAGTGGATTACCCATTGAACATCGAAACCTTTCGTATGGATCAGGAGAACAACATCAACAGTTCGATCTGTATCTTCCGGGCGGGTGCCGTGAAGGAAGACTACCCCTCGTAATCTGGCTACCCGGTGACGACTGGTCGAGTAGCCCTCGCATCGATTGTCCTCTTACATGGCTCACACAGCATGGATTTGCTGTCGCAAGTATCAGCTATCGTCCAAGTCAAACACATATTTTTCCTACGCAACGAGATGATTGTTTAGCAGCAATCAATCGTCTCTGTGAAGATGCCGCAATTTGGGGTATTGACCCAACACGGATATGCCTAGTAGGGCAGGCTGCAGGTGCACATCTTTCGATGCTGATTGGGTTGGATCCTGATCAAAAACATAACGATTCCTTTGAAGAGGATGATTTTCCTACGCATAGAATTGCGGCAATCTGTGGTGTTTCAACTATCACGCACCTGCCCACTCTTGGAACTGATTCTGACCGTGCTTCCTCTGCAGCGAGTCGGCTCATTGGCGGACCACTTCCCGAGTTTCGCGAAGCGGCGTTACGAGCCAGCCCGATTAGTTACGCCTCACGGAATGACCCACCCACATTACTCATTCATTGCAAAAACGATGAGACTATCCCTGTGAGCCAAAGTGAGCGATTACATGCTGCACTTCTTTCCGCAGATGTTGATAGCACACTTATCCTTCCTGAGGGTCAACAAGAATCTCTCGTAGAAGACGGAAACGTTAGCCAGATAGTGCTTAATTTTTTAATCCGAACACTTGATACCGACATCGATTCGATCATTGTGACCGGAAAAACTACCCAAATCGATCTGGAAAATAAGCCAAATCAGTCTTGAGATTTTTCTCGAAAATCACGACGCTCTTCTTTTTCAACAGCGGAGTGTTTGAGTATGGTGTTGCCCCATCTTCAATTGAGTCGCCGACAATGGATCCAAACGGCTGCCGCTACTACATGCGGTGTTGCCGGTGGACTCTTGGCAGAATCTTTTGTGGTAGCACCACAATCACTATCTCAGACGCATCTCCACATTGGAACACCCTCATTATCGGGTCATCGAGCACTGCGAATTGTTCAACTCAGTGATCTGCATCTCCATGATATTGGTCAGTTGGAAATACAACTTCTTGAGGCTGTCACAGCTTCCGAGCCTGATGTAATTCTGCTAACGGGCGATACGATAAGTCATAAAAACGGCATGCAGCCATTGTCTGAATTTTTAGAGAGGCTTCCACCAGCATCTCACCAACTCGCGATCATGGGGAACTGGGAATACAACGCCGGATTCACACCATCATCATTCAAGGATTTCCTGACTCCGTTCGGGTTTCAAGTCTTGACGAATGAGTCGTACCATTTGGAACACGATAGCAGTATCTTGAAGATTACCGGGTTTGATGATCTCCTTGCAGGTCAACCAAAGCCTCTTCGAACAGAAAAGAATGACGATGCAGATCAGCACCTTGTGCTGGCACATTGTCCAGGGACTCGTGATCTTTCTCAGAAACTTCTTGCAACTCCTCCAAGTCTCATTCTCAGCGGCCACACTCATGGAGGTCAGATTGCTCCAGGTGGTTTCCCACTCATTACTCCTCCAGGCAGTGGGAGCTATGTATCTGGATGGTACTGTGACAATGGACCACCAATGTATGTTTCACGCGGCATCGGCACCTCACTTCTTCCTCTGCGACTTGGTTCACCGCCTGAGCTTGTTGTTCTTGACTGGCAACTAAGACAACTCGATTCATGAGTGGGTCTAAAAACGAGTTCCTTGTTTGTGGGCCGTGCAGTCGATACAGTCCGCACAGGGAGCCTCTTTTTCCCTCTTTGTGCAGTCGTCCTCTCTGAACAGTCGATAGTTCTTTCCGCGGGGAACGCTTCCTGTTCACGTTCCCCTGAAGCTATGTCCTGTGCCTGGCAGGAGATGCGATGGAATGGCTCCACCATATCGTGTCACTCCGGGTGCGGAACGAATGTCTAGAAGTTCCTTCTTTCGTACTCACAACCTAATCATCGTTCATCAGCAAAGAGATCAAGTAAAAACCTATGGAAACTTATCTACGCGACATCAATGAGACTGCTCTCCTCAGCGCGGCCCAGGAAAAACAACTGGCTGTTCGGGTTCAAAAAGGTGACCCTGCCGCACGCGACCATATGGTCAGGGCGAATCTCCGCCTTGTCGTTAATATTGCTCGTGGCTATTCAAACCGTGGGCTCCAGCTTTGTGATCTCATCGAAGAGGGAAATCTTGGTCTCATGCGAGCCGTCGAAGGATTTGATCCAACTGTTGGAACGCGGTTTAGTACATACGCCAGTTACTGGATCAAACAATCAATCAAGCGATCACTCATTAATAATGGAAAGACCATTCGAATTCCTGCGTATATGGTTGAGATCCTGTCGAAGTGGCGGCGAGCTTCGATTCGTCTCCTCGATTCACTTGGTCGAACACCCACACCTGAAGAAGTAGCTCGAATGCTCGGCTTGGCTCGCAAAAAGCTACCGATCATCAAAAAAGCAATGCAGGTTCATCAGGCTGCGCCACAAACTGATCAGACGGAAGGTGGGTGGTCGCTTGGGGATATCATTCAAGATCAAAACGCACGATGTCCAGCCGACGTCATGCTTGATGAAGACACGCTCCAGCATGTATTGAAACGTATTGATGAGCTTGAGGATCGAGCTGCGTCTATTGTTCGAATGCGGTTTGGCCTTGAGGGTAAAGAGCCAATGACATTGAAGGAGATTGGCAGTATCTTAGGGCTTACTCGAGAGCGAGTTCGACAGATTGAATCTGAGACCTTAGCATCACTCGCTGCTGAAATTGAGGGTGTTCCACGGGCAACCATTTCAATTCGTCCTACGAGACAGTTGCGGCGAGGCGCATAAACCAGATACCCTCTGTCTATGAATTTAAAACAACATATCCGCGACGTACCTGATTTCCCGAAGCCAGGCATACTCTTTCGCGACATTACACCGCTGCTTGCGAGTCACGAAGCATTTGATGAGTCGATACGGAATTTAGCCGCACCGTGGCAGAATACCGCTATTGATGCCGTTGCAGCTGTTGAAGCCAGAGGGTTTCTCTTTGCCGGACCTCTTGCACTGAAACTTGGTGTTGGGTTGATTCCCGTTCGTAAGCCAGGAAAACTACCGGCTGATACGATCAGTTACCAGTATGAATTAGAGTACGGTACAGACACTCTCGAAATGCACAGCGGAATTCTGAAGCCACACTCACGTGTGCTGATTATCGATGACGTACTGGCTACGGGTGGCACGGCTGAAGCCTGTATCAGTCTGATAGAATCTGTGCACGCAACGGTGGTAGGATGCTCGTTCCTCGTTGAACTTGAGGGTTTAAGAGGACGTGAGCGACTGGGTGACCACCGAATTGAAACTGTTCTGAAATACTAACTTCTTTCAGTACATTCAAAGCTATTGGAAGAAACATTCCGCACTCTTTGCCAGACTGATTTCCATGTCCCGCATCGTCATTGCTATGTCGGGAGGCGTTGACTCAAGTGTTACCGCCTCGTTACTCGTTGAAGCCGGACACGATTGTATCGGTGTCTTTATGCGACATGGGCAACCGGCTTTGCCAAAACCATCAGGTGCGCTTCCTATAGTTGAAGCATCAAATCCCAAGCCCGGTCACCAAGGCTGCTGCTCTGTTACAGATGCTCTCGATGCCCGTCGTGTTGCAGAACATCTCGGTATTCCGCTGTATCCACTCGACCTCACAGAAGATTTTGAAAAAATAATAGATACATTCGTCACCGAATATGGTGCTGGCAGAACACCAAATCCGTGTGTCCGGTGTAATCAATGGATCAAATTCGGGCGTCTCTTTGACTATGCCGATGCAGTTGGTGCGACACATGTTGCCACAGGGCACTATGCACGACTCGTTCACAGCCAGACCTCAGGCTCTGTTCCAGCCATCCCTGAAATTCACCGAGGGCATGATGTCTCACGTGATCAGTCATATGTCCTATTCGGAATCACCCCAGATCGTTTAGCCCGAATGATGCTCCCAATTGGTGAACTGACAAAATCTGAAGTTCGATCACATGCCGATCGTTTAGGTCTGGTAACAGCAACCAAGCCTGATAGTCAAGAAATATGCTTTGTTCCACCAGGCGAGCACCCACGTTTGGTAGCCCACAGACTCGGTGGTTCCCGAGCAGGAGATATTATTGACACAAGTGGGAGCGTCCTTGGACACCATTCTGGAATTGAGCATTTTACAATCGGTCAACGACAAGGTCTTGGTATTGCGATTGGCTCCCCATTGTACGTCATTCGGATTGAACCAGAGACTTACAGAGTTGTTGTAGGACCAAAATCCGAGTTGCCTCTTCAAGGTCTGATTGCCGATGAAGTGAGCTGGGTTGCTGATGTACCAACAACTCCTTTTGAATGTCTTGTTCAGTGCCGAGCCCAACGACCACCTGCAAAAGCCATTGTCACACGGAAAGGTGATCAACAGTTTGAAGCACACTTTCTCGAGCCAACAGTGCATGCTCCTGGTCCGATTACCCCTGGCCAGCCAGCGGTCTGCTATGACAATACGCATCTCCTCGGTGGAGGCTGGATTGTTACGCATGAAACGACCTGACAACGTTTCCAAGAATACCTCCTAACACTGCAAGAAGGGCTCCAACCCCCGAGGTCTATAAGGTTTTTGCATTTCTGAATCTTCCAAGTACTATCGATGATGAAGTCTTAGAGTTACACACGGTATTTTAACCAGGAGATCAGCTTTGCCTCCTTCCGCATTTGCAGTCTTTGGCATTTTGCTCGGAATCATTGCATTCGCAATGTTGATTCTGATATTTAACTATGGCCAAATTTGGTTTCAGGCATACTGGTCGAAAGCAGCTGTTACATTTCTCGAGCTTTTTGGAATGAGCCTGCGGAAGGTCAATGCTCGTACGATTATTCAAGCGCGGATCATGGCAACCCAAGCCGGTCTTGGAAAGCAGCTTTCTCCGTGTGTTCTCGAGGCTCACTATCTCGCTGGTGGTGATGTACCTCGTGTCATTCGTGCTCTTATCGCAGCCCATCGAGCTGGCATTGATCTTGATTACGATAAAGCATGCGGCATAGATCTTGCGGGAAGAGATGTGCTCGATGCAGTGCAGACAAGTGTGAACCCCAAAGTGATTGACTGCCCAGATGTTGCAAGTGGAAAATCAACTCTTTCAGCTGTTGCACGAAATGGTGTTGAATTAAAAATTCGAGCACGGGTTACCGTCAGAACAAATCTTCATCAACTCATCGGTGGAGCAACTGAAGAAACAATTATCGCTCGAGTGGGTGAAGGAATTATTACATCAATTGGATCAGCTGCTACACACTTTGAAGTTATGGAGCACCCAGATACAATTTCAAAAGCTGTACTCGAACGCGGACTCGATGCACAAACAGCGTTCCAAATTGTGTCTATCGATATCGCCGATATCGAGGTTGGTGAGAATATTGGAGCCCGGCTTCAGGCCGATCAGGCAGAGGCCGACACACGTGTGGCACGTGCCAAAGCCGAGGAAAGACGGGCAGTGGCCATCGCTCATGAACAGGAAATGAAAGCCGCGACTGCCGAAAACCGTGCAGGTGTCCTCAAAGCCGAGGCACTTGTTCCCAAGAGTATCGGCGAGGCACTGCGAGCAGGTCGTATGCAGAGTCAATCAGGAAACAGCCGGCTTTAGCCAAAGCCCCCAAAAACTTGAGTTTTTGGGTATCGACAACAAAAATCGGCATAAATGGAGAATTCGGTCAAACTTTATGGCCTCCATGTGCCGATGTAAATTCTTAGGCAGGATTCATGTCGCCCATGATCTGCTAGTCGCATGATGCAGCTAGCAATAAACCTGTCTGACAGGCAACGGTCCGACGGACTTCCGAAGGACCACACGGCAAAAGGGAGTGTGCCATGGGTCTGCGAAAACTACGTGTTTATAATGGTCCAGATAATGACGCTGCTGGCGTTTCGTTGCTTGAACAGCAACTTGATCCGCATAGTGTCAAAGTACCACTTGGTGAAATCCTACCGATCTTGGCTGATGCTGTCTCAAGTGACAGAACTTGGCTCAGTGATTTTGCTGAAGATGAAGTCACGATTTCTTCTGATCTTCACGATGTCCTGCAGGCTTACCGTCACTTCCGTCGTCCGGGTGCGTAAGCATCCTCGCGGAGAGTGAAAGTAGTCTCGCTGGGAAGTGTGCAGAAACAACATCCGGTGGAAACACTCTTGTTGTTCTCCCTGAGTTTGTTGTACCTATAGAATTTGGTGATCAATTTAGTAGACGTTGCCAAAATTCAAGATCGAGCCATCTCTTGAACTTGTAGCCAGCTTCATGGATTGTTCCGGCGTGAGTGAATCCTACATGGCGATGAAGTGCAATGCTGGCTTCATTCGCCGAGTCGATACCAGCGACAAGAAGATGAAGTTCGTGCGCTGTAGCCTCCCGAATAATAGTCTCCAGTAAGAGCCGCCCAAGTCCTCGACGCTGATACTCCATCGCAATGTAAACAGAATGTTCAGCTGTCTTGGAATATGCTGGATAGGGTCGAAAGGGACCCCATGTCGCAAAACCGACCACTCTCCCCTGCTGCTCGACTCCAAAAACGGGGATACCAGCCTGTTTTTTTTCTTCAAACCATGCAGCAATCGTTGCCTCAGATCGGGGTGACTCTTCATACAGTGCTGTTGTCTGAAGAATTGCCTCGTTAAAAATATCTCGAATGTTCTTCAGATGCTTTTCATCACATCGCAGCACATGGGAACCAATTGGCTTATTGGTCATGCATCCACCACCTGCCGCGGTTCCTGTGGTGGTGTGAGCAGTGAGACAAGAATGAGAACCAAAAAACCAAGCGGAATTGTCACTAAACCTGGCTGACTAAATGGAATCGGTGAGTCGCCGCGTGGAAGGCCGTAGACTTTTTCAAACGTATCTGCCGAGAGGAGAATCCAGCTCAGCGAGGAAACCATTCCGACAGTAACGGCTGCCGTTATTCCCTGTTTTGTCGTTCGTGGCCAAAATAGCAACATGACCAGCGCTGGAAGATTTGCTGATGCAGCTATATGAAACGCCCATCCAACAAGGAAACTTACATTGAAATTCTTAAAAAGAATTCCAAGAGCCATAGCAACGACTCCAAGAAAAACAGCTGAGATTTTACCGGCTCGAACTTTTTCATGATCATTCATCGTGACGCCAAAACAATTTTCAATCAGATCATGAGCCACAGCGCCACTTCCAGCCATAATGAGCCCACTTACCGTACCAAGCACGGTGGTAAACGCAATTGCTGATATCACTGCAAATAAGGTTTCACTAAACGACTTCGCAAGAAGTGGAGCTGCCATGTTGGAACTTGTCGGATCAAGGTATCCACTCGTCATGGCACCAAGGCCAAGATACAGCGTTAAGACATAAAATCCACCAATCGCTGCGATTCCAACTACAGTACTTTTGCGGGCTGCGGCTGCATCCTTGACGGTGTAATACCGGATAAGGATATGCGGTAGAGAAGCTGTCCCACAAAAGAGGGCAAGCATAAGGCTGGCAAAGTTTAAACGATCCGTCAGTGTTCCAGATGAAAGCCCTTTGAAATATCCACCGGGTTTCAGTAGGTCTTTACCGTCACGGATAGTTGGTGTGAAGGTTGTATGCGTTCCTTTATCATCAGTGTGTTTTTTTGCTGACCAGGTCACAACCTGTGAGTCTTCAAGGGTGGAAAGATATTCCAGTGGTCGTAACGGCCCCGTCTCACGTGCATCACCGTATCGTTCAGGAAGCTTGTGAATCGTCCCAACAGGACGGAGGTCATTCTCAGTTGTCTGTGGTTCACCATTCACAAGTACACGGCCATCTGGAGTACGTGTCTGCACCTGAGGCCGAAGATCTTCTTCACCTTGCCGACCGGCGTTCAGTAAGAGTCCACGATTCAGAATCATGATCGTCAGGATGCCACAGAAGAATACCAGCAGCGAGCCCTTAATAAACTGAACCCATGTCGTGGACACCATGCCCGCCGTCACAACAATTAAAGTTACCGCAACGCCAACCAGAATAACGCCAACGGCGTGCGGCAGTCCAAGGAGTGGGACAATGAGATGTCCTGCACCAACCATCTGTGGAATCAGATAAAAAATGCTGACAATTAATGTTGAGATAGCGACTGCAAACTTGATCCCTCGGCTATTAAAACGGGCATCAAGTGCATCGGCAAATGTGAACTTACCAAGTGCTTTGATCGGTTCAGCAATAACAAACAGCGCCACGATCCAACCAGCAAGAAAACCTATTGAGTAAAGAAAGCCGTCATAGCCATAGAATGCAATCATTCCACAGATACCGAGAAATGATGCTGCCGAAAGATAGTCTCCAGCAAATGCGATTCCATTCACAAACCAATGGATTTCACCATGTGCTGCATAGTATCCCTTGGCGGACTGTCCTTTGCGGCCAAGCCAGAATGAAAGACCAATAACCCCAAGGACAAAGCTGGCAAAAATAGCAATGGCTACTGGTGATGAATCGTAGAGCATCGAAGGGCCTCTCAATAAGAAAATCAGGCGTCTGGAGATCTGCCCCTGCAGGCAACCATATAGATCAAGGCCAGCACAAAGGCTGAAGCAATTAATCCCATTCCGTAGGCAATCGCAAGATTGACTCCTCCGAGTGGTCGCCATGAAAGTACATCTGGCCGAAACAAGACGATGCCCATGAATCCTAAGTAGAGTAGGACATAGATCAGAAACAGTCGCATACCGATTGTACGACTACGAACTGCTCTCTGATCCTTCAATTGATGGTTATTCCCCATGATGTGATTCCTATGAATTCCCCAACAAGCGTCTATTACTTTCGTACCACGCAAAGTCTAGCGTAGTTTTCATCCAACCACAGCAAAGATTACTCGACTGAAGGGAATTCATGATGCCCGGAAAGTCCAGCCGGGAGATTGTCACCAGCTTCAAGGAAGGATATGAGATCGAGAATCTCTTGTCGCGTCAGGACATTGATCAATCCGGCAGGCATCGGTGAAACCTGGGAGGAAAATCGTTCTTCAACGTCTTTTTTCTGTATTCGTTTGATTTTCTCCGGCATCAGAAGATTTGGCCTGATGGTATAGGTTGCTGGCGTTTCGCTCGCAACAACTCCCGATACCACACGACCATCCGTAAGCAGAAATTGCACCATGCGATAGTCGTCATCAATTTTCGACGACGGGTCAAGAATTTGCATAAGCAGGTCTTTCCCACGGAGTTTCTTCACGCTTTTCACGAGGTCTGGACCTAGGTTCACACCATGACCTGCTGCTACATGGCACTGCGTACACTGTGCTTTGGCAAAGGCATGCATACCCCGCGAGAGTGTTTCTTCATCCTGACTGACAGGAACTGTAGGAAAATCTTCTGCTTTCCACACTTTTACAAGGGTCGGCCGACACGCATCGAGTAAACGCTCGGCCTCCGCCTGATTACGAGCCACAACCATCTTCCCGTTCATCACAATCCAATGGCCAGGAAACGTGCACACGTACGGGTACACTCCCGGCTCCTGTGGTGCTTCGAAACGCAGAACGTGCACCAACGACTGACGTGTTGGGCCAATCATGGGAGTCGCTTCAAGAATCAAATTTTGTTTTTCTTTCGGAATAAAATCACTGGTTGCATTTTTTGGATCACGGGCCATTGCATTGGCTGCAACACCAACCTCCTCCATCGCACCAGGCTGCACCAGAACAAGATTGTGGTCAGTCGCATCTGGATTCAGAAAAATAAGTTTGACGGGCTGACCCGGACGGACGCTGAATTGCTTGGTTGTAAAAAGCATTCGCTCCGGTTCACATGAAATCCGTACCTCAACGGTCTCTGGACGCCTGTCGAATTCTCTGTCTTTCCCCTTCGCCTTGGGCTCCTGAATTTCAAGAGACCGCCGAGCTCGGTTCAGAAGAGCCGGAACGATACTATCTTGATCATTCTGCCAATGGTGTTGGAGCGGTTGTGACTCAAGTGCACTGACTGCCGCATAGGCAAGATGTCCGCCGATCGGCTGACGAAAAATACTCAGTACAGTCTCTAGTGCTTCTCGTGTACCGATCCAACTTGCCGCAATGGCCGCCTCCATCCGCACAAGACCAGAGGAATCAGTAGCAGCTTTCAAAAGAATCTCATGCCGATCTGGTAGGGAGTTATGCCAATATCGCAGCTGCCGGATTGCAGCGGCTCGTGCATGATGATTGGTATCTGAAGCCAACTCAACGAGTAGTTCTGGCCTGACAACACCAAGCGTTGAAAGACACGCCATCCCCTCAGCAAGAGAGCGGGCTCTCTCAGGATCATCCTCCTTGAGGGTCTCAATCCAGTCGTTCACTGCTTGAGTAGCCGGTGCGTGATCACGATGGGCAAGTTCTCGTGTGGCGAGATACCGCACTCGGAACTCTCGGTGGCTTAGAAGTTCTGCAAGTTTTTTCTCTGATAGTTTCGAGAGTTGTGGAGCTTCTGACACCTTACCTTGCTTTGCTGTCACTCGCCAGATACGGCCTGACTCACGGTCGCGACGGGAATCCCTCAACGAGTATTGCGCATGTCCCTTCACGGGGTTATACCAATCAACAACAAAGAGATCTCCACGTGGACCAAAATGAAGATCGACCGGAATGAAGCTGAGGTTTGTTGAAAAAATCAGATCACTTACGTATTGCTCGTTGAAGCCAAAGTCATTTTCAATCCAACGATGAATTTCAATGCGGTTCGTGGGCTTGTACCGTGCTTTGATAAACCCGCCTTGTAGTTCCACTGGAAATCCCGGGCTATCAACAAATGCCTGACCACAGGTACCTGAATAGGCCTGCAAGCCCTGAGGCCGTGCATGTTGCTGCGGATATGGTGGATCCAACGAATGAAATGCCTCGGCAAAAATTGGGTGACTGGCAACATGATTTCCCCACGGATCAAACGTGACGCCCCACGGATTGGTACTTGGATAGGTGCCCATTGCTGTGAGCCTGTGGATCTTTGGCTCATAGCGAAACCAGCCACTGTTCTGCTGTCTGACTGGCCCGTGAGGAGTTTCTATCTGTGAGTGGTGAAAGATTGATTCCCGAAACAGGAGTGCCCCGTCAGGTGTCCAGATAAAATCATGTAATGCATGATGTGAGTCTTCGGTACCAAACCCAGAAAGAACGACCTCGTGAACATCGGCACGGTCATCTCCAGTCGTATCCTTCAAAAATGTCAAATTTGGTTGCTCTGAGACGTATACTCCCCCGTCACCAAATTCAAAAGACAGTGGCACGTGAAGATCATCAGCAAACACTTTTGATGTATCTGCTTTTCCATCACCGTCAGTGTCTTCAAGAATCACAAGCCGATCATGTGGCTCGAAACCTGGATAGATATGTGGGTATGCCTGTGATGTGCACACCCAAAGCCGACCTTGTGTATCCCACCGCACCTGAATTGGATTGGCGATCTCAGGAAATTCTTCTTCTCCTGCAAACAGATTGACCTCAAAGCGTGGATCGACTTTGAATGCCTTCTGTTCCTCGGATGCCGGGAGCCAGTTATTTGCTCCACGTGTCTCAAGAGCGGCTGGGAGTTGAGGCACATTTGAATCATCAACCTGTTCAGGAACGGGTCGACCATGGGCCATATTCCAGATCCTACGATCTCGATTCGTGCACATGATCTCAAAATTCCGCATGGCTGGGAGAAAATCAAGATACCCGTACCGTTCGTTGCGACCACCCGTGTAGTAGAAGGTATTCAGTGGTCTGTATCGTCTGAAAAATTGCCGCTCCAGATCAACAACGGCCAGACGCAGCGATTCCTGTACGCTGGCGGCGGGACCGCCAAAACAGCTCTCAAAAAATGTGCGTGCAAATTCAGCATAGCCTTCTTTTGTAAGATGACATCCATTGATAGTCAAATCATCAGTGCGACTTAGTGCAGAACGCATTGGTGTATCTACATCAACGAAACCAACCTGTTGCTCAGCCGCAACCTTCCTCATCACTGATGAATAGCGGGCAATATTTTTATTGTTCTGATCGGCGGCAGCCACACCACTCACATTTTCATTTGGAATGGGTGAAACAAGCACGATTCGTGGAGCTGTTTTCCCATTAAAGGCTTTTGTCTTTGTACGCTGCAGAAATGCTTCGAGTCGTTTTCGGAATTCTGGAATACCGGCTTCACCTGCAAACGACTCGTTGAAGCCAAAAGCTGCAAAGATGACATCCGCTTTCTCATGAAACAGGTGCTGTTCAAGGTCAGCAAAATTCTCTGGCCGTGGCATGAGACCAACTTCATCACCAGACCAGGCGAGGGTTCGAATAACTAGTTCATGGTCCGGAAATCCAGCATGAAGTGTTGCTGGTACAAAACCAAATAACTGCGCTCGCTCAAAAAGTGTGTTTCCAATTAGACAAATATGATCACCCTGCTTCAGCTTGAGTGGCAGGGTTGTCGCTGTAGCATCACATGCCGGTGGTCGAGCCGCGGTGTCCAGAAAGAGTGCGTACTGAGAAAAATCTTCGTCTTGTTTTTCAGGCTCTGAAGACTTCTGCTTTGCCCGGGGCGCTGCGGTAAGAACGACAGGAGTCTTCTTACGATCGATAGCTGGTTGAACGAAGGCTGTTTTTTTTGATTTCTTTGCTGATGGCGTAGCCTTTGTCACTTTTTTCTTTTTTTTACGCCATGAATGATTCTTCCACCAGTCGGGGGCCTCGGCTTCGACTTCGTGGGTGTGCTGCCGCAGCCGCTGCATCATGTTGGCAAGACGTTCGGGCTCATCCGTCGATCGGTTCGTCGTTTCAGAAACATCACTGTCGAGATTATAAAGTTCAGGATTTTCGAATGATTCATCAACGACAATTTTCCAGGGTCCTTCACGGTAGGCAACCGAACCACCCCATCGCCAATAGAGGGGATTTGGTCGGTTGATTGGAGATCCCTCGATGGCCGGTACGAGGTTCACACCGTCATATGTATTCTCTGGAAGCTTGATACCAGCTGCTGCCAAAGCGGTCGGGAAAAAGTCACTTCCGATAATAGGCAGATCCGTTTCACTCCCTGGCTCAATGCGACCTGGCCAACGCACAATCCCAGGAACTCGGTGGCCTCCTTCGTACATAGATCGCTTGCGACCACGAAGTCTGCCGGCAAGACCACGACCTGGTCCCTTGTCACCAGCTCCTTCCGGGCCGTTGTCACTTGTGAAAAACACAAGCGTCGAATTACTCACACCAAGATTATCAAGTGAATCCATGACAGTACCAAACGCATAATCAAGTTGTGTGATATTCGCTCGATAGGTTCGCTCTTCAAGATCAGCAATTCCTGCATGCTGTTGTTGATACCGCTCTGCAGATGCTATCGGATAGTGTGGTTCGTGCGTCCAGACAGCAAGAAAGAAGGGCTTTGTTGGATCACGCTTGGTCTCAAGCCATGACGCAGCTTCTTGTGCAATAAAAGGAGCTGAATAGGCGTCGACTTTTCCAACGACTTTCCCATTCCTCACAAAATTATTGGGGAATGCGTGGCTAGGTGCTGCGTTGTTTTGTGTCGCAAGCCACCAGGCGTACCCATGATCTGATGGCTGCGGTTGATCTGGTGAATTAAACATTCCATTGAGATGCCACTTACCGACATGACAGGTGTCATATCCCGCTTGCTGAAGAAGCTTTGGAAGTGCATGTTCACTCGTGCGAAGATGGATTGGGCTCCTGTTTGGAATCCAGGTAAAGACTCCATTCCGAAACGGTGTCCGTCCCGTCAGCAGACTCGACCGAGCTGGTGAACAGACACTGGATGCCGCATGGCAGTCTGTCAGTCGGAGGCCCTGGCTCGCAAAATGATCGAGATTTGGTGTGATTGCATCAGGATTGCCATAGCAACCAAGTTCGCCGTAGCCCATGTCATCGGCAAGAAAAAGTATGATATTCGGCCGGTCATCGGCCGTTGCAGATGCCATGGAAAAAACCGTGGCAGTGACGAATGAAGCGAGAATGATGTGCAGGTTCTTCATGCTCAATTATCTTTCATTGGTTGATCAGAAAAGCGATATGGATCGTCATGTTGAATCATTTGTTCCAGCAACAGTGATTCCATTGCTGAGCGAGTTGTAGTGAACTCAGGATCATCGGCCAGATTTTTCTGTTTTGCAGTTGGCTGCTCTGGAAGACTTTTGACCACAGTTGGAACATGGTGCTCAGCAAGGAACTCATGTGGGTTCTCTTGAATATTGAAAAGTTGCGTGTGTAATCCGCCAGATGGAGATTCGTACTTGATGATTTTCCAGTCACCTTTGCGAACACTTCGCATACCCGGCTTCTGCCCACCGCAGTACACACCGTACAGAACATCTCGAACTGTTTGCTTCTTTTCTTCGATGACAGGCAGAAAGCTTTTTCCTTCATCTGTTGGTGGTGGAGTCACACCAGTGATAGCGCACAACGTTGCCAACGTATCACCAAGATACGTATTGCCTGGCATGCGACTACCGGGACGGACTCCTGGGCCTTTGACAACAAGTGGGACCCGCCAGGTGTGCTCATAGAGATTTTGTTTGCCTTGGAGCCCATGACGGCCAATCGCAATACCATGATCAGATGTATAAAAAATCCATGTGTTCTCTAATTCCCCCATGGCAGTGAGCTTCTGAAGCACGCGTTCCACCTGTGTGTCAACGTTTTCATTACATGCATATTCACGACCAATTTCATTACGAATAGTCTGGGTGTCTCGATTACCCCAGACACCGCTGACTGATACTTCATCACGAACATCCATATGCGTGTTATCAAAAGGATGGTGCGGCAGCCAGTTTGATGGGACTGGTGGCTGTTGAGTATGACTCGCTGGAAGTTCTTTTTTATCTGTGTGATTTGTTGCCCCGTAATGAGCTAGGTATTCGGGTGTTCCATCACGTGTATCGTGAGGATGAGACAATCCAAAATAGATAAGAAACGGATCTTCATCACCAGACTTTTCACGGTCTGTCAAAAAATTGATGACTTGATCACCATGCCACTGACTCCCCGTCTCTGCCGTACCGCCCCGCTTGGTTGCATCATTTCGTACTGTGAACTGCTGATTCGCTTTTTCATAACTATTGCCACGCTTACACGTCCGCATCGTGTCATAACCTGCTCCGTTGAACACGGCAGCCAACGTGTTTGATTCAAGGCCTGGTGGACAATGTAATGCAGCGTTCGGCTGACGCGGCTTCCCCCCTTCACGGCGTGCCTTCTTCGGACCAATCGGCAGATGCCATACCGTTCGACCACACATCACCATGTGCCGACTGGGTGTACAGACCGCGCCAGAAAACGAGCCCATATGGTACGCCGCATCAAATACCATTCCCTCACGAGCCAGCTTCTCAATGCATGGTGCGTTGAGCGTTGAAGATGGATTATAGAATTTGAAATCAAATGGCGATTGGTCATCAACAATGATGAAAAGAATATTCGGTCGCTTCTCTGAATGAGTCTCTTCTGAAAATGCAAACCCCGAAAGAATAACTGCAACTATTACCGATCCAAAGCAACAAACGATACGCTTCATCATGGAATCCTCTTTGACTAAACTAGAACTATTACGGCACGAGAAAATCAATCACAGCCTCTGGCATCGTTGCATGATGCACCTGAGGTGCATCTGGATAGACTAATTCACAGGGTACATGCGCCGCATCAAGTCGTTCTTTTAATTTGACCCCGAAGTTCGCTGTATGAGTCGGGTCTTTTGCATCGTGCCCAAGTGCTGGCTTATTGTTGTAAAGCATGTACACAGGAGGATCATCTGCCGTCACAAGTGCATACGGAGAGTATTCCTGAATCCACGGTAGAAGAGTTTCACGTTTTTCAAGGAATCGAGTGAAGCGTCCACTGCGTCGATCACCCTCTGATGCAATGGCTGGAATACCAAAAGCATGCCCGCCGTAGTGACTATTTGGAGTCCACTCTTTCATCTGTTTTGGATCGAGTGTTGTTTGTGCACCACTGACTGCAACAGCAGTCAGCCGGGTTGATTCACGAGCAATGGGATCATCACTTGTGGGGTCTGCCATCTCATCATGAAACGCGAGCCACAGACTTGTACACGCTCCAGCCGATCCACCAGCTGCGACAATCCGATTGGTATCAAGATGCCATGCTGCCGCTTTACTACGAACAAATTGGAGCGCCCGTGCAGCATCCGTGAGAGGTGCTTTGACAGGAGGCTTCATTCCTTCGGCCTCATCAACAAAGCGATAGTCAATTGATGCAACCGATATTCCTGCTTCGAGTGCGGGTTGAAGATTTTGAGATAAACCACTCAGACGGTTTCCACCAGTCCATCCTCCACCATGGATGAAAAAGAGAAGTGGTGCAGGATTCTCTGCAGAGGCTGAAGATGCCTTCCAAAAATGAAGCCTTTGTTTAGGATGTTTACCATAGCTCACATCAAGTGTTGGCCGTGGCCCAAACTGCTTCCAATAGGCTGTTTTAAACGGGTTCTCTGAGGGTCCATTAACATCTTCATTGACGAGGTCTGGCTGGACACTTTCCCACCATTTCTCATAGGTAGTCGCAAGGCGGTGAACAACATCGTAATGCTCTGAAGCCAGATCATGCTCTTCACTTGGATCAGAATCGATGTCGTAGAGCTCCCAGGCATCTGGTTTATTTTTTGTATTAACCAAACTCCATCTGCCTTCTCGAATACGACAGTTTTTAAAGGCATTATCAGCAGCCTCACCACGTTTCCACCGCCCCTGATGAGTAACCAACGGGCGGTCTGGCCACTCAGCGTTTTGGTTCATAAGTAATGGAACAAGGCTGCGGCCCTCTATTTTCTTATCAACATTTTCGGGCACCTTCACCCCAGCAAGTTCACAAAGTGTCGGTAGCACATCGATATGTGCTGTGACCTGTGAAACATCGACGCCTTCTGGCAGGACTCCCTTCCATTTCCAGAATGCTGGGACACGTGTTCCTCCCCGGTATGGAGAGTTTTTCGCTCCTCGCATTTCCGCATTGAAAAAGATACTTCCCGCCGCTGAACCATTATCTGTTGAGAAAACAATCAGTGTATTTTCTGCAATCCCAAGTGATTCAATCATACGGAGCAATCGCCCCATGTTCGTATCGATATTTTCTACCATCGCATAGAACGGTGCCACACGATCAACCTGTTTTAATTTTTCTATTCCAGCTTCCTGCAGCGCTGTGCGATACTGTTCGTCACCAGATGCTGGAGGAACAAGTGGGCCGTGTGGTGCATTCGTCGATAGATAGCAGAAGAAAGGCGTATCTTTTTCCTTGCACTTTGTAATCCATGTTTCGGCTTCACGAAAAAAGATATCGGTGCAGTACCCACGCGTCTGGACGAATCTGCCATTGCTTCGAATCATTGGATTAAAATATTTGTTCCCCGTTGCAACACCACAACTGCCTTGAAAACTCTGCCCAATACCTCCACCACCGTGAATGAACACTCGGTCAAACCCACGACTCCCTGGCTGATAGGCATCTTCATCACCAAGATGCCACTTGCCAAAAATTCCGGTTGTGTATCCAGCCGTTTTCAATAGTTCTGGAAGTGTTGTTTGTGAAAGTGCCATCCGTTCTCGTTCAAGGATGGTGTGCGTAACACCTGAATGGAATTCATGGCGACCGGTCATGAGTGCTGCTCGAGTTGGAGCACACGTCGGACTGACATGATATTCCGTCAAACACACACTCTGTTTTCGCATCCGATCAAGAGACGGTGTCTTCAACACCGGATTACCATGGCTGGCAATATCACCGTACCCCTGATCATCTGTCATGACATAGACAATATTTGGGCGACGTCCTGAGAGCGTTGGTATGTGCGACACCAGTCGAGCGGGTATTGTTTTGTGTTTCCCTGCAGATTTTGATGGGTTGACCTTTGAATCATTTTGCTTTGAGAGCTGCCCTGGTGGCCTTGCCCCATTTCCCTTTCGCTTCGTCAGACTGTCACCAAGATCGGCTCTCACTTTTTCGGCAATGGCCTGTAGTTGTTCGACAACCTTGGGATACTGCTTGGCAACATCCTTGGTCTCATGTGGGTCAGTTGAAAGATTAAAGAGTTCCTCACCAATTTTGTGCTGCGTATATTTGCCTGGCTTTCCATCCCGACCCAAATCCTGTCCCTGCATTGTTCGATAGCCATGTGGAAAGAAGAGCTTCCAGTCTCCCTTTCGAACTGCTTGAAGTTCATTTTTGCGGTAATAGTAATGATACGTGTCGGGCGCATCAGCAGCTCGTGTTCCACCACAAAAAAGATCAAGGTGATCATGCCCATCAATCTTTTTTCCACGCAGGATGCAATGACCTTCAGTATCTGTTTTCAAGGGTTGGCCGGTGAGCTGAGCAAGTGATGGCAAAAGATCAATTGTCATGAGTGATTCATCACTGACTGTCCCTGCTGGAATTACCCCAGGCAGCCGAGCAACGCACGGCACACGAACCCCACCTTCAAATGTTGTCCCCTTTCCTTCGCGGAAAGAGCCGGCAGAACCAGCATGGTTCCCATAGGAAAGCCAGGGACCGTTATCACTCGTAAAAAGCACAAGGGTGTCATCAAGGTGTCCGGTCTCCTCAAGTGCAGTGAGAATTGATCCGACAGATGCATCAATCTCTGCCACGACGTCACCATACAGACCACCAGCCGCCTTCCCTTGAAAACTATTGCTTGCGAAAAGTGGTACGTGTGGCATCGAATGAGCCAGATAGAGAAAGAAGGGGCGCCCATCTTTGTCTGTACCGGCACGTTTAAGAAAATCGACAGCCCGTTGAGCATATCGCTTGGTCAGCGTTGTCTGATCTTCCGGAGTTACTTCCTTATCAATGATTTCTTCATTTTGAAAAAGTGGTAAAGGTGGATATGTGCCCGGTTTTGCACTTGGATGATACGGCCACATATCGTTGGAATATGGCAGTCCAAAATATTCGTCAAAGCCATGCCGTGTTGGAAGAAACTGACGATGATGGCCAAGGTGCCACTTGCCAACCATGCTTGTCTGATATCCTCGTGATCGCAACAACTCGGCCAGCGTCGTCTCTTCACCTGAAAGACCATGTGTCACTTTTGGACTCAACGCGCCATGAATTCCTATACGATTGGGATAGCAACCGGTGAGAAGCGCTGCTCGTGATGCTGAGCAGACTGGTTGGGCAACATGAAAGTCTGTCAGCTTGATTCCTTCCCGCGCTAACCTGTCGATATGCGGTGTCGCTGCAAATGTTCCCCCATAACAGGCCGGGTCGGCGTAGCCCATATCATCTGTGAAGATGATCACAACGTTAGGTGGTGACTGGCGAGGGCGACCTTCCTGAGCATTGTGCTTGTGATCAGCTTTACTTGCTGCCTGTTTTTTTGGAGTCAGTTTTTTTGCAGCTAGCTTTTTCTTTTTTGGCTTTCCTTGAGGTTTATTCTTTCCGTCCAGATCTGCAAGCCGTTGGTTTTCGGTTGCAATCTCATTCCAATCTTTTTCAAGCTGTTTGACCTGCTCAGGGTGGGATAATGCCAGGTTGTTTTGCTCTGTTCGATCTGACGACAGATCATAGAGTTCCCACGGGCCATCTCGTGCAGCAACCAGTTTCCAGTCGTTATGCCGAACTGCCCGATGTCCATCGTGGCACCACCACAATGTTTCGTGCGGCGGTTGTGCGACAGGGTTTGTGAGGCATTCCACAAAACTTCGACCCTGGAGAGGTGGCTTGGCCTCACCTGAATGCTCTTCTGATTGTTCAACACCCGCCAGCTCGAGAACCGTTGGAACGATATCAATGACATGGACTGGCTGTTCGCGCAAAGCGCTCTTTGATGGAATTCCGGCTGGCCAATGCACGATCCAGCTGGTCGAAATACCTCCTTCATGCACCCAGGTCTTATGGCGTCGAAAAGGTGTATTGGCACAACTGGACCAGCCTGGTCCAAGGCAGAGATACGTGCCGGCAGAACCAGCCGGACGTGCAGGGTCATGCCCTTTCCCACGAACCATAATCTCAGCTGATCCACCATTATCACTCAGGCAAAGAATGAGCGTGTCTTCCATGGCATTCATGGCTTCGAGCTGTTGGATAACCTCGCCAACGGCCTGGTCCATCGCATCAATCATGGCAGCATGAATCGCCATCTTTGTGGCTTGAAACGTTTGCTGCTCTGGCGTGAGGCTCTGCCACGGGAGTGGGCGATTGACTTCGCCTGAGCCAAGTTTTTCCATCGCATCTGGAAAGTCATATGGAGGACCGAGGTCTTCTTCCATCACCGCGAGTGGTGCGTTGATTATTCCACTCTGAACAAGCCGCTTATACCGAGCCTGCTGCATGACATTCCACCCTGCCTGATAGCGATGTTTATATTTTTCAATAATGTCTTGCGGTGCATGCAATGGAAAATGTGGTGACGTGAAGGCAACGTAGCTAAAAAATGGTTTGTCTCCATGATGTTCTGCATGTTCACGGAGACACGCTGCAGCATGTTCACCGACTGCTGTGGTCACATAGAAATGATCTTTTTCTTCAGCAGGCTTCCCATCAACAGTGATACCGGCAGGATCGAAGAAATCATTTTGCCCACCTTGAATGTCTAGCGAATGGGCAAACCCCTGCTCCAGTGGGTTACCATCCACGTGCCATTTTCCGGAGTGGTATGAACGATACCCAGCTGCTGCAAGTCGTTCGGGGAGAAGCTGTGCCCAGGCTGGTCGCCCACCGCGGTTTCCACCCTGCACGCCAGGCATTTTGTCGCGGCGAATTGATTGCGCGTAATAACCTGTGAGCAGTGCACCGCGGGTCGGCCAACACCGAGCGGTGTTGTAGCCTTGCGTGAATCGCAAACCACCATGAGCAAGTCGATCAAAGTTCGGCGTTTCTATTTCACTGCCGTAACAACCAAGATCAGAAAACCCCATATCATCGGCCAGTATCACCACCACATTTGGTGGAGCCGCCCATATCCGTTGCGACATGCCCATCACGATCAGACACGTTCCGAGTATCAAGGTAATCCATTGAGGATGTCGCTTCATGGTTTCTCCATAATCGATGAAAAGCGGGATAAAAGTCTGGGAACGACCACACAACATATTGTTGAGAACAGCAGGTTATTTCTGTTGAATGTCCTCTGCTAATTTTTTTAGAGATGTCGTGAGTTCTGACCCTTTGAGGGTTCGTAAGCCGATGAGTTGTGGTCTCATCTGAGCAGCCCATGATGGATCGGCTGCTATCTTCGCATCCACCTGTGCCCGAAGTGCATCGTGTTCCATGCCCTCTAATTCCCCAGCCGCAGCGACAGCACTCCGAAGATATTCAGCTGCTTGAACAGATGGATTGGATTTACTTGGTACATCAACCGTACCGAGTGCCCACGCAGTTCCCTCAATAAAGTGCTCCTGAAAAGCAGAATCACTCCACGTCTCATTGTTATGGCCAAGGTTTGTATAAAACACTCGACCTCGACCATAGTCACGAATCCACGAGACTGGAACATGCCAAGGGTGTTTGGGAGTACTGGCCGCCATATCTATTGAAAGCAGTACACGAACATTGTCAGGCTGATATCGAGGTCCATATTGATAGATTTCATCCTTCCACCGAAATCGTTCTGGAAACATCTTGACGATGCGGTGCTGAGGTTCATGATTCACAAATCCGTGCTCACCTTTGGCCGTCCACGGATGTCCAGCAAAATGACCGCCTATCATCTCAACGTACGCGTCTGAGCTTTTCAGTGTGTCGCTTGCTGCATGAATACCGATAAAAGCATGACCTTCTCGAATCCATTTAAGAAATGCCCCGAGATCAGGAATCGGCAACTCACCCGTTGTACTGACAAAGACAACCCCATCGAACTGGGCAAGTGATTCCGGTGAAAAAGCAACCGCAAACTTCTGCTGTAAAACTTGCTGCCATGGTTGATCCGCTTTTTGAAAAGCTTTCTGTTTCTCTTTGAACTGCGACTCAACCTGAGACCACTTCTCATCTGTCACATTTTTTCCTCGTCGAGGTCGCTTCGGTTGTGATGGTCTATTTGGAGGCATTCGGAGGAAATCAACATGAAACATGCCCGTCTCACGGCCAAGTTTTTCCAAGATCGGTTCAGCTGTTTCAATTGAACCGTGGCGAAAGCCCTTTGTGACTGTCACGACAAGAAGTCGTGCTGGTTCGCCCTGCTCAGCTGCCTGTACATCACACACACCAAAGAAGAACAGACCGACAAGAAAATACCATCTCAGGATTCGAGTATTCATATTTATTACCTCAATTTATTGGAAACACAGAGACTTATTGAGACTGAATGCACCACAGTGAATCATGTGTTCGGAGAAATATTTCACCATCAACACAGACCGGAGTAGCAACTGTCATTTCTTCAAGCATGCCTTCGCCAAGAATTTTGGGCTTTTCGCCCTTTTCTCCTGGCCATGCAAGACACCATGAATGACCATCTTCACGAGTCAGCAGGACATGATCATCAACAATAATTGGTGATGAACTGAATTTATTCCGATTCTTTGGAAGACTATCCTCCCAAAGTGTTTGACCTGTTTTTAAATCCAGGCAAGACATCAGTCCTTTATCACCACAGACCATCACTCGACCATCACGAATAGCTGGCGTCGGTACATCAGCGCCCAATGGCTCGCGTTCCCAGGCAATATGGCTTGCCGTGACGTCTCCTGATCCACCGCGCCGTATTGCAGTTATGGTCTTCCCTCGTGCATACGGTGCAATCACAAATTCACCGGCGACAACAGGAGATGAAATGGATCGAAAGAATGCATTATCTTCCGGATTGAGACCCCCGACTCGCCAGATTTCTCGGCCGTCCGCAGCGTCATGGGCAGTCACATGATCGGCACCGAGCACAATGAGCATCTCAGTTGGCTCATTCCATTCGGCGTTACCAGCAACAACAACAGGTGTTGAATAGCTTTGTGCCGCCTCCTCTGGAGCATCCAGTATGCGATCATGTTTCCAGAGAACATCGCCTGTTTGCCGATCAAATGCGACCAGATAACTTGGGCCTGTCTGCATGACTGCGACAACAACCGCTTTTTGTGTCAGCACTGGGGACGTTCCAAGATCCCACCACAAAGTGTCTTCACCAAACTGTTCTTGAAGATTTGTCTTCCATACGATGGCACCGTCAGTGAGTGACAGGCACGCCAGTTCCCCGCTCTTGAAGTACACCCAGACATGGTCACCATCTGTGACTGGCGAGGAATTACACCCCGTCGCTTTTTTATGTTTACCCGGGCGAAGATCACCCAGTTGCTGTCGCCAACATTCTTTCCCGCCTCGATCGACACATAAAATTCCATCATGACCTTCGATATCACTGGTCAGCACGAGTCTGTCTCCCCACACTACCGGCGTACTCGCACCAAGACCAGGAAGCGGGACTCGCCACCTGATATTGTCATCAGGACTCCACGACACAGCGTATCCATCACCAGTTGCAACGCCATTACGCGTGGGTCCTCGCCAATTTGGCCAGACCGAAAGGTCAGATAATTTTCGCCGTGCTTTCACCGGCAGTACCGGAATTTTTCTGGTTGCTGATGCCATTGGTTCAACTACGGCTGATGGTGACTCTGGCTGCCACCAATCATTCAGGTTTTGCTGAAGTTGTTTGACAACCTTGGGGTTGGCAGTTGCAACATTGTTTTGTTCATCGGGGTCAACGGCTACATCAAAGAGTTGAACTTGACCTTTTTCAAAAGACTCCTTGGACACAGCATCTATGTTGGTTTCACCTTTTGGTAAGGAGTGGCTACCAGGCACACGATGGGTCACTGGTTCGATAAGTTTCCAGACTTCTCCGTTTGGTGCATCTTTGACTGTCCACCTCCACAGAAGGTTTCTTCCCGGCTTTTCAATGTCAGCGAGCGTATGGACATAGCAGGCACCGAAGAGCTGTTTTCTCGCTGTAACAGCTTTTTCATCAAGGAGATTGATTCCTGGCAGATCCTTTGGCGCTGGAATCTGACAACGTGCCAATACGGTTGGTACGAGATCGAGTGAACTGGCAAGTGAGTCGTTTGTTCCTGGTGCTATCGTGCCAGGCTGTCGAAGCATGATTGGTGTTCGAAGTCCGCCGTCGTACGGAGATCGCTTCGACTTCCCTGCATACCTTCCATTTTCAGGGTTCGTAATCCAACCGTTGTCACACACATAAAGAACAAGTGTATTTTCTGACAAACCTTTGGCATCCAAGTGATCGATCAGATTACCTACGGTCGTGTCAAACCTCTCAACATTTCCCCAGTACTTTGCAACATGAATACTGTCTGTTTTCGATTCATAGTGTTGAACAAATGACTTTTCTGGATCGTGCGGAGTATGCGGCAGCATTGGTGCATACCAGACAAAAAATGGTTGCTCTGTATCACTGCACCGATCAATAAAGTCAAAGATCGGCTGCATGGTTTTTCGTCCAATGGCAAGACCATCATCACCGTGACGGGACCCCTTGGTCATTCCTTCATCAAAACCACCACGGGAAAAATGACCCTGCCACCATTTTCCTGTTTGGAGACTTCGGAAGCCATGCTCCCCAAGAAGTTTCGGAAGTGTTGGCCACTTGGAAAACCTTTTTGTCATCTCCTCCCGTCCTGCTTCAAAAAGTTTTTGACCTTCAGGCGAACGACGGGAGATACCGTGGGTTTCCGGAGGATCATTTCCCACGATCAGATGCTCGTGCGGATAGCGGCCCGTGATGAGTGATGCGAGACTTGGGCAGCATAGACTGAATGGCACGTACCCTTGCCGGAACACAAGGCTTTCAGAAGCCAGTCGATCGAGGGCTGGTGTCTGAAGATGTTCATGACCCATAAATCCATAATCACTCCAATGCTGATCATCAGAGAGAATCAGCACGACATTTGGTGGGGCAGACTCTGCTCTCACCGCAAAAGCAGCAGAGAGAAGAATAATTCCTAGAAAAAAGAAGGACCTGGATAGCAGGATACGCTTCAAACAAGATGTTGATTCTTTGCGCATGTGACTCATCATGTTCGGAAACACCCCATAAAAATGATTACGAATAAATTTCTGTAAGCACCCTCTTAGATCATCCTTTATAACGTAAAGAAATGTCATTGCATCCAGTGCCACTCAGAAGCACCTTGTGCTTGCTTTGATGTTCCCCGGTTCATTTTATTACATCTCTAAAAAAGAAGGCTGCTGCCCATGTTGCCCCGTACGAGAATCTTTCTTGTATTCCTTCTTGGAATAAGTTGTTCCCTTTCGTTGTGCCGTGGAGACAACACTGTTGTTCCACAGCATCTTGATCCCACACCATTCGGTGACGAATTCCCATCACTCGATGGGTGGGCAACTGGCCAGTGGTGGACAAAACCTTCCGCTCAAGGTGATGAGGCAGCACAGCCAGCTGGTGGAAAAAAAAAGAAACGTCGACGTCCGCCTGTACCATTTCAGATTAATGCGCCTCGTGATGAAGTCATTGCATTTGCGATCTACACAGTCACTGTCCCTCCGGGCAAACCAACGGACTCGATACTCAAACTTTCAGCACAACTCTTTCCACTGAAGCCTGGTGAATCAAATCAGGTTCGACTAGAAGTCGATCGTGGAGCCGGCTGGACAAAAATCGGCACGGCAACAGTCAATTATCCTGGCTGGGATGCCTCGTTCCGTGTTCCCAAGTGGGACGCTACCACGTCGGTGCCCTATCGTGTTCGGCATGGAGAGCGAGCTGAGTTCGCTGGAGTTATTCGGCCGGACCCTGCTGAGAAAAATGAGATCAGTGTGGCTGTCATGTCCTGTAATTCATCGCGAACGCCAGGACAGCGTGAAGCGCTGATCAATGGTCTCAAGGAGGCCGATCCTGACCTTCTGTTCTTCGCCGGTGATCAAACTTATCGTCACACAGAACACACCATCGGCTGGCTTGAGTTTGGCTTACAGTTTCGGGACATCATTCGTGATCGTCCTGCAGTCACAATTCCCGACGATCATGACGTTGGCCAAGGCAACCTCTGGGGCGCCGGAGGTGGCAAGGCGAGTACATCTGCTGGAGATACTGGTGGGTACTTTTATCCCACGTCCTACGTCAACATGGTACAGCGGCAGCAGACGTCTCACCTTCCGGATCCTGTCGATCCCGCACCTGTAAAAGGTGATATCGGCGTGTACTTCACGCGACTTATTGTTGGTGGTGTCGACTTTGCCATTTTGGAAGATCGGAAGTTCAAGACAGGACCAAACGGGACCATTCCAAAAATGGGTCCTCGTGCTGATCATATTAATGACCCCGCATATGATCGGTCTGCAATCGATGTTCCTGGACTGAAGCTTCTGGGTCAACGACAACTTGATTTCCTGAAGTCGTGGGCTCATGACTGGAAGGGTGTTCGCTCAAAAGCAGCTCTTTCTCAGACAGCGTTTTGCGGTGCCGTTCATCTTCATGGCAATCCGGACAACCGACTGCTTGCTGATCTGGACTGTAATGGGTGGCCACAGACGGGTCGCAACAAGGCCTTGCGTCTTCTGAAAGAGGCCGGCGCCGTTCATCTCTGTGGAGATCAGCATCTCGCTGTTGTTGTCCAACACGGAATTGATGAGTTTCGTGATGGTCCGTGGTCATTTACCTCACCTGCTCTCGTCAACACAATCTATGGACGCTGGTGGCATCCTGAAGACGAAAAAGCCGGCCCACATCCAATTCCAGAGAGTCCCCTCCCATGGACCGGAGACTATGAAGATGGTCTTGGGAATAAAATTACTATGGCCGCGTATGCTAATCCTGCAGACAGAACCGATGAAACGAAACGGGCTGACGGCTACGGCATCACACGTTTTGAATTTGATAAACAGAAGATTGTCTTTCAGTGTTTTCCTCGGTTCACAACACAAGGAGCCGATGGTGCACCAAAACAGTTTCCAGGATGGCCTGTGACGGTGCCACTTGAAGGCCCACCAAAAGACTGAAAGGAAACACCATGAGTCAATCGAGTCGACGCCTGTGGGTTCTTTGTATTGCATTCAATTTAATCGGGCTTTCCATGCATGCTGCCGAAACAGAGTCTCCCTCGTCGCAAAGCAAACCATGGTTTGTGTCTGAGGCAAATCTTCCGGAAGGTTTTCCAGCAGCCGGGCCAGTTGATGAAGTCGTTCTCAAAACGTATCCCCAGCATCGGCTGGCACGTGTGCAGTCAGACTCTGGTACGGACGGTATGTTCTGGAAACTCTTCAATCACATCAAACGAAATGACATCAAGATGACAGCACCCGTCGAAATGTCATGGACACCAAACGCTGCTGCCAATCCAGATGGAACACCTGACGGAAACCCAAACGCCATGGCATTTCTCTATGGATCAACTCAACTCGGCAGTGCTGGTGCTGATTCAGAAGATGCCAGTGTCGTGGTGGAAGATATTCCAGCAGAAAAAGTTGTCTCAATTGGCCTTCGTGGCAGTTATGGCAAAAAGACATTTCTTCGTGGGTATGAAAAAATCAACGCATGGCTTGCAAATCATCCTGAATGGAAAGTTGCCGGCAGCCCACGCACACTTGGCTACAACAGCCCAATGGTTCCAAGCTTCATGAAATTTTCTGAGGTTCAGATACCGGTTGTTGCGGCTGATCAGGCACAGTAGGAGAGTGATGATGAAAAGCAGGTTGCGCGCGCAGCAGGTGTGCTGGCTTTGGTTCGTTGTAGTACTTCTTCTACAGATGACTGCGTGGGCACAGCAGCCACCGTTTGATGTCTATCCATCAGCCGAACCACCCTATTACCGTGTTCGGTATGAGGCATCGACCGAGCCAGGTGAGTTGATTTTTCCTGTTAACTACACCATCTGGATTCCACCCAAGGTGAAAACAGTACGAGGAATCATTGTGCATCAGCATGGATGTGGTGAAGGCTCATGCTCATCTGGTCTCTCTGGAGCCTATGATCTTCACTGGCAGGCATTGGCACGGGCACATGACTGTGCACTGTTTGCACCGGCCTATGAGCAGCCACAAAAAGCTGACTGCCAGATGTGGTGTGATCCTCGAAACGGATCAGCAAAAGCGTTTCAACGAGGTCTTGAAGATCTCGGTGATCTTTCTGGCCATCCGGAACTCAGTCAATTGCCATGGGCACTTTGGGGACACAGTGGTGGTGGTCATTGGGCCGGTGGCATGACGCTGCTTTTTCCTGAACGAACCATTGCTTCGTGGTTGCGATCCGGGGTTCCACTTTTAGAGACAAATCTAAAACGTCCACAAATCAAACCACACGATCTGCCTGAAACGGCACTCGACGTTCCAATCATGTGTAATCCTGGAACACAAGAAGGCGTAACGGTGACCACAGGAAAATTCAAAGGTACGTGGCCGGCGAACCTTGCCTTTATTGAGGCCGTTCGGAAACGGGATGGGTTGCTGGGTGTTGCGGTTGATCCCCTCACAAGTCATGAGTGCGGCAATCAGCGCTACATGGCCATTCCATGGCTCGATGCTTGCCTTCGTGCACGGCTTCCGAAAGAAAATGAAAAGCCTCTTAAACCCATGCCTCGTTCAGACGCATGGCTCGCAGAAATTGCTGGTTTCAAAGCATGGCCGGCTCAAGAAGCAACAGCTCCAGCGGAAATGGCCTGGTTACCCAATGAAACAGTTGCCAAAAAGTGGATGCAGTATGTCAAGGACACAGCTGTTGCTGATACCACGCCACCACCATCTCCGACGAACGTACATCGAGAAGGCAATCGCATTGTCTGGAACTGTGAGGCTGACTTGGAAAGTGGCCTCTCACACTTCATCATAAAACGTATTGGAAAAGGAATGGCAACGGTTCCAAAGAAATCAGAGAACAAATTTGGTCGACCACTCTTCCAAAATCTTTTGTATAGCGACACACCGACGCAGCCGCTTGCAAAAATGGAATTCATACTCCCAAAAGGTATGCCGCTATCTGGGTATCAGATTATTGCGGTGAATACTGTTGGCCTTGAATCACAACCAGCGCGGATGACATCTCAGCGGTGAGACTGTTAAGAGCAAGCTTGTACTAAGAACAGGATTTTACCAGCGAGACTCGAGACCAAGGTTCGCACCATGAAGGAAGACCCCGCCACCACCAACAAGTGTTGTGCCACCTGTTGTTGGATTATTCGTGAAATCCCATTGGTCTGGCGCAAGTGCCACACCAGAAAGCCAAATCATATTGTAGCCAAGGCGTAACCACCATGTATCGTTCAGCCGCCGTGTCACGGTGTAATTTAAATCACCAAGAAAGCCGACCCCGGTATCATTGAGTCGACGCGCTGGCCGGATGATTGTTGCTGGTGCAAGTGATGAAAAAATTGGGTCGGCATTTGAACTCAGCAGTGTTCCAGCCAACATTGCCTTTGCCCAACCTTCAACTGCCCAATTCTTCCACTGTCGCCGTCCCCGAAAACCAACCTGAGGGCCGATCATCTGCGAACTTGTTCGCACTGAATAGGAAGTAAATTCATCACTCGAACTACGGCAGCACAGCACGTTGAGATCCGCCTGCTCTTCCAGACCGGCCCATCGCAAACCAACTAACCAGTTACTACAGTGGCACACTGGTTTGTTGCCCAAGTGTGACCATAGGAGGGTATCGCTACTGCATTCACGGCAGCACCGATATGTGAAAATATTGGCCTCTACGGTATTCAAACTTGAGGCATAGGTTGGTCGGACTTCATCTGCAGTCAACCACCCTGGTACGTTAATTCCTGGAATGATCAATGAGTCTGTTAATGAAGAGCGATCAACCGCTCCAAACATTCCATAGACACCGAGATATCCAACTTCCCATCCCATACAGTCGGGACCGAGTGCTCCATAAAACAGTCGCACACCAGGAGCCGTTGCAGCTTGCATCGAACGAGTCGTGAACAGTGGGACCACTTGGCCACCAACTCTCTCTTCGGTAATGACCGTACCACTGGTGGCGTTGTCACGCTGAAGAAACATGAAATCAAAGATGCCGTAGTGAGACCAATCAGGACAGCATGAATCACAGAGATTCTCAATCACCGGGTGCAGAGGAAGAGATTCATCCTGCCACGCACTAGGAGGCTCCCACTGGTTTCCGCTTGTTTGATCGATACTGATGCCAGGAGTAGTGACCGTGCCTTGGCCCCACACGTACGAACCAGTGATCGCCTCCCCACAAAACAATGCACACCCGAATCCAAGAATGAAACGTTGAAAAAATTGATAACGCATCGAGTGGCCTAAGAAGCTGAATTCGTTGTAACTCCTTCTTTCGTTTCGACCTTTACGACCGGAGCATCCAGTTCGACACACTACAATCACTAGAAATCTGCTAGAAAACCAAGTTTCTGCAGCTTGCCGCATTGAACACAGAGAGTCACCACAAAACAACCTCAGAAAATATTCAACCGGAACGAAGAAAAGTACGTTTTTTCAGCATTTTCCGTGCTTTGTGTGGACTTAAAGGGTAGTTTTAACAGGGTGGTGGTTTGTTCAGAGTGGGGAACCCGTAACGGCCGCTTTGATCATCCTCGCACCTCAAAATATTAAATTTTGATCTCCCGGAAGTCTGTTCCTGCACGACACATCATGCACACAACACTGAAAAATATTTTCTCTCGAGCCGCGCAGCAACCACTGAATTCAAGAACACCAGCACTTTCAAAAAGGCAGCGCCCGCTTTTTGCAGAACAACTTGAAGCGAGGCGGCTCCTTGCTGCAGATGCAACAGTGAATCTCACCGGCGCATACCAAAGCCTTCTTGGTGAAGACGTCAATTTTGTCGTGACCTTCGATAATACATCTA
>JAQWMC010000105.1 GCA_029246985.1 Pirellulales bacterium
CTACGAAACGTCTTATGCTGAATCGGCACGTCTTCATACGCTTTTGACGGCTGGTTCACCCAACGAAAGGGTGTGTTTGTTTTTTGTTTTTTCTTTCCCTGAGCTTGAGCTACGTGGTTGGTACTTCCACCTAGTAAAAGCAGGAGGACCGCAAGGCCTGCTCGCGCACTTATTCTTGGCATCATCTGATCTCAGTGTCCTGTGAGCTTCGCATATACAACGCGTTCCATATTATTTTGATGGTTTTAAATAGGTCACATCAACTGGATCCTGCAACTCACGCTGAAGAATAATAAATCGGTCGAATAATTGACTGATTTTATCAGCGCACTCTGGCTCAGCTGCTAGATCGACGGTTTCATGAGGGTCATCTTGAACATGATACAGTCGAAGCACTTTCGCGCTGGGATAGATGATCAGTTTCCATCCATCATGTGTAATCGATCGTTGAAGCATGAGATAGCTTCCGTAAATGGACTCATAGGGCTTGGGGGAAGCATCTGACTTCGCTTTGCCTAAACGAGAAAGCAGACTCTTGAAAAAGACATGCTCTGGCTGGTGTGCGCCAGCCAACTCAAGAGTCGTTGGCATCACATCCTGGAGATAAATTGGTGTCGTGTCAGTCACACCCTTGGGTACACCCGGACCAACAACAACAAATGGGACACGGATCGAATGGTCATACTGATTTTGTTTTCCAACAAGACCGTGATGACCGACTGAAAGACCGTGGTCGGCAGTAAAGAAAATCCATGTATTCTCTGCTTTACCTGATGCATCAAGTGCTTTGAGAATGCGGCCAATTTGAGCATCCAGATGAGTGATAATGGCATAATATTCTCGACGGTGAACCGCAACAGCCTGCTCTGTCCTCGGGAATGGTGCAAGCTTTTCATCTCGCAATTTTTTTCCTGCTCCGATTTCTTCTGCATATGGGTATTCAGTTAGAAATGGTTTGGCAGTCGCAATCCTTTCAATCGGATAGCGATCCAAAAATTCCTGAGGTGACTGTCGTGGATCGTGCGGAGCATTGAATGCCACGTAGAAAAAAGCTGGTTTCTCTCCGGCCTTAGCTTCTCCAAGGAAATCAATTGCATCATCTGCCGTGACCGCACTCCAGTGTCGCCCACCTTCCCAGAATCCACCGAGACTCGTGTCTGTCGGACTCCACGGATCTTTGCCTTGTGCAGGAGGTCTGTTGTACGCACTCTCGACGCTTTTCGGCATTCCAGGCCTGACGTGTCGGGCAATATCAAAACACTTGTCAGCATCTGTTCTGATATGCCATTTGCCGGTCATAAACGTACGGTAGCCAGCCTGGCTCAGAAGCTGGGGCCACAGCACACCTGCCTGCCGCTCTTTATCGGTTGTCTTATAAATATCATTCGCGTCCCAAACACTCCGGCCCGTAATCAACATGGTACGACTCGCAACACACACAGCACCGCTCCAGGAACCCATGTTGTATGCATGGCTAAATGTGGTGCCACGATTTACAAGTCGATCAATATTTGGTGTATCAATATCTGTGTGGCCAAATGCTCTGATGGCTTCGTAGGTGAGATCGTCCGCAAACAGAAATAGGATGTTCGGTTGCTCGCTTGTATTTTCCTGTGCCGCAGGAAGCACACCGCACGCCAAAAGACACGTAAGAAAAATTGCACACGCAAATGCCCGGTACGTAGTGACGGTAACGTGACCCATTGTTTTTCTCCTCTGACTCATTTTCACCCCAAACACTTGGTATGATTTCTTCTTGATAAAAAGTGTTCCTCTTTTGAAAATCTTACTCTATGCGACACAACATTCTTTTGATTCCTCTAAGAACCATTGCCCTTGTTCTGCTTTCAGGGATGGATACATCGTTATATGCGGCCGAAAACCGTGTTCTTCCGCTCTGGGAGAACGGTGCGCCTGGTTTTGAAAGTCGGCGAGACGAAGCAGAGGTCGTTGAGAGAGGGAGCGTAACAAATGTGCACAATCCTTCGCTCACCGTGTTCCTTCCGGAAAAAGAAAAAGCCAATGGAGTGGGGATTATCATTGCCCCTGGAGGTGGGCTCAGAAAATTGGGCATGCGTGGTGGTGGTGAAGAACCAGCCCAGTTCCTTGCTGAGCATGGCTTTACTTCATTTGTATTGAAGTACCGACTCTCGAGACAACCTGGACAACCATATAAGTTTGAAGAACATGTGCTTGCAGATGGTCAACGCGCGATTCGCCTGGTTCGCCATCGGGCTCAAGAATTCCATCTCGATCCAGAAAAAATTGGCATGCTTGGATTTTCTGCTGGGGGTGAGGTCGTTTCGATCACGTGCTATAAGCCAGGTGTAGGGAATCCCGATGCTGCTGACCCAATTGATCGTGAATTTGCAAAACCTGACTTCCAAATGCTTGTGTACCCCGGGCCAGTCGGTATTCCTTCAAAATTACCGAATGATACGCCACCAGCCTTTATGGTCATTGCGGCAGATGATGCACATACGAGTGTTCTTCTAAACTTAATGCACCACTTTCGTGAACTCGACGTCGACTACGAAGCGCATATCTTCACACGTGGTGGACATGGCTTTGGCATGGGAGAAGGATCACAGCGACGGAGTATTCAACATTGGCCAGATCGCATGCTCGATTGGCTCCACGACGAAGTTCTCAATACTCTACCCAAATAATTATGTATCAGCTGAACGGTTTCTCAAACCCTTTGAAGCCAGGCATAAAAATCTCTTACCCATACATACGATTCAATGTGTTCAGCAAAGACCATTTCTGGCATCTTAACCCCTCTGATGGTTCCTCTTTGTGCCAATGGTGAGATTCATGAGAGTGAACTACGACGGTATATTGATTGGCTGATTGATAAAGGAGTGCACGGTCTTTATCCAAATGGATCTACTGGTGAGTTCACACGCTTTACGGCAGGAGAACGACGCCGAATCATCCAGATCGTTTGTGATCAGACAGCCGACAGGGTCCCAGTTCTTGCTGGCGCAGCTGAAGCAAATGTTCACGAAACACTCGATGCGTGTAATACGTACCATGACTTTGGTGCTCGAGCAGTCGCTATTGTCTCACCGTTCTACTACAAACTTTCAGCAGAAAGTGTTTTTGCTTACTTCAGGGAAATTGCTCTCAACAGTCCGATTGACGTAACGCTTTATAATATTCCTCTTTTTGCCAGCCCGATTGATAATGAAACAGTCTGCCGACTCGCGGAGTTTGATCGCATTATTGGCATAAAAGATTCTTCTGGTGATCTTGCCGGTATGACCAGACTGATCCAGTCTGTCCGTCCGCTTCGTCCAGACTTTCTATTCATGACCGGATGGGACGCGGTACTTGTCCCCATGCTGATGGCTGGCTGTCAGGGAGGCACACACGCCACGAGTGGAATCGTCCCTGAGATTACGCGAGCGATCTATGACCTGACGAAGAAGAGCCAATTTGATGGAGCGTTGTCACTACAGAAACAACTGCTTGAGCTCTTTGATACTACATTTTGTGCTGCTGATTTTCCTGAAGGATTCCGCAGCGCGATAAGTTTGCGTGGGTTTGACTTTGGTAAAGGAAGGCAGCCACAGACCGAGAAACAGTCGGCCATGCTGACAGCTACTACTGAAAAGATCAGACTATTGATTCAACGGATGCTCGACAATCCAGTATTGGCTTAGGTATTCAAAATATTTCATTTTCCCCGTATCTCTTGAAGTAGCGACATCTATGAAAACCAACGGCTTCCTCGGTATCGATATTGGCACGCAAGGCCTCTCTGTCATCTTCACAGACACAGAATTAAAAATTCTTGCCAGTGGTGAGGGTACGTATGACATGGTACCTGGACTTGACTCTGGGTGTTATGAACAACAACCATGCGATTGGGAGAGCGCCCTGAAGGACGCGATGACTGATCTGCGAAAAAAAATATCCTCGATGCAGATCGACATGGACGTTCTGGCAATCGGAATCTCCGGGCAGATGCACGGGGAAGTTCTTACGGAGGAAGACGGCAAACCAGTCGGACCAGCTCGGCTTTGGTGTGATGGCAGAAATGAAGATGAAGGCAATGAACTGACAGAGCATCTGGGAACAAAATGTCCCAAACGCATGACCGCAGTTCGATGGCTTTGGACAATTCGTAATCAGTCCGAAAAGGCAGCACGTGTCAGCCACATGACAACACCTGCCGGCTGGATTGCCTATCGGCTAACAGGCTGCTGGCACCTTGGAATTGGTGATGCTGCTGGCATGTTCCCAATTGATCAGCAATCGCTGACGTATAACTCGCACATGCTGGCTGATTTTGATGCGATTGCGACCCAATCCGCAAAGAAAAGTAGCTCGAGCAGCACCCTTCCGAAATTGGGCGATCTTCTTCCATCCGTCAAAAAGGCTGGTGAAGATGGCGGTTCATTGGATGCACACGGCGCAAAACTGCTTGGGCTACCTGAAGGCATTCCGGTTGCACCTGCTGAAGGAGATCAACCAGCGGCACTCGCTGGATCATTGATCGCAACTCCTGGTCAGGTATCAATGAGTTTCGGTACGAGTGTTGTTGCCAACTCAGTTGGTGATCGAGCGTTTGAGGGAATTTCAGTTCCTATTGATCATTTCTGCGCACCAGATGGCCGCCCGATCAACATGGTCTGGCTTCGAAATGGAACAACGGCCATGAATATGGCAGTCAGCCTTTTTGGGGGTGACTTCTCCACGATCATGCCACAGGTGCTTAGAGCTGACGCTAACTGTGGTGGTCTCTTGGCACTGCCCTTCATGGACGATGAACCAGGACTGGGTATTTCCCAAGGTGGCACTGCCATGGTACTCGGACTGAACAATGAGACTGCAACCCCTGGCAATGCGGTGAAAGCCATGCTGCTTGCCACAATTTTTAATTTGCGGCTTGGGAGCACTCAGCTTGATAAACAAGGATACCCACGAACCGAGATTATTTTGTCGGGCGGACTTGTAAAAACACCCGAGCTGGGACAACTTGTTGCTGATGCCTTCAATACTCCGGTAACAATTCTTGAGGGAGGTGACGAGGGAACGGCTTGGGGAGCAGTTTTAATGGCAAAATTTCGTTTCGAATCACTGGCTGGTCGCACAACTGACTGGACTCAGTTCGTCGAAACTCAAAAAACAGGAACACCAACCCGATTTACTCCCCACGCCCAATCCGTAGAGATACTCAACGGCGT
>JAQWMC010000108.1 GCA_029246985.1 Pirellulales bacterium
CGACCAACCGCTTGAGCCCTTGAGTCTACGCAGCAGGGCCCGGCGCATGGTACCCGTGCATGCACATCGTGCTGTAAATTGTTTATGGAGTCTCACTAGATTACAGTGTTATCGATCGCTATTCATGATTCGTTGTATCGTACCAAAAGGATGCAAGGCAGATAATACACTCACAGTTCTCGTACGATCCAGGAAGTATCCTTAATAACTAGATATTGTTCCAAAAGACAAATTCTTATGAATTGGCTCACCTATCACACGAGTGTCTTCTTTCTTTTCTTTGGAACAACACTGGCGGTATCTGCTGAACGAACCTTGCAAAGTCCGTGGGCAACAACCCGTCTTGAAGAACGACTCAACGCCATCGACCAGGAACTCGATTCCCTCGCTCAACCAAGGCTTCTAAGCGGCATCGGGCCAATAGGATATCGCTCACAGTCCCACAACACGGACGGCCATCAAGAATGGATTGAAGTTGCACTTCAAGACGAAACGACAATAAACGAAATCATTCTTGTTCCATCCCTGTATCACAACCCAAACTCCACTGTGGAGGCTGATGGCTTCCCTGAAGAGTTCAAAATATGGGCCATCCATGAAAAAAAAGGTACCAAGACTCTCCTGGCATCTTTCACCGCAGAGGATCAGATTCTCCCTAGAAAGTCTCCCCTGGTAATTTCGTGCAAAGCAGTTGTTGCCTCACGTGTCCGGCTTGAAGCAAACGTACTTTCACAACGAGCATGGGATGACCGATACGTCCTACAGTTTGCAGAAATGCTTATTTTCTGTGGCCAGCAAAATGTAGGTCTTAACTGTACCGTTGGGTCTTCATCCTCGGATAGTTCGCCCGAAGGCGCACGAAATCCACAATTTTTGGTCGATGGTGTTGTTCCCTACTTAATGGATGCAAACACGGGCAGCCGAAGCCTCGCATTCTTCACTGATATACCTGTTGGCAGCACACACCACATTGATATCAACCTCGGTAAACCGATTCACATTAATGGCGTGTGCTTGCACGCTACAGACATCAGTGACAACGTCCCCCACGCACACCCAAACGCTTTCGGAATTCCCCGCCACTTTCAGATCATTGGGGGACAGACGAAAGACTTCACCGACGGACAGCTACTTGCAGAATTTCAACTCAAAACAGCATTTGATGCCGGCCCAATTCTTCAACTGAAATTCCCAACAACATGTTGCCAATTTCTTCGGCTAATGGTTCTTGAACCAGATCGGATAGCCGATGCATTATCAGGATGTCTCGGACTTGCAGAGATCGAGTACCTCAATGATGGGAACAATGTTGCTGTTGCAAGTACAGTCACAACCAGTCTCAACCCTGCACTTATCTCACGACAAGACCGACTCCCCGCAATTACCGATGGCAATAATTACTACGGAGAAATATTACCTACGCGAACATGGCTCAACCAACTTGCCAGACGCCATGAACTCGAAACCGAACGCCCACTTGTTCAGGCCGCGTTAACCACGGCCTACCAGAGCCAGAAAGCTGCAATCGAACTTCTTTTCTGGCTAAGTTGCCTGCTTGCTGCAAGTATCGCAGCAATTATTGTCATCCAAAGACTCTTAAAACACAGGGCGATCTATAACACTCGTGAACAAATTGCTGCCGACCTCCATGACGAGTTGGGTGCAAACCTTCACGCAATATCGCTTTGCAGTGACCTCGCGAGCACAAAAATACACGAACCCGACCAACTATCACCACTTTTTCAACGAATCCATGAACTGACATCTCGAAGTGGCACGGCCGCCAAGGCGTGCGTTAATCTTCTTGAATCCAAAGGGCTCTACGAAGGACTTGCGGCTGATGTAGAACGTATTGCAGGTCGTCTCCTAAGTGACATTGAATACACCATCCACGTTGAAGGGGGCGATCACCTTGAATCTCTCGATCCAAAAACCCAAATCGGTGTAGCTCTCTTTTTCAAAGAATGTCTTGCGAACGTCATTCGGCATTCTGGAGCGACACACGTAACAGCTAATCTTGATGCAACCCCAACACAACTCGTACTCACAGTGACCGACAACGGAAAGGGCCTCCCTTCGAAAGAATCTGGAATCGCCAGAATTTCACCAGAATCCCTGAAACGTCGTGCCCGCCTCCTCCGTGGAACAGTTGTCACAACTGACCGGCCAGAGGGGGGAACACGCATTACACTTCGTACAAAAACAAAGTCCTGGTGGCTATAACACCCTCAATAAAAGTAGCACGAGTATTCCTATGACTGGCCCTAAAGACTCCACCATGATTCGAATCATGGTTGTTGAGGACAACGTTGACTACCGTACCGTCGTCGCATTAGCAATAGACGATGCGGCCGACATGGAACTCACCGGGCTCTTCGGCACAACCGAAATTGCTCTCCGAACACTTGAAACGACCAATGTGTCGGACCAGCCGGATATTCTCCTACTTGATTTACGGCTTCCAGGAATGAGTGGGCTTGATGCCCTTCCACTTATTCATGCAGCAAGTCCTACGACACGGATCATTATCCTGTCACAGTCCGATGCACCTAGCGATATTGTGCAGGCGATTTCTTCCGGAGTCTCTGGCTACCTTCTTAAAAGCGCCCGGCTGAAAGAAATCACCGAGGCAATCCGTACTGTTTCGAAGGGAGGTGGCTTCCTTGACAAAAATGTTGCCCAGTTCATTCTTGAAAAAATGACAACAAAGGAATTATTCCAGATTAACGCGTTGACTGAACGCGAGAATGAAATCCTCCTCATGCTCAGCGAAGGTCTCGTCAAAAAGGAAATAGCAACACAACTCGGCATCGGCTACTCAACCGTCGACACACACGTGTCACATATCTATAAAAAACTTGGCGTATCAAACGCACCAGCCGCAGTCAGCAAGGCATACCAAAGCGGCATTCTGCCGAAAAAAAAGTAATCCTTGCACTTTCTCAAGGCCGGAAGGCAAGAACCCTCGGGCATATGCATGATTGACAGTCATCGCTGTGGTGCAAAGAATTGTGCTACGTCAATGAAGCAAAGGATCATTAAGAAAACAGTCTTCTATTTATTCAATTCATTGACGACTGGAGTGAAGAAGATTTCCGCCCGCCAGAACTCAAAAACCTCGAAGTACCACAAAACTTGTGCGATGCGAACTCGTCACTTTTATGCACGGTGCCAAGTGGAGGCATCGAGTTCGATATTGCTGTTGAATAGGAAACAAACTGCTGTTTCCTGGGCTTTGCGAAAGGATGAAAGTAGTTTCGCCCACTCAATTTTAACTGCCCAGCAAAATGAGACTTTCGGCTCGAAGCCATCAGGTCCTTCAAGCGACAAATTGTCCCACCCCATCACCTGCCTACCACCCCGTGGCGTTGCCGCTACCACATTCCCACAGAACATCTCACGACATCACATGACATCCTTCTATGCACTCTCGTTCGTTCGACGAATGATAATTGGTATTTCCGTTTCTCTCTTGACTCTTTTTTCTTGTGGCCCGAACTCAACTGCATCTGAGATCATCGACCAACAGATACTCGACGTCTTCCCTCCCACCGTTGCAGCAACCGAGAAAAGTCAACAGGGAAACACTTCGATTTCTCTTGATTACACGCCAAGCACAAGCCTCTGGGCGGAGGGCCTCGATGAAAGACAGGTCTTTCATGCTCAAATCCAACACGACCAGAACGAGAACAACTCCTTCACACTTCGCATTGGAAAAGGTGGACAAGTCTATTCTCTCAGGGGGCCCTTTGGCGAAAGCGTACCACCATCCTGTACAGGCAAAGGACCGAGTCGTTCACCGTGGAATGACGAGGTTTGGCAGTTCGTCACAGTGTGTAGCAAGTACAACGGATTGACAGCGATTCAACGAAGTGGAGACGTACCGGAAAGTACCCTCGAGGCATTCACCGCGCTTCCATACAAGTCCACATTCTTCATTCATAATTCCGGTGCGTATGTCCCTGACAGCCGCACAATCAACAACCTCTACTGCCCAATGCTGGCCGCCAGTCAAACAAATGACAAAAGAGGGTATCGCTCTCTTACATGGGGACTCGTTCCTCAGGTACGGACAATCCACCGCTCACCCGTCTTGTACTACAACCAGGTTCGAGATATTGGCAACGGCATCATTGAACTCACATGGGTCGTTCACAACTTCAGCCCTCGTGACGACATTGTCTTTGACTTTTTGAATGCACCGTGGGGCGGCACGCGGCATACAAGTCTCCCCTACCATGCCATTAGCTCACCAGACAACACACTCAAACCACGCGATGCGTTTTTTCCGGATGAAAAACCAGACGGCACGATATCCTTACGAAAAACTGGTGGCTGGAAAATCGCAAGCGTTTCAAAAGATGAGGATTCTGCAAGCCTCGCGCTTGTGTTTGGTCGTGACAAACATCTTGAAGAGGAGCAGGCCAAAGCAGAACTGGGCGAGCCGTACACTCAACGCGGCGGTGGTATGCTACGAGATTTCCTGGCCCATTACCCTCAGCTGTACAGCAGTATCTGGAAAGACTGGGAGACACGCCCTGAAAACTCGTTTCGAAACTACGATGTGATTGAGATGATACCCAGCCTGACGCTTCGACCTGGGGAGAGCATCTGGTATCGCAGCTTCCTGGTGGTCAACCAACGCAACGACGCTGCTGCACTTGCCCAATCACTTGTTGATGACGTTGATTACGGTCTTCTTCGATTTTCCACCACCGACACCCCTCGTGTGCCGGTTTATCTCGTGGACAACCGGGTTGTTGAAACGGCACCAGCAGGAATCCAGCCAGCGGTTCACTTATTCTCCAGGCCAGTAAATGGTTCACATCCAGTATTCCTTCTGGAAGATACACAGACCGGTCATGAAATAATCTCAACCGACCTGTACCGGTTTGTTCCCTCGGAGCCCCTTGCTCTTGGTATTCCTCGAGAACATCCTAAGAGCACTTATTACAACAATGCCCGCGGCTACTCTCTTGATAAAAATCACTGCCGCTGGAAACGACTTCTCGGATTTGGCCTGATTGCACAACCAAAAGGAAATGGCAGCCGGCTACTCTCAACAGTACTTCCAGAAAATGTTTTCCCTACGCCTGACACGACCCATCTCGATCTTTGGTCAGCGCCTACCAAATAAAATGCTCGGCTCCTTCAGGATGACGAAGAAAATACAACCCGCGTCCACCTAGGCCTCATCCGCGGCCCGAAGCATATCGTCACAGCGTGGCTCCCACGCGACAATTTCCTTTTCGCTAAAGTAGATACCAATCTCTCGTGCGGCTGACTCTGCTGAGTCCGACGCGTGCACAAGATTCATCTGACGACTTGCAGAGAAATCACCGCGGATTGTCCCGGCGGCAGCCTTCAGTCCACTTGTAGCTCCGAGCATCTCACGGACCACTCGCACGACATCGAGCCCCTCATAAATTGCAGCAACGACTGGCGCTGCAGTAATGAAAGACTCGAGGCTCGGATAGAACGGCTTTTCAACATGTTCTGCATAATGTTGTTTTGCAAGTTCGGGCGTCACACGAAGCATTTTCAAGGCAACAAGCCGAAGCCCCTTATCCTCGAACCGACTCATAACCTTTGTCAGGAGCCCACGCTCAATGCAGTCAGGCTTGAACATTACGAAGGTCTGGTCCATCCGTCTCATCTCCAGTGTGTTGATTAAAGATATTTTCACTTTGATCGAAAGCATATCTGCCCGATCTCTGAGATTCTCTCTTGTACCGTTCTCAAGGTGAGTTTTCCAGCCCATCTTGTCATAAGCAGAGCCCAGAAACCCTAAGGCGTCATTGGATGGCGTTGATCCAAGCTCTCAATCCGCCTAGTCTCTCCGCGATTCACTTCACGTTCACTCCGAAAGGACAGCGACAAAATGTCGAATCTGCACCAGCACCATGCTGGAATATGGTTGTTGACATTGCTAAGTTTTTCGTGCACAGCTTTCGCTGCAAAGTCTGGCAGGCAAGAAGTTCATCCTGCTGTTCTCGGGAGCTTCACTCGCGCTATCCAGCCACTAATTCTGAACCGATGTGCGGCTGGCGCGTGCCATGGTGGCTCACAGGGAGCAGAACCGAAACTCTTGCGCGGACCAATCCACGGGCAGGCTAACCAGAGAACAACCCTGACAAATCTTGACAGTATTACGACATCCGTCCAACACAAATCACGAGACCGAACGTTTCTCTCTAAAATCCTGAATCATCACGACAAAAGAACCAACGCATCTGTCCCAAAAAAAGAACTCTTAACAGCGCATGAGCAAGAATTATTTGTAACGTGGCTTGCTGCACTCCCTCTAAAGGAAAAGCCTCAATCACGGTCAGTAGTCCCCCCCCCTCAAGCCCAAAGAGTGAATCCAGCAAGCTTTGAACTGCCTCAGCCGCCGCCGGCATCGACGCGTCAACAGAATCGGTTCAAGCTTCTTCTTGAGCAGGCGAAAAATCCACCACAGTTTCCACCACCACGGATCACACCTGGTTTACAGCTCGAGAAGATACTGCTCGAGGAATTTCCGCTTCTTGAACAAACGCTCAGTGAAAAAGATGACCCGCCACCTTCCAACAAGTAGCTATTAAAGCTGAATGTCTCCGGACTTGACGTGCTCAAGAAATATCTGATTTCCTGGAAGCAGATCTGGGTGTGCGATCATGTCATCAAGAGAAAGCCAGAAGAATTCCTGAACTTCAATTGGATGGGGAATTGGACAGCAGGGTTGAAGCGGTTCAACTGTCCACCATGAGAGCGACGTCCCCCAGTCTGTCACACTCTTCCAAACCTCATTCAGTGGTACGACTTCAATTGAGAGTTCTTCATGGCACTCTCGAGTCACTGCTTCACTATCGTGCTCTCCTGCCTCAACATGACCACCTGGAAAACAGACCTTTCCACCAGCACGGAGACTTTCACCCCTGCGAATTGCAAGGAATAAATCGCCTCGTCGAATGATTGCAACCACCCCAAAGCTCGTGGGTTTTGTGGGCATCTCCTTCTTCGACTGAAAACACATTAGGCTAGGTTTTCCGAATTACTATGCACTGGACGTCTATTCGTCTCTCAATACACCCCGTTACACCCTGCTAAACTGTATTTGATGCCAGACGATGGCTTTCAGTGTATTGCACCCTATTATCTTGAACAGGAATTTCTCTTCATGGACACAGCGCCGCCACCTGGACCGGCAAAACGACCAAAGCCACCAAAGTCTATCCCCCAGCTGTTCGGTAAGCCAATGGGTGGACCTGCCGTGGTTCTGCTTGTTCTTCTTGGACTCGCATTTGTCACTATTCTTTTTCGAGAACAGACCGGTGGCTCGTTCCCTATCAGCTACGACCAATTCATTCATGAGGTTGAAGCTGACAATGTCACAAATGTTGAAATTACTGGAAGCACTGTCCGTGGAACTTTTAAAATCACTCCGCCAAAGGAACGTGTGGATTCGCCTGAGGGAACTCGACGCTTCACTGTCGAAGTCTCTCAGTATCTCGTTGGCGACGGGCTCGATTCCCTCCTGCTGAAGCACAACGTCCGTACAGTCGTCAAACAGCCAACTGATGGCACCGGATTTCTACTTGCAATCTACCTACTTATTCCCCTTTTGCTTATGGGTGCCTTCTGGATTTCTATGCGACGCGCCCGGGATCCACTCGGCGGATCTGGCATCCTTGGCAATTTCACCAAGTCTCCTGCCAAACGATTCAACACAGAAGACAAGCAGTCGACGTTTGCTGACGTTGCTGGGCTCGACGGTGTAAAAGAGGACCTCAAAGAAATTGTCGAATTTCTAAAAGACCCGAAAAAGTTCCAACGACTTGGTGGAAGGGTCCCCAAAGGCGTACTTTTGATGGGCCCCCCTGGCACTGGAAAAACTCTTCTTGCGCGAGCGGTTGCAGGTGAGGCCGGCGTTCCGTTTTTCTCCATTTCGGGAAGTGAATTTATCCAGATGTTTGTTGGCGTTGGTGCCTCACGAGTGCGCGACCTATTCAAGACCGCCAAAGAAGCCTCGCCAGCGATTTTATTCATTGATGAGATTGACGCTGTTGGACGAATTCGAGGAGCCGGACTTGGCGGCGGCCACGATGAACGGGAACAAACACTGAATCAAATATTAAGTGAAATGGATGGCTTCAGCCCGACAGAGTCAGTAATTGTGCTTGCAGCAACAAATCGGCCCGACGTGCTGGATCCCGCGCTCCTTCGCCCAGGACGCTTCGATCGCCATGTCACAGTAGATCGCCCCAACCAAAAAGCACGGATCGCCTTGTTCGAGGTGCACACAAAAAATGTTCCACTGGCTGATGATATTGACATGAAACGGCTTGCAGAGGGAACTGTTGGCCTGACTGGCGCTGACATCCGTAACCTCGTCAATGAAGCTGCACTATGGGCAACCAGACATGATAAAGAACATGTTGATGCGTCCGACTTTGACCACGCTCGAGACAAGATTCTCATGGGCCCCAAACGTGAAGAGGTTCTGGTCGGCCATGAGAAAAAAATGACTGCCTATCATGAGGCGGGACACGCCCTCGCATCGTGGCTTCTTCCTGGTGTCGACAAACTACACAAAGTTACAATCATTCCACGCGGGCGGGCTCTTGGCGTGACACAATTGGTTCCCGAAGAAGACCGAATGAATATCGGTGAATCCGACCTGCATAATCGTTTGGCTTTTATTCTGGCGGGACGGTCAGCCGAAAAACTGGTCTTTGGTGAATTTTCCGCTGGTGCTGAAAACGACCTGACCCAGGCCACTCGCCTGGCCCGCAAGATGGTGTCAAACTGGGGCATGAGTGAACGAGTCGGGCCCCTCGCCTGCCAGACATCAAATGAACATCCGTTTCTTGGACGAGATGTCTACGAACAACGTGACTTCAGCGAACACACTGCGCAAGTGATCGATGAAGAAGTGGGACGCATTCTCTCTGCTGCTGCCGAGCGGGCCGACGCATTGCTTGCCGACAATCGCGAAAAACTGGATACCCTTACGGAGGAACTCATCTCTCGAGAGATGCTTGATGACAGTGAAGTTGAATCTGTTATCGGGCCCTCTGTTCCACGAAGATCACCAGCAACACCCGACGGAGCCGAGCTTACGTAATACCATCAAACGCGTTTCGATCACGCACAAGTCTCATAATAGACAATCCAAATCACGTGTGATGAATCGAACCACTGACAACATAGTGCACCATAAAAAAAGATAAGGGAAAGAACTTAATCATGCTTTCACACGCCGTTTACTTCACAATGAAAGACAAGGACTCTATCGAATCACTGATAGAGTCCTGCCAAACACACCTGACAAACCATCCAGGAGTACTTTCATTTGCGGTTGGTACATGTGCACGTGAATATGACCGACAAGTAAACGATAGAACTTTCGACGTCGCCCTTGAAATCATCTTTGAGTCACACGCTACTCATGACACGTACCAGACGTCAGACCGCCATCAGCAGTTCATTGCTGACAACGCAGAAAAATGGTCTCAGGTGCGAGTTTTCGATGTCGAGATCAATACGCTCGAGCGAAACTAAACGACATCCACCCGAGACAACGCAATCTGACCACCGAAACAGACATCAACATCTTTCCCTGGCTGCCTTGGTCGGTCCTGGTACTTGCCTCGATACATCCACCCATCGTCATGAGCAATGAACTGCAAAGGCAATGGAGAAGGGTCAACATCACAGGCAACAATCGGTGGGGGATGATCTGCCTGAGGTTTGTCTAGATGAGGAAAGTTGACGTTCAAAAACTGGCCTGGTTCGAGTGGTGGAAAACCATGAATGGCTAAAAAAACAGCTCCTGCCCACGATGATGCAATGTCCCAGTCGATAGGCTTCCCTCGTCGGTGATACTGCGACAATGCTATTGCCGGCCAACCATGAAGTGCAGCTTCACGTGCAGCAGCAACTGTGCCTGAATGGTGTATATCAACACCAAGATTTCCGCCAGCATTAATTCCTGAAAGAACCCAACCTGGCTGATCCAGTTCGAGTGTGGCAAAAGCCAGTCGCACACAGTCTGCGGGGGTCCCATTCACGTAGTATCGGTTTTCTTCCACCTGCGTGAGCACCAGTGGCCGGTCTACTGTGACCCGATGACCACAGCCCGAATGGGGCTCGAGTGGGGCGACGGTAATTACATCTGCCTGCCATTGGTGAGCCGCTTTTTCCAGAGCACGCAGTCCCTCCGCATGAATTCCATCGTCGTTTGTAAGAAGCAACATAGCACCGGACCTCATATTTCACCCAGAAGTTCCCGAACAATTGTCCATACTCCATTCGTAGCAGAAGCGGCCGTCTGGCATACATCCTCACCATCTGTTGGCTGCCGATCCTCACTGTCCATTGAGTCTGCGAGATTCGTTACGACTGATGCTGCCACAACACGCATTCCAAAACTTCTGGCGACGATGACTTCTGGCACCGTTGACATCCCGACAACATCAGCACCGAGCATCTTCAGCATCCGGTATTCTGCTCGGGTTTCATAGTTGGGACCAAGACAATAGGCATAGATACCTCGCCGACAGCGATGACCAGCCACCTGTGCAGTGCGCACGGCTCCAGCTGACAGCAATTCATCGTATACATGAGAACCGTTTGTTTTCAGATACTCTGCAGCCAACGCATTCCTGACAAAATCAATATGGTCGTTCAGAATAACAATCTCACCAACCACAAGATCTGAAGTCAATCCTCCAGATGCATTGGTGAGAAGCACTTGCTCAATTCCAAGCGCCGCAAAAAGTTCAATGCCCCGATACAGCATTTCAACAGGCTGTCCTTCATATGCATGTACCCTTCCCTGCAGCATCACCACTGACTGATTCTCAACGTGGCCCCAAACCAGTCGGCCAGCATGACCTATGGCTGTTGCTGACGGAAGCCATCCAAGTTCCGAAAAGTCGACAGTCATCTTCTCTTCAAGATGATCGACCAACGACCCCATCCCTGTACCAAGTACGATGCCAAGACATGGCTTTGTTGCGAGAGGAACCTTATCCTCAAATCCAGTACGAAGAACCTTTCTCGCAATCACTGTGGCAGCATGCGAAGGAACCGGCTGCCGTGCACCAATCTGCTGCTCACCATCTCGCATACGTTCAAAGATTTCTACCATAGTTCTTTCAGAGCCCACTTGCTCCCGACGTTACCACAAAAATGCCTGCCATACTGCCACCCTTTGCGGCCTTTTCACGAAACACGTATCCTCGCGAGAAGAGCGCCGGTGACTTCCGGCAGGTGTGAACCGTTGACCTCAAGAATATTTCAACATAACAAGCAAAAAAAGGACTCTCCATGCCTACGCGTGCTGAACAGTTCGCCGGTCTTTCCGTCGCCATTGTGACACCTTTTCGTGATGGAAAAGTTGATGTTGAACGACTGAACGAACAGGTCGCATTTCAAGTCGAGGCGGGTGTTACTGCCATCTGCCCGGCTGGAACAACAGGTGAGTCCCCTACCCTCTCTCACAAAGAACATGAGCAGGTCATCAGCGAGAGCATTCAAGCCGCTCAAGGCAAAACTCTGGTGATGCCAGGGACCGGGAGCAACTCTACATCCGAGGCTATTCGACTGACACAGTACGCCGAAAAATCGGGGGCTGATGCGGCTCTCGTTGTTGGCCCGTACTACAACCGCCCAACCCAGCAAGGTTTGTTCGAGCACTTCAAAGCGATAGCCGAAGCCGTTTCTATCCCTATTTGTGTTTACAACATACCTGGCCGTACTGGCCGCAACATTGAACCGGAAACAATCCTTCGACTTTCTGAACTTCCAGGCATAGCCATGGTGAAAGAAGCAACTGGCTCAATGGACCAGGCTTCCCAAGTACTTTCGGGCACAGACCTTACGGTTCTTTCCGGTGATGACAGCATGACGCTTCCGTTACTCTCTGTTGGCGGACGAGGCGTGGTCTCAGTGGTTGGAAACATCGTACCGAGCGATATGAAATCACTTCTCGATGCCTTTGACCAAGGCGATCTTGGGAGGGCTCAAGAGCTTCATCAAAGACTTTTCGTACTTGGGCGTGACTTGCTCGGACTGGCAAGTAATCCAATCCCAATTAAAGCTGCCATGAGAATGCTTGGCCGTGACACTGGAGATGTGCGACTCCCTCTGGTGCCACTCGAAGCAGCCCCCACAGCCCGTCTGCGCGATGTCCTGGCTGACTACGGACTTTCTGTCGACTGAGCCCATACAGCTTTCTCAAGAAGACTCTCCAAGGGTGCACACCATCTCCCAAGGCAACTCCACCGTCACGTGGTACTTCAGTCACTGAAGTACCACCCTAGTTTTCCTGCAGGCCAGCGGCCGGAAAAAGCACCCAAAGTCTCTCTTTTTTTCATACCAGCGAACAAACACCGAACTGCTCGCGTACAGATTGCGAAGGATTTCTCAGTACTAAACATGGAGGCTTGTACTATGGACCCACATTTCAATGAATACCTAGCTGCTATAGCAGGAATGGTGGAGTGTTATGGAAAACCACCCATCGATCGCCCGGTTGAAGCTGAACCCTGCTCGTCCATCAAGGCGGAACATTCTTGCTGCTCGTAAGAATACAGACCGCTTTTCGTCAGAAAACTCTTTCTCGATTCAGAACACAACAGACTTAAGACGGTTCACTAAATTTCTCCAGTATCTGATCTAAAACAGAAATAGAGACTTGTATGCCGTGCCGACGTCCAACCCGTGGTGCATTAATCACGACATGACGGAGATTGAAAAGCTGGCTGAGCACTGGGTAGCACGGGCGATTGAGACCGGCTGGCATGAACTCAACCACAAGCGTTCCCGGCCTGCAATGAATAATATTTGTAAGGCCGGCACCGTGAACTCCAAGAACAACTTTTGCTTGTTGAAATAGGGCAATTTGCTCTGCAAACGACATGTCCTCAAGCCAGACATCATCGAAACCATGCTTCCGTCGCCATGCTGAAAACTCATCAGCGTTAACAGGACGACGTGAATGTGCTCGCTCAATATAAATCAATCGTTTTGGCTCGCTATCATTGGCATCCTGAAGACCAAGAAGCCCTTTTGCCAGCCCCTGTGCCATCGGCGGAATAGCCTGCGTCGCTTGCAACGACGGCACCAGAATTTCATCTGCCTCAAGATGAAACGTCGCATGAGGCTGAATGACTCTATCAAGTTGGACGCCAAGGGCGGCAAGTGAAGCCCGCTGCCATCGCGAATAACAATCAGCAACATACCAATCAGCCTGCTCACCACTCTGCAAAAGAGTCCATAAGCGGGGCAGCACCTCAGCAATCCAATGAAAATAATTATGGGAACCATTACAATTCAATACTGCCACCCGCCCAGAACATTGAGACACCAACGGCACGAATCGCTGACGCAATGAATTTTCAGCAACACGCTTCCAAAAGCGTGGATTCAGTTTCCCGAAGCGTATGGTTCGAGCAAACCAACCGGCTTCTTCCGATAAATCTTTTGAATATCGAAGCCGAACATCTTCCACTGGCACATCAACATCTCCCTTTCGGCCCACTATCCTGCCAGAGGGAACGACAAGAACAGAAGTCTCAGGGATTTCTTTTTCAGGCAAGTGGCTGACTGACAGCTGTTCATCTTCCGTCCACGAATCAAAACAGAAAGAATCTACGCAAACAGGTTCTTTCACTCGAACGAGACGAGAACTCTCTGGGTACTCATGACGAAATTCAGAAATAGTCAATGTTCTTGCTGGAGCCCGCTGCGACCGAATGAGACACTTGATGGCATTATCGGCCAGAATATATTTTCCGAAACGAATTGTCCTCGGCTGATCAAATGCTTCAGGCATAGCGCACGTTACAAAAAGGAGAATTAACAAACGAGGAATCTATAACAACCGTGACAACAGCTACGAAAACAATACTTTCGAGGCATTTCAATAACCTTCTTTGTGATACGCAAAACAAAGTCTTTACTAGACATGCTGACGCACAGGTTGCTTATCATGCCGAAACTGAGGCACCATCTGCCTCACGAATAATTGCTCCACGGTTATCAAAAGCAGCTATCCGTATTTCATGC
>JAQWMC010000120.1 GCA_029246985.1 Pirellulales bacterium
CGAAATCCTCTCTGACAAGTTTTGCCGACTTGGGCTGGCGCTCTTGGATGCCGACTACTCGCGGCGTGCGTTTCCCGAATTCGATATTGACTTCAATGATCTCCGGGTTCTCAATGGTGCCGGATATCGGTTGCGTGCTAAGCAGTTTGGTGAAGCCGGGTGAGGTTCCATTGAGTTTTTTGGGATGACCAATCTCGACGAAATGGCGGGAAGGATCGGAACCTTTGACCGCGCCGAGGCGAATCCTGAGCTTGTAGTTGCCCGAGGGAACCTCTTTTAGATCGGGGTGAATGTCAAAGCGTTGAATCCCGCGCGAAAGTTGCAGGTAGGCACCCCGATCGTTGTGAGGAAGCTCGGCGTAGTGCTTCATGTAACTGTGATATCGCCGGTAGGGGCTATATAAGGCGGCAACGGCATTGATTGGGTCGCTTCCGCCATAGTCGCGAGGATCAGGTGCTCCTTTCAAAAGACCAGCATTTTTATACTTGAGGACAGGATCGGAATCATAATCGGGGTGCTGCTTGCGAAGGGCGGCCACAATCCCCTGGTTCTCTGTCGCTTCAGACGCCTTGTCGACCCCTTTTTTCCAGGGGATCCATTTCTCCTTGTAGGTGTCTTCCAGTCTCGTGATGATTTCCAAGTTCTTTCCATTGACAGTGTTTTCTGGCTCAACGCGAGTGATTGCTGACTCTACCATCGCCGATCCTGCAATAGGCCCCTCGAGTTCAATCCAATCAACCCAGATGGCAGGCGGGGTACCGTACCCGTTTTCCCGCTTGTAACTGTAAAATTCATTTGAGAGCATCTTTTTACTACTCTCGGGCTGGCGTTCCTGAATGCCAAACTCACGTGGTGTGTTCGTGCCAATCTCCAGAGTTGTTTCAATGATTTCAGGATTATCCTCCGTGCCAAGTACCTGAAGACCCGCAAGTGGCTTGCCCGAGAAATGAGCAAGGACTCCGTTTACACGCTGCGGATGACCTATCTCGATAAAGTGACGAGAAGGATCAGACCCCTCTACTACACCCGCACGGATTCTCAACTTATACGTGCCAGGCGGAACGTCTTTGGGGTCAGGCACAACATCAATACGCTGAATACCCCAGGCAAGTTTCAGATACGTACCCCGACCACTGTTTGGAAAATCGAGATACTGCTTCATGTAGGCTTGAGTGCGGTCGTAGCCACCTTGGTATGAAAAGGAGGCCTTATTACCATCTCTAAACCCAAACTTTGTTGCATCCGGAGCACCTTTGAGCAGCCCGGTATTTTGATACAGTCGAATGCTGTTGGTAAGGTCGTCGAGGTTGTATTTCTCACGAAGCTGCGCGAGCAGCTTTTCGTTCTCTGGAAGAAGGGCTGCTTTATCAACCTCTGCTTTCCAGAGGAGGTACCGCTGATACATTTCCTCCTGCTCAGCAATTTTTTTACGACTCAGGACGTTGACTGTATTCTCTGGCTCAACGCGAAATGTTTTTGATGGCTGTTGCCGGGTAGCTTGTCGCTCAAAGGCTTCGTCTAGAGCACTACGTCCAAGCTTCAGGTACTGCTCGATCTGATCACTCGAAATAAACTGAGAGGCACCCACGGTATCAAAAGCACCCGAACCGCCATCGGCAGGGAGAGATGAAACATCAACCTTCAAACCCAGAAGCTGTTCGATCGTGTTTTGATACTCTCGACGATTGAGTCGGCGCATGGTGATCCTTCCACCTGAATCAGCCAAACTTCGTCGAGCCGAGACCATCGTCTGTGCGAGTTCATCAAGGAAATCTGCCTTTTCAGACCCGTCTGGTTGCTCGGAATCCTCGGGAGGCATTTCGCCCGAGTTCAAAACATTCAGCACTTTCTGCCATCGTTCCGCCTGCTCAATGGTGGCAATGGTGAAGGAAAGTGTTTCCAAGTCAACGCCACCCTCCTGTGTTGCAGAGTCATGGCAGTCAAGGCAATGCTTCTTGAAGAACGTCTGATGTTCTTGCGGAAAATGAACTCCGGACGTCACCGCATGGGATGAAGTGCAGAGCCACAACACGGCCAGACAGACTGGGAATGAAAAACGGTTCATGATTGATTCTTAAGTTGTATGTACTGGCGTCTCGTGCAACCGAGTTGGCGAATTCAAGGAAAGGTCCAACAGCGTATGACACCAGCACTGTTGCGACACTTACGATTGAAGTTCTTTTACAACGCCGGTGCTATCGCCATGGTGATTCGTGCTGATGCCCATTCCCTGCAGCATCGTCAACCACACATTACACAGCGGAGTATCTTTCTGCAGGACAAGGTGCTGGCCGAGTTTCAAGTTGGCTCCACCACCAGCGAGAACTGTTGGGCAGTTGGTGAGGTAATGGATGGAACTAATATTTGACCCAAAAGCCACGGCGGTATGGTCGAAGAGACTCGACCCGTCTTTTTCTTTCGTAGCCTTCAGTTTATCGATCAGCCTCGCGAGGAGTTCGCTGTGCGTTTTGTCACGCAACTTGGACGCTTCCATCCGCTCGCCAGGCGAGTAATGGCTTACATTGTGCGAACTGGGTTTGACATCGAGACTCTGCAAGAGGCTTTGACCAGGCATACGGTAGGTCAGCGAACGAGTACTGTCGGTCTGCAACGCCGCAACCATGAGATCCTGCATAATCTCGATTTCAGCCTTCCCTTTCAGGCCGGGTTCCGGCTCACCAAGTGGGGCTTTCGCTTTTGGGACATCGAGCCAGGCTTCGTCCTTGCTCAAACGCGTCTCGATATCACGGATACCTTGAAAATATTCTTCGAGCTTTTCTGAGTCTTCGCGCGAGAGACCGTGCTGCACTCGCTTGGCTTCACTCACTACAGCATCAAGAACACTACGCTTCTGGGCGATAGCTGCCTGCCGTTGTTCAAGAGGCATGTCATCTGCTGAAAATAATTTATGAAAAACCTGAACTGGATCGTTACTGCCAGCCTTGGGTTTCCCACGAGCATCCCAGGCCAGAGATTGTCCGGGGCCATGGCCTTCAACGGCAGAACTATTCAGTTGAATCGATGAGAAGCGAGTATCTTGCCCAAGGTGCTGCGCAACGACCTGGTCAGCGGAGATGGTGTTGGCCATATTCTGGCCTGGAACTGAATACCGGTTGGCTCCAGTGAGCCAGAAGGTACTGCCCCAGTGCGCTTCGTTTGCAAATTGGTTGGAGCAACCCTGCACGACGGTGATATCGGACTTGTGACGAGCAAGTGGGGAAAGCCCTTCGGACAACTCGTAGTCAGATCCCGTTTGATTGATGTCGGGATACCACGTTTCTTTGGTAACTCCAAAGCCGATGCTCATAAACACACAACGCTTGGAGGGTCCGCTTAGGCTCGTTGCGGCACCCTGTGCAAAGCGGCGAAAGCCAAGTGATTCAAGAGCAGGCAATGCGATAAGCGAGCCCACTCCTTGTAATACATGCCGACGACTGAGGTGCATTCCTAACTCCGTAAGTACTTGGCAGTGTCAGATCGAAGAGTATTGAACTGACTCCATTACCTAACTATTCAATTTAATATGTATGTCTGCAACCTTTTATTACTCTTAATTGTAGGCAGTTCGGGCAACGCAGCAGATTGGCACCAAAAGCTCACCGATTTGTAAAAACGCAACGAAATGAGGAAAATCATGCCGTCAGTCACTTCCAGCGAGCTCTTTTGAACGCCTCATTTCCTTCCCCCGTGTCCACCAAAGAGACTATCAAGCGGCCGGCATTGATTCGGCAGGCTCCACGCGTTCTGAAGAATGTCCGTTAGCGTGGCTGCAAGGGCTTTCCACCAGCCGGAACATACTCTGACAACCGACTCATCATCTCAAGAACCTGTTGTCGCTGTTGTTCATCCCCACCTTCCACAGTCACCGCGCCGTGCAGCCGCGCAGAGGTCGGGTCACTCTCCTCGGCCAGAAGCTGCTCAATCACCTGCGACGATGCCCATACGACCGGGCTGTCATCTGCTGGCAACCCAACACGTAACTCAACAGGACGATTGCTCTGACAACAGAGTGTCCACTGACCTCCACCAGGGCCAATTGTTGCCAAACCAAAACGCTGTTCTGACTCGACATCAGATTTCCAGCGTGCCTGACCAAGACGCTGCTCGAGTAGCCCACGTGCGTCAGGAACTACAACTGACCGAGTCACCGGCGGCCAGTGAAAAGAGTGCTTAATCGCAAATCGACATAAACGCCGAATGGCATCGTCATCTAAGACCGGTGATGGAAGATCGGCTGCAACGTGATGAGTGGCAGTCGAATCAAAGGCAGGATCATCTCGCCAATACGCGCGATATACATGCATCTGATCTCCGAAAAGCTTTGCAAGAGACGACGTGTCAAAACCGCTGGCTTTCTTCCCTCCGCCACCACTTCTGCGCGCCTGCTCTGCCAACTCAGCCACAAGTGATGCGAAAACATCATAGAGCTGGCTGACTGGTGTTGGGTGTGTTGATGTCAGGTGATACGTCTGCCCGTGCAATGTCTGATCTTGAATGATCCGCGTCATAACGGCTGAGACCCAATCAACAGGGACCAGATTTTTCCGTTCGTCTCCTGTCATACCGAGTACACCAAGAAGTGAACTCGACTCAACGGAAACGGCCATAAAGGCCTCTACAAATGGTTGAACAATACGAAGAGGCTTATAGAAACCATGAAACGTGTTAGTGAACCCATGGAGCAGATCTCCGACAATGATACTTGGACGATGAACCGTACAGGTTTCAATATGCTCAGCTTCTCTCGCAGCTGTTTCTGAAGTAATTTTGCTACGTTCATAATCGTTGCCGGGGGTCTGACCGACGTCTAACTCGCTCTCAAGAATGCGCCCTTCTCGAAGACCGCAGACGTATGCACTCGATACATGGTGGAGCCGACGAATACCAGTCGTTTTACAGAACGCAAGAACGTTCGCAGTTCCATCCACATTGCTGCGGTATGGTTCTCCGTCACTTTCCCTTTTTTGAAACGAAAGGCTTGCCGCAGAGTGAATTAGTTCATCGACGTTGAGGGCAACCCACTCGGTCTCTTCATGAGTAAGACCAAGTCCAGGCTGAGTGATATCACCAGTCAACACGACGGGAAATGGAACATCCGCAGCAGCAACTTCCTGCCAGTCGAGCAGTAGCTCATCAATTCTTTGCACTGCCGAAGCAACTTTACCCGGACGAACGAGTACGGCTATCCGCCGTCCAGCCGCAGCAAGATCTCGCAGAAGTGAACGGCCGAGCAAGCCCGTAGCTCCCGTCAGCATCAAGTAATGATTATTGTCTGCCATATCCCAGTGTCCTTTTACGTACCATCAGACATGAATCGCTGCGCCACCATCAACAATAAGCGTCTGTCCTTGAACGAGGTCAGACAAGGGTGACGAGAGAAACAGGACGGCATCAGCAACATCGCTGGCCTCGAGCATTCGTTCACCTGTCATGGTCTTACTTTCACGACCGGCAAACATCTGATCCGCTCCGGGCAGCCGTTTTGTCGAATCAGTTTCAACAAGCCCTGCCTCAACGACATTGACATTGACTCCTTCATCACCGAGTTCAAGCGCCCAGTGCCGAGCCAGTGCGGTGAGCGCTGCCTTTGAACCACCAATGATTCCATACATAGGAAGTGCCATGTGCGTCCCGTGACTCGAAAGCACAACTGCCTTCCCCCTCCCGGTGCCCTGCTGCAGCATTGGCGATGCCGCTTTGAGCAGGTGGACGAGTGACATGACATTCGTATGCATCGCTGCATCAAAGTGACGTTGAGTTGTTACAGAAAGCGGTCGAAATCCACCGGTAGCTGCATTGTGCACAAGAATATCGAGCCGACCGAATTTCTCAGACACAAACTGAAGCATCTCCTCAACATCGTCTTCATGGCTCACATCAGCTCGAACACATGCGGCGTTGCGACCCATGGCGGCGATCTGCTCGGCAACAAGCTCTGCTTCATTGCTACTTGTGACATAGTTCACCACAACATCAGCACCAGCCTCCGCAAGTCGTAACGCACAGGCACGCCCAATCCCTCGGCTTGAACCAGTGACTAGTGCAACTTTTCCACTTAGATCAATCATGAAATATCACCCTTATGCTGAACCAACAAAATCATTTGTCTTGACGTACCCAATTCGGTCTACCAACCATTTTTGAAAGTGAAATATTCGTTCTTCACGTCTCGAAATTAACCCTTCACCAGGCTGTATTTGTGACTCGACACCAATCTGCACAGACGGAAGGAACTCTACATCCTCATTCACAACGCGTCGCCAGAAACCGGCTTGAACTTTGGCAATACACCTCGCCAGAAAATTCAGCAACCGTCGTTTCCGATCACCCTGAAGAGCGAGAATTCGCCACATGATCCGACAGGACTTCGGCCCCGTCGGTATCACCGTCTGAAAACTTGTACCCAACGCTTCTGGTGTCCACATAAATGTTGGATACGCAATGCCGTGGATATACAGACTTTCCACATCCCCATGAGTCTTCTTTGCGACCTGCCGCCCAGCAGCCGACACGACATCACTGGCACCAGGACCAAAAAACATTGATCCACCAGGAATCATTTTGTGCGTACAAAGATCTCCCTCAGGAATCCCACCAAGCGTCGCGCGATGAACACAACCAACGTGATAGCTTTCCAGATTATTTTCTATAAGAACTTTCCAATTCACAGGAATATCGAGATCTGCCTGATATATCACTCTTCCCGGATACCGATCACGATGACACAACCTGTTGGTTTCTTCCTGACCGAGATGAGACCGAATGCTTGCAGCATCTTCTGATTGCGAAACGAAAACAATACCGCCCACTACTTCTACACAGAGTTGCTGAAGCCCGAGGCCATCTTTCTCCAAAGGCCGAAAGGACGGTGCATCTGGAATACGTTGTGTCTTCCCTAATGCCGAGTATTCCCACCCGTGATATTCACAGACGAGTGTCTTGCAACAGCCTTTTGCTTTCGATGTTACACGCGACAGGCGATGGGCACACACATTGAGAAATGCCCGTATCACTCCATCTCGTCGCCACAGTACAACTGGCCCACATGGCAGTTCAACTGTCAGGAAATCACCGTCGTCTTGAAGTTCGACAGAAAACGCGACGGCCCACCATGCATCATGGAAAACCTTTTCACATTCCAGCTTGTACCAACCTTCATCGCTGTATGCCTTTGCTGGCAACAATTGCGGAAGATGGGTGTCACTAATGAACATCACCATCTCCCTGCTGACAAATTACACAACAATAAAAACAGTTTAGTCGAACAATCATTATGACTCCTGACGTGACGGCACACATGCAAGGTGAAGCCCATCAAGAGCAAGAATAGGGCGGCTGTCACTGCCATACAGAGTAAAGTCATAAATGCTTTCTCTCTCGTCATGCGAGCGATAGAACATTCTGACTGTGCACTTCTCATTCTTGCGTGCAGTATCAGCAAACCGTAGCCGTTCGAAACGCAGTGGAACCTCCACCCGCTTACCAAGCAAGATGTAGGAGTAGACAGCGCAACCAACAATACAGCCATCAAGAAGGGCAATTGGTACTGTCCAACCGTCAGCACCACGTGGTGCTGCAACGATATTTGGATCTGGTGCGGTCACTCGACCCCACCCGCCACTACGATCGAGAAACAGACCCGAAAGCGTTCGGAATGATTGCCCATGCCGTAGTGGTGCGTCTTCCTGATACACCATTGGATTGAATGGAAAGAGCTGCTCATCAAGAACGTTTTCTATCGTTCCTTGAGAATCGACGGCAATTGTTCCGCTGAAATGCTCCCGAGGATCACCTAACTCACGGCCTGCTGTATTCTGAACAGCCGCCCACCCAACAACAGGAACTTCTCCACTGCCATTGTTTTGCCCAACAGTTATCGTGGCTTCTCGCTTGGTGGCCGTTGAAAAGCCAAATGGTCGCTGGATTGTAACGTCTCGAATCTCTCGCACAGCTCGTGTGGCACCAGCGGCCAGTGCAGACTGGGCAATGAGTTCAGCGGCCATAACCGCTGGCAAAAGTGGGCGACCATATTGAGTGTGCTCAACAAGAAACATGTCTTGTGTTGGGTCCAAGTCTACGCGTACCGAGGCTCCTTCTCCAGCTGTATTGACGTTTTTGACAAGACTGCCAATCGCCTCAATTCCACCTGTACCTTTTTCCTTCGCATCAGCTTTCGTGACACCAGCCGCTTCACAAAAAGCTGGCTCAGTCACAATCACCTCTGACACTAAAAGACCAGAGGCAATCTCATCAAGGAAATGTTGTACGCCCTCAGCAAGCGGCATGAATTTTAGTCCAAATTGCTCCAGTACAAACCGGCTCTCTGGTCGACTTGCCATTCCAACTTCGTCCCAGGCATGCCAATGGAATACCGTTGCTGGAATATTTCTATCTGCTCGAACACGGCCAACTATTTTGGCCAGAAGATCATTTGCCATCGCATAGTCAGCCTGCCCGTGACCACCGAAGCGACCGCTGGTTGACCCGAAGCCAATCACTGCCCCAAGCATTTTTTCATCTGTTGCAGCCAGCAGGTACTCAAGACCGAGTGCTTTGGGGAACACCGTGGCAGAAAATCCTGCGTGCGTCTTTTTTTCAAATCTGCATGCAGATTCAAAACCTGCACCATGCACGATCCCTCGCACTGGACCGACCTGATGCTGTACATCAGCAACCATTTGTCGCACCGTCTCTTGGTTGGAAAGATCACACGGAAAGTAATGTGCTTCAATTCCTTCTGCGTCGAATGCCGCTAATGATCGCCGTATTTCAATTGTCTTTTCTACTACCGTCCAAGTACGACGAGGATCTTCTCCACGCTGCTTTGCCTCCACCATAAGACGACCTTTGAGCGTCTTCATTCCAGCATCATCCAGGTCGAGCCATCTTGGTTCAACAACCACAAGTTCTGTCGAACCAACAAGTGCGAGACGAAGTCCGTACTGCTTCCCGAAGGCTCGGGCACAGGCAGCGGTCACACCGCGAGCACCACCCGTCACAAGCCAGACAGAACCGCGAGAAACAGCCTCAAGCGGCGTTGTGACCTCAGGCACTATTGCTTCTTGTGAAGCCATCTGCAGGCGCGTTGCTGCTCGATAACCGACTTCAATAATGTCACTTTTCGTACACAGTTCTGTGACTGTTGAATGTGCAATCTCTGATGGACGTGCCTCTCTCGCATGGTCAACCACACGAACCTGTAAATCTGGAAATTCTCTTGCAATATTTTTGAACAGGCCAGTCAGCCCACCACCCGCAACATTATCAATGTGAGAATCGATACCAAACTGCCCACCGAGCCGTGTCACGGCAGTGAGTGTTGCATCACGAATGTCACCTGCTTCCGTACGCTTGATTATCCATTGCTGGCAGGTAAAAAATACGGATTCAAGGAGTACCTGAAGATCGCTGTACGTGCCGGCAGACGATTTTCCAGCAGCGCTCGCTATAACAAGATGCGTCACTGCCCCGATCGATTCCTGCTGTTGAATGAATTGCTTGGCCTCAGAGTACCCCCCGCACGAAGCAACAACAGCATCTGCTCCGCGTTGACGTATTTCAGCGGCAACAGCGTCTGCGATTTTTCCACTGCCAAAAACAAGGACCCGCTCACCGGCAAGCCGACGATCTCCTCCTGCTGCTGCCATCTCGCAGTGGTCTACAACATATCGCCTCGTCACGCTGGGTGTTTCCCGGTCATGAACTGGGCCCTTTGTAGATGGACGTTTTTTACTTTGGTGAACCTGCAGACCACGAAGTGACTCTGACAACTCGGGACACCACTGTGCTATTGGCCCACCTGAATGCACGTACGCCTTGCCATTGAACACCCCTAGAGCTAGCCAGTGCGACGTTGCCGACATCCTGGCTTGTTCCTCTTCATCACGACCCACAAGAGCAAGTACTGCATCATGAATATTTCTTTGCCCATCGTGCAGGGAAATACGGTCCAGTGGCGACTCTGGCCTAACGGCATTCATTTCATTCGCAAGCACCGTGACGTCGCCGTCAACTTCTACTCTGCAAATCTGCTGTTCGCCTATACCCAACAGGAATACTGGAGTACCAAGTGGACACAACTGCCGGAGTTGCTCAGTTGCATCAGCTGTGGAATGGGCCGTTCGTATCACATGGTCGACTGCGATTGCAGCGGGCGTCAGGGTATGATCATTTTCGTTTACAGACTGGCCCAAACAATCGATCCAGGCAATGATCCCGTTCTGATTCCAGCCGCATAGCATGCCAGGCAGACCGGGAATGCTTAGTGAGCCCCCAACGACAGAGTCGTTTGTGAACGCTTCTGCATGCGGTGCGACATGCCGCCCAAACCCGAGAGCAACACCAGTTTCTTCGGGCTGAACGCTCGCTATGATATCGAAGGTCCCGATAGCATCGAATGGACGAGCCATTGCTGCACGTACAACAGACGCCGACACGCCAGCCCCGAACGCCACACCATCAAGTTCTTCACCAATCTCTCTCGAAAATACTGGAGAATCCTGAAAACTCATGGATGACGAAAGGCGGCGAGCCCACTGCTGAATTTTCTCCCTATCGCGGCGTCCTTTTTCTTCACCCGCTAAAAATACTGAAGACCTGTAAATGTCAACAGCCTCAGCAACGCTCGAGACAGAGCGATCTCCATCATTCGCACGCACGTCACCACCACCGATTCGTGGCTGCATGTATTCCAGAAGGTGCCGCAATGTTGGAAAGTCATCGAGTGAAAGCTCATCGTCTGCCTGAAGGTCATACTTCTGGCCAATCTCGCCAAACAACTGCGCCTTCCGAATGCTATCGATGCCAAGATCAGCTTCAAGGTCTGCATCGAGTTCGACAATCTCTCGTGGATACCCCGTCTGCTCGATGACAAAATCAATCAGGAATGATTCGACTTCCAAAATTCCTGCCTTAGGACTCGCAGGCATCTCACTCCGTGAATGTGGCTGAGAAAGGGCTGAGGGCACATCAACGATTGAGGCTCCTGCTCCGCGTGGTTTTGCAAAACCGTTTTGTGTTGGTGCATCCTGTCTCTGGCTGGAATTACGAGCACTCGCAACGTAGTCAAATCGTGCCGCATGGGTACCATTGCGACTTGGTGGCGCTTCTGCTTTTGCGACTGGCTTCAACGCCTGTTTTTCTCTTCCCCCTGCAGCTGCGTCGCGATTGCGTTCTCGCCGGCGGGCTGTTGCATCAAATCGAGACACAACACCGATTGACTGCGAATTAGTTCCATGTTGAGCACTCGCTCCTGCTTGTACAGCACCTGCGGACAGCCCCAATGTATCCTGCAATCGGGCCATCTGTTCCGCTGACGTTCGGCCTCTTTGGTCAAACTGTACGATCGTAATGTCCCGACAGTCAGCAAGGATACGACGCACTAAGCCAGATAAAACAGCTCCTGGCCCTACTTCGACAAATGTCCTGACCCCTTGCTCGTATAATTGTTTCACAACCTGAACCCACCGTACTGTCTCGGTCATTTGTCGAACAAGACTCGTACGGACTGTTGCTGGTGTCGACAGGACATTGAGTGTTGTACTACTCAGTATTGGAAACTGAGATTCTGTAATTGGTAACAAATCCAACGTCTGTGATAACTCTGCTGCCGCTCTTTTAAGAAGAGGGGTATGAAACGGACTCGGTACCGCCAATCTTTTTGCTCGTGTTCGTGTTGGCTCAAGAAGCAATTCGACCGCATCAATCGCTCGCGAAGTACCACCAACAACAGTCTGTTCTGGAGCATTTTCGGCACATCGCCATACAAGTGAATCAAATGGCTTGATCGCAGATTGAACAACTTCTGCACCGGCTAAAATGGAAAGCATGGCGCCATCAGGAGGGCCGTGCTGTTCGACCGCTTCTGCTCGAGCCTTTGTTGCACGAAACCCGATAGCCTCCGACCAACAGCCGGCAGCAGCAAGCGCTGGAAACTCACCGAAACTATGACTAGCGATACAGTCCGGACGAAATCCCATTGCCTTGAGGACCTTCCAGGCAAACAAGTCACCGAGGTACATTGCCCATTGCGTTTCCCAGACACCGGAGCCCATCTTATTCGGACTCTTCCATGCTACTTCAGCAAGTGTTGGGGCTTGGCACGAACGAGCCAACTCATCAAGCTCCGCGAGAACGACTTGCCCTTCTGGGGTTTCCTTCGCAAGCCCCTGGAACATGCCCGTGTACTGCGAGCCCTGTCCCGGGAAGAGTGCGGCAATTCGCCCGGTATTCCCGTGCATGTGCGTCTTGTTTTGTGGTGCAGGTGACATTGAAGAGCTTTGCTTTCCTTCCCGCGAGCCTTCCCGCGAGCCTTCCCGCGGAAGAGAAAGTCCATTGTCGAGAACAAGATGGCCAATAAGATCGTCATTCACCTCTGTCAGACTTCCCGCTCTGTAGCCATCTGTTGAAGCAACTGGCAACGGACGTAATTTTGATGAAACCCGAAGATGATCTAAAACTGTTAGTTCATCTGGTATTGAACCGGCTGCTGGAAGGCTTCCCGAGCGAACCGCATTCATTAACTTCAAAACGCCTGCGGCTCCTGCTGCAGCACCGAGGTGACCGATTTGTCCATCCAACGAACTCACCGGATGCACTGAGCCAGATTCCGCTCGCGCGGCGAGTGATTTTAGCACCTCTTTGTCTCGTTCACGGTGGGCAACCCCCGAGTATTCAGAAGTGACAACAGCCTCATGTGGTATCTGCGTCGACTCAAAAATATTATCCATGACTCGAGTAGCTGTTACCTCCGGTTGCTCACCGGCGGAAACACAAACATCACGAATGACACCATGAATTGTGTCACCTGCTGCCTGGGCGTCCGAGAGCCTCTTCATCACAAGTACAACAGCGCCCTCTCCCGGAACACGTCCCTCACCGTCAAGATCAAGAGCGGTTCTAGGACGTGATGCAAGACTCCCTCGCAGCGAAAGCATTTCGTAGGCAACGAGATCAAGGTACCGCTGTCCAGCTGCACAGAGGACGGCATCGCTACTCCCGTCGCGCAGCATATCAACAGCTGCTGCGATTGCTGTTGTCGATGAACAGTCACCGGCATCGAGGGCAAGTGCACCGCCCATAAGGTCAAAAGATTTCGTCAAGCGACTCGCTAGCGTACTACTCGTGAAACTTCCGGTTTCATCGACAAGTGCCGGGAATCGCTCAAGCACTTTCTTCTCATAGGCTGAGAGCACCTCGGCAATCTGCGATTCACTCAAGCCATGCCGTTGCAATAAATCAGTCAGAATTACCGCCGTCTCAGGCAGACGCAAACCGATTTGGAGATCGTTGGAGAAGTCACCTCCAAACATGGTTCCAACAACTACGCTCACTCGTGTCCTGTCCCAGGTTTCATTCTTCAACCCGGCGTCAGCCAAGGCAGAATCAGCTGCTTCAAGGAGCATAAATTGCAACGGGTTTGCTGCCGCTATTTGCTTTGGAGGAACTTTGTGTCGTCGCCAATCATAGGCAAATCCCTCAACAAACCCCCCTAAACCAGCCACGGCATGCCATGACGTTGGGCCTGTTGGATCTATCGCTCGCTCAAGACTCCATCGTTCTGGGAGTACCGCCTGAATCGCAGAACGACCTTCCGCAAGCATTTTCTCGAATTCTGAAACCGACAACGCGCCTGGTAATACGCAACCGGTGCCCACAATCGCTATGGGTTCATCACGAACCAACTGATTCCTTCCACCTGCGGGTCGAACCGCCGTCACGTTCCCGACATGCTCTGAAATCGCAAGGTGTACGTTGAGACCGCCGATGCCAAAAGCATTGACTGCAGCAAGCCGGGGTTTACCATCTTCTCGCCGCTCCCATTTCTCTGTGCTTTTCGGCACACGAAATGGGCCATCTCTCCAGTCAAAGTCGTCATTCAATTCATCAGCTGTCGTTCCCGGTGGGATCAGATTGTGTTCCATCGCCAGAACAACCTTCACAAGACTGGCAAGGCCAGCCGTCTCAAGCGTATGCCCTACGTTTGCTTTCACACTCCCGATGGGCACTTTCTTCCCAGATGGAATATGCCTCGAGAGCAAGCCTGCGAGTGCACCTAACTCAGTAGCATCACCAACTTGCGTGCTCGTTGCATGTGCCTCGATGTATTCAATTTCTGACAGATCTTCTTTCTTTGGGTAAGCCCGTTGAACCGCCAGAGTCTGACCTTCTTGCCGAGGGGCCCAGAGACTTTTCCCTTTTCCGTCACTCGCGACACCAATACCACGAATGACAGCACGAATACGATCTCCGTCCTCAACAGCTTTCGACAACGTCTTCAGTACAAGTGCGACATATCCCTCAGCGGTCACCAAACCATCTGCATTTTTCCCAAAGGGGCACGAGCCCTTATTGCTGACAGATTGCGCCGCAGAAAAAAGTACGAGACTGTCTGACTTGCAATATGACGCTCCGCCGACGATTGCCTGGTCAATACTTCCCGCATTCAATGCACGTGAGGCAATCGCAAGGGCCTGTAGAGAAGAAGCACATGCCGCATCAACAACAAGATATGGTCCTTCCAATTGAAGTGCTTCACGAACAAGCCGAGCTGCATCAAGAGCGCTTAGCGCAATCGGCCGTCCTGCTTTCCGCCCAGGATATCTTCGACGCACTGCAGTAGTGACATCCTCGGACACACGCTTTACAGTCTCATCTCCGAGGAGTTCTCGTGCAACGTCGACTTCATGGAGGAGATGTGCCGCTTCATCAATACGGGTCGAATACACATAATCACCGACCGCTGCGCTTCCCCCTGTATGACCAACATACACTCCTGTCCTGGAATGCTTTGGCATAGCAAACGGATCTAAACCTGCATCACGACATGCTCGTGAAGCTACTTCAAGAAACACCTGGTGAGCGATGTCATAATGTTTTTTATGATCATTCGTAAGTGGGCAGACAGATTGATCAACTGGTCGGCTAGAGATAAGCCCACCCAACTCCGAGTAACTCTTGCCAATGGTCCCTTTTTCTGGTGCGAAATAAAGATCGCGGTTTAAGCGATCTGCAGGAAGACTTCCCCATGCCGTTGCTCCTTGAGCAACAAGCTTCCAAAACTCATCAAGTCCATCACCCCCTGGAAGTCGACACGACATACCAACAAGCGCGAGTGGTTCCTTCAACACTGTTTTTGCCTCATTCCAATTGTAAAAATTTGTATGATCAAAAAACTAATTTTTTTAAGACGCAACCCGGGTTGCGGTGGGGACTTTTCGTAACGGCTAGAGCACTGATAAAAGCCCCATCTCCGGATGGACAGCAACGTGCACAGAAAGTTATGCAAGGAAGATCGTTTCACGAAAAACACCATGGATTCAAGACTCGTATGAACGAACTATGGGAGCACCCCATCCATGGGTTCGGACACGACGCAACGAAGGACGCGTTAGCGACGTCTGGCCACATCGTGACCAAAAGCCAACACATCTTTCAAAAACGGCGGTGAAGTGGTGAAAAACACGCACTTCTACAGTTTTTAGTATTGATCCACAATTTTCAGAGTCAAGAATTGGTTCTGACACCAAAAAGATGCTGATGGACCGGCCTGAAACTGGCTTGTTCACCTAAAAAAGACTCAAAAGTCCATGCAAACCCACCCCTCACCGAACATTTCGAACGATGGCACGTCGACAGCCAAGCCTGAACAAAAGAAACACTCGTTACGATTGTCACCGTTCGATGTTCTCATGCTGCTCGATGAGCGACCTGGTTATCCAATGTGTTTCTTCATCGAGACACATCTTTCGGGAGATTTCTCGATCCAGCGTCTCCGAGCTGCAGTAGAGACTGCCATTGAACGCCACCCAAGACTGCGCTCGCATACTCAGCACAATGAGCAGGGTTGGCTCTGGACTCCGAGTGACAAACTTCCCCAAGTCGTTCAACTTCAATGCATCGAAGATCGAGAATCACAAGCGATTGCATTCCGGCCCTTTAATATTCGTCAGGAACCTGGAATACGATTCATCGTTATTCCTGAGGGGAATCAGCAATGGAGCATTGTTCTTCAGGTACACCATAGTGTCTGTGACGGTCTCGCCGCACTTGAATTCCTTGGGGACATATGGTCGCTCTATCACGGAAATGAACCAACTGAATTCCAAACTCACTCAAGAAGAAAAAATATTCAGACTGATTCAGATAATGATGACAATCCGAATACCAAAGAAGATCATCAGCACGCCCGCCAAACAATTGCGTTTGCAACGTTTCGACCATCGAGCATCACGTCATCAAGCAATACAAAGAAGATTCCAAACTCCAGGAAACCATTCCAGTCTTTCACCCTGCCAACAACACTTGTGAAAAGTTTGCGACAACGGGCAAGCCAGTCTGGTGCAACCACAAATGACATCATCGTTGCCGCCTCAATTCTTACTATTCATGAATGGAACAGAAGACAAGGAAACGCAGGCAAGCGTATTCGTATAACAATGCCAGTGAGTCTACGACCTCCTCGTGACAGGCAGCCAGCAAGCAATCAAATTGGCTACGCATTCCTTGATCGTCATCCAAGCCAGTTACATGACCCGCAAGCCGTTATTACATCAATCGCCGAGGCCAGCCGCTGGATTCAACACTCAGGTGCGGCCGGAATGTTTCTTGTCGTGCTAGGCATATTTCTCAAGCGCACGTGGCTGCTTCGACTTATCACACGGCTGCCCACATGCTTCTCAACAGCCGTTGTAAGCAACATAGGTAATGTTCAGAGCCGAATGAGAGCGAACGTCCCGAAAGCAGACGGCTGCACTAATCCAGGAGGACTGATCATCACAAACATTACAGCAGTCCCACCGGTTCGCCCCGGAACTGCTTTAAGCGTTGGCATTACTGCATACTGCGGCCAACTCACAATCACGACCATGATCGACTCGAGCCAACTTGCACCAGATGACGGCATCGAACTGACTGCACTTTTACAGTCACAAATCGAAGGCTTCGCCATTTAAAGAACCGTTACGACAAACTACACACAGACTTTTTGTAACCTGCCGAAAACCGCTGGCTCTAAAAACATCAAGACCGCTTGTACCACTCCTGCCGAATGGATGAACCATATGGCCGAGGGCCGGTTTGTAACGGTCAGGATACCCTGAGAATCTGAACGTCACCGACTTCCTATCAATCAACCGATCCCATGTGTATCGAAAGAGAGGTGGAGAGGATGCCATGGCCGGCCGTCCCAGCCTCAGAGGAGAATACGAATGGCGAAAGATACTTGGCGAGTTGTGACACAAGGCCGCAACGGCGAACTTATTATTCACGACTTCGATAAAGCTGAAGATATTCCAACCTCGCATCTGCAGGTTGGTATCGATGACTGCAGCACTGACCTCGAACTCAGGGGTGCACCAGTCTTCCGTTCACTTGTTGGCCCGATGCCCGAAGGAAAAAATGTCATCCGCTACGAGACTCCCGAGGTCTTTGAGATGCTGACAAAAGAATGGGCAATACCAAAGGCTCCAAAACGGCGATCACGAAAAAAGAAGACCGCAACAAATGGCTGAGACGATCTTCACAAAGATTATTCGCCGGGAAATACCTGCCCGGATAGAGCATGAGGACGAGTTGTGCCTTGCGTTTCATGACGTTTCACCACAGGCCCCAACCCATATCCTCGTCATTCCAAAAAAGCCACTACCTAGTCTCGCTGAAGTGACCGACGCAGACACCCCTCTGCTCGGCCACCTCATGAGAGTGGCAACAGATATTGCAACCAAATTGAATCTCATCAACGGATATCGTCTCGTGGTGAATTGCGGGACGGACGGTGGCCAATCGGTGAATCACCTGCATATTCATTTACTTGGTGGGCGATCACTCGGCTGGCCACCGGGATGACGGCTCGACTGGGTGCCAGTGCCAGTGCCAGTGCCAAAGCCAGTGCCAAAGCCAGTGCCGGCCCCGACTACTGCCACCAACTTCGGACTCGATTGAAGAATCCATCATCCTCTTCAGTGGCCTCGTCCTCTGCCTTCACCTGTCGTTCTTCACGTCGGGCAACCCGCCGCGCAACTCTCTTGGACTGCTCGTCACTAACCGCTGCCTGAAGAAAACGTGGCCAGTACCCCTCGAGCCTAGAGAGCACCCGTGCCGTGGCACCGTCTGCGAGCTCACTTTCCATCTCGTTGAGTACTCCATGGAGTTCATTTTGCTGCTCCTGATTGAACACCAAATCGTAGACTTCGAGCTCATCAATTTCGACGACACCCGGACCAAGCATATCGAATCGTAAACGCAGTGATTCATTTGGGTCGCTGGGAAGGTCGGTCACCTGTAAAACAAAGCGATTCCATCCTTCTTGCAACGGTCGCCCACCGGCCGCTGCGCCAACTGGTGCAAATCGATAGTACTGTTCGCCACTATCAACCCCTTCAACGGCAATTCGTAGCGGCGGCTGAGGCACAGATGGGGGCAGTCGGAGCCAAACCGCAACACTTAAGCGACCCGTCTGCGGCGGTTGAAATGGATTACTTCGCACCGTCGCAAGACTACCAACTGATGTCATACGAATCGCCTGATTCTTTTC
>JAQWMC010000143.1 GCA_029246985.1 Pirellulales bacterium
CGTCTATGTCGTAACAAGCATTGGAGATGCACAATGGCGGCGAGTAGGGTAGGGTACACGCTGGCTGAAAATGTTTTTTCCAGTTTGCTTTCTTCCCATGTCTCAAAATTCTGCACTTGATCGCGTCTGGACTGTTCCAAATATCATCTCGCTTGCGCGGTTGGTACTGGCACTTGTTTTGTTCGCATTGATTGAAGGCGTAGCTGGACAACAGGATTTGGCTGCACTGGTGCTGTTTGTGTTTGCCGCCGCCACTGATTGGGTTGATGGGTGGTACGCACGGAAATATGGTGAGGTCAGTCGGTTGGGACGCATTTTCGACCCACTCGTTGATAAGGTGATTGTCTGCGGCACATTTGTGCTGCTTGCTGACCGAACGGGATCAGCAATTCTGCCGTGGATGGCACTTGTCATTGTTGTGCGTGAACTCGTCGTGACGGCTATCAGAGCTGAGATGGAACGAACTGGACTCGACTTTTCTGCCGCCTGGTCCGGGAAAGTCAAAATGGTGTTTCAGTGTGCTGCCATTGGCCTCGAACTGGGTAGCCGTACCTGGCCGGAATTGATGGTCGGTTCAATTTCCATTCATCAGATTGCCATTGGTGTCGTCTGGCTGGCTGTGATCTCAACAATCTGGTCTGGTCTTGAATATGTACTCGCTGCTCGCCCTCTCTTGAGTCAGGACTCATGACAGCACTGGTCGGATTTGTTGCCACGATGCTCTGTCTCACGAGCATGTTCTGTATCGTGAAACTTATTGCCCGCTATCGCAGGGGTGAGACTCTGATTCCACAGGTGCCAGGAAGTCCAGTGCCATGGGATGGAATGATCGTGGCAAGTTTATTTGTTCTATTTCTTGTGGGGCAGGGTGTCTGTGTTGCAGCAGTACAAGCAATGTTTCCAGCGGGCAATCAGTCTCCACAGGTGATAACAACAGGGAATGCAACGACCGTTATAACGGTCGTTGGCAGCAAAGGCTCTGACGAGCTCGGATATCTCTTGCTCGCAAATGCAACAGCAATGCTTGCCTTTACGTGTGTTGCTGCACTCATTTTGCGGGTTCGTGGAGCGTCTTGGGAGGATCTTGGTTTCTGGGACCCCAAGCCACGGGAAGGACTCCGTCTGGCATGTGTTACCTGGCTAATCATTGTGCCACCTCTTCTGACTCTGGCAGCTTTTCTTGACCAATTTGTAGAGCCGTACAGTCATCCGATTATTGACTTTCTGCAGGCTGATAAATCCATTTGGTCGGTTGGCCTAGTCATTGGGGCGGCGGTTGTTGCGGCCCCAATCGCGGAAGAATTTTTTTTCCGTCGAATTCTCCAAGGATGGCTTGAAATTAAATTCGGGGATTGGGCAGTTGTGGTTTCGGCCTTCTGTTTTGGACTGGCGCATCTGGGCCAAGGATTGGGCTGGGTTCCACTCATTGGTTTCGGACTGGCAGCTGGCTACCTTGCTCGCCGCCGAGGGACTATTTTGCCGAGTATTGTCCTTCATGCCCTGTTCAATGGGCTCAGCGTCTGGCTCCTCGTGGCATCCGAATTGGCCTGAGCACGAGCATCCGGTTGGTACATTAAAAAATCGATCTGGAAAAAATCGATCTGGTGGGAAGGACGTGTATCGACGACAATTGGAAGTGAGTGACAAGCCCACATTCAGGTGTACGGCATGGCCCAATAGAACTTCATGAAACAACGAACTTTGGTAACGACAATGACTGATTGGGCGACATATGTTGTCGTTCGTGTTGGGATTTGTATTGTGCAGTCACTCCCCCGCAGATTTCTTGAGCGGCAGGCACGGAAGTGGTCCTATTTTCTTGCGTACCGTGTCAATATCCGGCGGGATGTTGTGCGGGACAATATTGAACGATCCTTTCCTGATTGGACTGACGAGGAATGTCAGGAGGCAGGGCGTGCAATGTGGGAACATCTCTTGCTTATGGTTATTGAAATCGCGCACGCTCCACGGGTCATTCGAAAAACAACCTGGCGACGGCACCTGCGAATTGAGGGTCTCGAACAGTTGATACGGACGCTTTGGCTGGATCGCCCCAAGGTGGTTCTGTCTGGGCATTACGGCAATTTTGAACTCGCTGCATTTCTTTTCGGTGTCTTCGGTTTTCAACTCTTTTCTGTTGCGAGAGAACTTGATAATCCGTTTCTGGATCAGTTTGTGACTGAGTTTCGGGAATCTCGGGGGCAGAAGATACTTCCCAAAAAAGGAAGTGCCCCTGATGTGGCGGCGGTTCTCGAAGAAAACGGCGCGATTGGTCTGCTTGGTGATCAGGCCGCGGGCAGAAAAGGGTGTCGAGTGAATTTTTTCGGTCGCCCAGCCAGTGTTCATAAAGCGATCGGAGTGTTTTCCCTCTCGTCAGAGGCACCGGTTATTGTGTGTACCGCGACTCGTCGAGACGGCCTCTTCAGCTTTGATCTTCGTGTTGAGGGTGTGATAGACCCCCGGGAGGATAAGCCGGAGGTTCAGGGCCTTAGAGAGCTCTCACAATGGTATACCGATTTGCTTGAAGGAGCCGTTCGTCGTCGTCCTGACCAATATTGGTGGGTCCACCGGCGATGGAGGTGTTTCCCGCAACCACCCAAAAAGGTGAGAAACGAAGAGGAGCGAGCGGTTGCCTGAAAGATCTTGCTAAGAAAATTCCCTTTTGGTGGTTGATTTCAGGACCACCTCTGCGATGCTTCGCAGAGCATGTTGTTTCCTGTGGCTTGAGCAAACATCAGGGTGCCTGCGCGTGGTACAGAAATAGAAGTGTGTTTTGCCCGTATATTTTGGATAGGCTCACGAGAATGGCAGACTGGATCGACATCGCTGGTGAAAGTGAATGCCCTCCCGGCACAAGCATTGAGCGGGTTGCGGCCAATGCGATGGTTGCTCTCGCCAACGTCGATGGCCAATTGCATGCCATCGATGGGCTCTGTCCACATCAAGGCGGACCACTTGGCACAGGTGCTCTTTGTGGAAAAGTATTGACGTGTCCCTGGCACGGGTGGCAGTTTGACGTCACAACAGGCCAGCATCAATACTCTGCAAACGTCCGGCAACAATCATATGACGTGAAAGTGGAGAATGGGCGGGTGTTTGTCCGGAAAGGTACCACGGACGTGGCGGTAGCAAGGGGAGAACTGAGTTGATCGAATACCGCTGCTTCCGCAATGATGACCCGCCTCACCTTGCAGAGGTCTGGCGTGCTGCCGACCTTGGGCCACTTGCGATGCAGCCGATGACGACTGCAGAACTCGAGGCCGGAGTGTTTTCAAAACCTTATTTCGATCGACGTGGGTTGATCATTGCTGTTGAGGAGGGCCGTCTTGTCGGTTTTGCGCATGCGGGTTTTGGGCCGTCGGCTGATCAAAAAAGTATTGATACGAGTGTTGGATCCACACTGCTTGTGATCGTACCGCCGCATCGAGCGGAAAATGAAATTGGGGACCAACTACTCGCCCGGTGTGAACAGTATCTTCAAGAATCTGGATCCACTCATTTTCTTGGCGGTGGTAATGATGTATTTCGTGGGTTTTACCTGGGGCTCTACGGTGGCTCTGACCTACCCGGAATCCTTGATTCCTCTCCGACAATGCAACAGGTGTTTCTCCGTGCGGGCTATCAGCAGCGAGAAAAGATTACGATTCTTCGACGGCCGCTTGAGGGTTTTCGTGTGCCAGTAAACAGGCTTCATATTGCAATCCGGCGGCGAACAGTCATGCATGTTATTGACGAACCTGAACGTCGGACCTGGTGGGAAGCTGCAACGACAACTGGGGTCGCATTGCGTCGTTATGAGCTTCGGAACAAGACAGATGATATTCTTGGAAGTGCGGCCTTCTGGGATATGCAACCACTTGCACAGGGTTGGGGAGTTGTTGCGGCAGGACTTTTGCATGTAGATATCGAGGGACCACGACGACGGCAGGGGCTTGCGCAATATCTGATTGCAGAAGCAATGCATGACCTGTCGCAGGAAGGCGTTGCCTTGATTGAGGCACACACAACAGATGCAAATGTGCCGGCTGCAAACCTCTTCGAAAAGCTCGATTTTTCTCAATCGGGGCAGGGGATGCTGTTTGAGAAGCCAGCGTCGTGAGAGCCATCAATTTCTTTAGCCAGATCACGACGGCCGTCAGAGGCTTTCAAGGTGGTGTCGAACAGCCTGCGTTGTCACCGAGGGTGGCCCCTCCAACTCCCGGAGACGTGCCGAGAGTGGAACTGTCACCGGATCTCGTCGAAGGTCGTGAAGATAGCCTTCGATGACTTGACGTCTCTGTGGGGTGGTACGAAGAAGCCAGTGTGCCCAACACCAGGCCTCAGCGTAATGGTCTTGTGACATCGCTGCTGCATCTTCGAGTTCTTCAAGTCGTTCGATACGAGGCTGCCATGTGCCTTCAAGAAGCCGACCGGTCAGATGGTCTGCGTGTCCCCGATGAAACCCGTCTGCCGGTTGCGGGACTTCGAAGAATTCAGCCAATCCTTCGTCGAGCCAAAGAGGAATGCCAGGAACAACAGCGTGCAGATACCCATGTGTTGTTTCGTGCCGAAGATCTTCGGCAATCCGTTCCTGCCATGGAGCAAAAATGGCCAACGTCGTATCGGTCTCGATGAAACATGCCCTGCGGCCTGGAAACCGTGGAAAGTGTCGTTGAACGAAAGCTTGATAGTCGGCTGGATTCTCAAACAGGTAAAGATGAATCGGTTCATCAGAAACGGGTAGGTCTAGTTCCTGGCTGATGGTGGCTCGCATGTTATCAAGTTCACGAATCAGCCGATGTTGACCAGCAAGTGGAAAGTCAGAATGGATTCGTAGCTGACCAACCCGACGTTCGGTGTCATTTGGTAGGTCGTCAGCCATTGAAAGTGTCGACAGGCCGGCGGCGTGGCTGATTCGTTCAGTGGTGTCAAAGATTTCACTGATTCCGGTGTCGTTTGACCAGCCTGTCGCGAGCATTGTGTGGGCGCAACCAGATAGCGATAAAATGCCAATCGCTATGGTGGTGAAAACGGCGCTACAAACAATCTGTAAAAAGCGATTCATCGAGAGTCCCGGCAAAAGAAGGCATCCGAACTGCGGAGACTTTACCGTTTTCAGGATGAAGCCAATAGAGCGGTTTTAGCCATGAAAAGCACACCGCGAATTGCCTCGCAGTCGGTTGGCCTGCCAAGGACGGCGGTTGCACCAGCCTCTATCGCAGCGCGAGCGGTATCGCTCCGGGGAAATGAACACAGTAACGCGAGGGCGCGATTGGGGTTCTGGCTGGCCAGGAGCCGAATCCACTCGAGTTGAGACTCTGGTGAGTCCTGTAGATCCCAGATAATGACTTCAGCTGCATCTTGAATGGCTGGTTTGCCAGTGACGCAATGCACGAGAATGCCACCTGCCACAGTAATGAGCTCGCCGACAGCCTCTGTCATCGTTTGTGATGAGGCTGCAACTGTCACTGTCGACCGGGTTGTCTGATCAGACGTCTCATGAAATGGTTGTGTTTCCATTGCCTCCGCGAGCCATCGTTCCTCTCGACGCAATGTTGGTGGATAAGTGAGACTGCTGGGAGCCCCTGAGTCAATTCTCTGCAGCCAGACCTTCATGCGGGAGGGGAGGTCGTGCCAAGGTACCTCAAGAATGCCGTCAACCACGGGGCCGCTACGCCTTCGACCATCAGACAGACAGGATCCAACAGAAACGATTCTCGAGAGCGGCCAGTGCTGAGTCAGGCGAAACACGTCGCGGAAATGAATCTGCCCAGGGTGGGTTTCTGCAAGGCAGATGATGGTCGGTTCGGGTGCGTTGCTCGTGGTAGCGTTGAGAGCATCGTCAACTGTTGGGTAGTGCTGCATGTCAATATCGCTACTCATTGACTCTACGACATGGCAGAATTCGGCTGTCTGGTGGATATCCCCAATCCATAGTAGTTTGCGATTCGGCGGAGTCATGTGCACTTCAAATTCGTAACGGAGAGCTTTGCAAGATTCTTTGATGCGTACGCGAGTTGTTCAGTACTGCTAGATCAGCGACTATCAGGATCAAGACAATAGCTCAAGGTCATTTCTTGGGTTTCCGCAGCGCATAGTGGCGAGTTAGCGAAGTGTGGGGAACGTATTTTCTTCGGGTTTTGTAGGTCACGCTGTTTTATTGGAAACTCACCTTGACGGTCTCGCGAAGTTGCCGACAATTCCACCCCGTTGCATTGCTTCAGACGAGTAGTGTAGCGAAATCAATCGAACGGCTCTTTTGAGTGTTTGTCGCAAGGATGCGAGGAACGGAGTCGGATGAACGGTTTGGCAGGAGGCCAAAGATAGATGACTCAGTCCCGTGATAATGCATCAGGATCTCAATCAAATGAAGATGTGCAGAAGTTATCTGAACTCTTCCCGGATGCTTCTTTTTTTGCCTGTTCTGATATTGAGTGTGTCGGATTTACTGATCAGGCAACAGAGTGTCGGCCAGGTGACGTATTTATTGCCAGGTGTGATGATAGCGATGATGGCCACGAACACATTGCGATAGCCGTCGCACAAGGAGCAGTTGGAGTTGTTGCTGAACGTATGGTGCCAACGCATGGTGTTCCACTTTGTGTGGTGCCTGACACGTTCTGGGCATGGTCGCGTCTGTCACATGCCATGGAAGGGATGCGGGGCAGAGGCCTTCGCGTGATTGCAGTGACTGGCACAAGCGGAAAAACATCAACCGTCTGGCTCACTGCATCGATTCTCGCAGAAGCCGGCCTCCGCGTTGGAGTCGTTTCAGACCTTGGGTGTGTTGATGCTCTGTCGTCAGTGCCCGAGGGTGGTCCGATTACTGATCCGCGAGAGTTAGCGTCTTGGCTACGACGTCTTGAAGAGAGTGGCTGCTCCCACGCTGTGGTGGAAGTGTCCAGTCAACTCCTTGCCAAGCACGCGTTAGCTGGTGTTGTCTGTGATACGATTGCCGTAACAAACCTGGGTAGTGCACATCTCGACCTCCACGGTACCGCATCGGCGTACCATGCAGTGAAAGAGCGGATTCTTCAAACAGCATCAGCCGATGGTGCGCTTGTTGCCAATAGTGACGACCCGCGATCTCAACGACTTATCGAGCGATATCAAGCTGAATGCACTGGGAGTGTATTTACGGCGGGTTTACAAAATACTGCAACTGCTTCGGCGACTGCTGTCGAGCGAACCCTCGCTGGCCAGACATTGCTGCTTCGTTGCGACGGAGTCGTAATGCCTGTAAGTCTGGATGTGCCAGTCACGTCTTCTGCACGAAATTCAGTGCTGGCAGCAGCTATCGCAATACGTTATCAAGTACCGGCAGAAAAAATTGCCAGAGGTCTTGAGTCCGTTCGGAGTGTCGCCGGGCGAATCACACGTTGTGATCGAGGGCAAGACTTCACTGTGTTTGTTGACCGTCCCTCAAGTGGGCATTCCCTTGCAAGCACACTCTCAAGTTTACGGCGGCTTGGCAACGGCCGGCTTCTCGTGCTTGCTGAAGAAAGTCTCGCCGAACAACTCGGTGGCCAGGAGCGATTTGCATCGCGGGCCTCTCGATGGTGCGATCAGACATTAGTCGTCCCCCGGGGTATTGCATCAGAAAAGGCAACCGATCGCGATCTGAGGGCGTATGCCCGTCTTGACCGCGAGCTTTCCCAGCTTCACGCGGGAGACTGTGTTTTGGTCCTTGGTTCAGTGCCACAGATTGATTCAGGGCCATTTGATCCCGAGCACGATTTCATGCCACTGGAAGCCGTTGTCAACGGCTGGCTTGAATTGGCACATGAGCCAGTTGCTGGGTGGGGAGCTAATCGACGGGCTGCCTGACCATGTTTTATGTCGCTCGTTATGCTCTGCGCTGCCATGAGTAGACGGCAATCACCTCGGCGCGGCACAATGGAGTGGTGTTCGCAGTGCTTGCTTGGATACATGTGAGCGAAGATTTTTACCACAATAAGAGACCCATGACAGATCAGCCACCACCATCGCCTGCAGAAAGCCCTTTTGATGATCTCGCCGTAACCGTGCAATTGGCTGAGCCTCTTGCCAAACATACCTGGCTTGGTGTCGGGGGTGTGTCGCAATATTTTTGTGAGCCAGTGAGTGTTGATTCACTTTCAACGGTTGTTTCAAGATGTAATGAAACGGGAATAAAACTTCGTGTTATTGGAGGTGGCTCAAACGTTCTTGTTCCAAGTGACGGTATCGAAGCAATGGTGATTCGGCTTTCAGCACCACCATTCTGCGGTATCGAGGTCGATGGCCAGAGTGTACGAGTGGGTGCGGGTGCAAAGCTTGTCCATCTGGTCTCGGCTGCTGTTCAAGTAGGGCTCTCTGGTCTGGAAGATCTTGTTGGGATACCTGGAACCGTTGGTGGTGGTCTTGTTGGGAATGCAGCTGCACATGGGTGTAATTTAGGTCAACGAGTACACAGCGTTACAGTGATGCTCCCTGACGGTACCACGGAAGATCGACTTCGTGACGACATAGCCTTTGCATCGAGCTGGAGCAGCCTCGATGGAGTGATAGTATTGGCTGCAAGATTTGATCTCGATGAAGATGACCCGGAACGTCTGACAAAACGAATGCAGAAACAATGGATTGTGGAGCGATCGGAGCAGCCCAGCGGCACTCGCTCGGTGGCTATGATGTTTAAAGATCCTGTCGGTACGACGGCGGAGTCGCTTATTGCACAGGCAGGGTGTCGAGATTTATGTATAGGCGGTGCATCAATTTATCCAAGCTGTGCGAACTACGTGGTAACTGCAGTCGGATGCCCAAGTAGTGATGTGCAGCAACTTGTTGAAAAAGTACGTGGTGTTGTTCGTGAAAAACTTGGTGTTGAGTTGGCTCCAAGAATACGTGTCTGGTGAGGCGAGCTGTGAGCGAGCACGATACTGAGAAGTCTGAACATTCTGGCAGCATTTTTGGTCTCATTTGGAGATGGCGGGCAATTATTGGTGCGGGTGTGATTGTGATTACCGCCATTTTTGCTGGTCGTGTGGTATGGGAACAGCAACGCGAAGGGGTCGTTCGCAATGCGGACTCGCTTCTCACAGCTGACCGCATCGAAGTCATCGGCGTGCCGCCTTGGGTAACAACAGATTTAAAATGGCAGGCCCTCCGGAATGCAAGTCTGGATATGCCACTGCCACTGGATGCACCAGATTTGGAGAGACAGCTCGCACGGGCATTCGATATGCATCCTTGGGTGAGCCGGGTGGAACGTGTCGAAACGAGCCATCCGGCAGCTGCCGTCGTCCGTGTAATCTGCCGTGAACCTGTTGCAATGGTTCGCGTGGAAGGCGGGCTCCTGGCTGTTGATCAAGAGACAATTCTTTTGCCGAGTGATGATTTCACTGCTGAGTCAGCAGCAGAATATCCCGTTGTCGATGGCGTGTCGACAAGCCCCCGCGGCCCAGTTGGTTCCCCGTGGGGGGATCCAGCAGTTGGTGAGGCAGTGAGCCTGATTACAACACTGGCCCCCGAAGCGGATACGTTTGGTCTGATTGAATGCCGTCGCGTTCCCAAGGAGGGCACGGCCGGTAATTGGTGGGAGTTGGTGGGTAGTGACAAGCTCGTGGTATTATTTGGGTCAGCGCCGGGTAAGGCTGTTTCCGGTGAACCATCGGCGGCTCAGAAGATTGTTCGGCTTGGAAAATTGGTGGCTCGTCATACACGTGGGGAAAGTGTTGACGACACAGACCTGACGAAGACTCGCTAATGCCTGTTTACGCAGGGAGCTTTCAAAACCAGAAAAGTTGTTTTCTACACTGATGTTGTGATACAAAACCTATCTTCGTGAAACTATTCATGTCTCGTGATTGGAGTTCAATACGATGCGTCTTTTCGGAATGTTGGTGCTCGTGATCGTGGTGGCACAGTGTGGGCAAGAAGCTACTGCCGCCCCAGCGAAAGTGGTTGATCTGAGTGTTGTCGCAAAGCAACCCAATCTCAAAGTGGTGGAGAATAAGATTACGGGAAATGACCCACTCTCTGTCGCGGCGAGTGCCTACGTCACACAACGAGGACGAGTAGCCATGATGAGCCTCCAAAACTCCATGAAGATGTTCAAGGCAATGAACGGAAAGCCTCCGACGTTCAAGGAATTTCAAGAGATGATGAAGCAGCACAATGTTGAGCTGAGTGTCCTGCCGCCGAAGAGGCTCTATGGATATGATCCAAAAACAGGCGGCATTGTGATTCTGGAAGATACTGGGGGCTGACGCGAACCAATCTGGTGGTGTGGCAAGGAAACCAGCCACGTAGTCTCCCCTCGCAATTCAAAGATATTGGAGTTCTGTCGCGTCGCTTATTTTGCAACGAGCCGCTGCATCTTTTTGAAAGCTGGGTTTTCTGCGGTCGCGCACAGTTCGAAGAGGATAGCCTCTGTTGTTGATAGTACGGCACCCGATCCTTCGAGTCGACGAAGAGCGACTGTGTGGTCATGTTCGCGACGGCTGCCAACTGCGTCGACTGCAACGCAGACGCGAAAGCCAAGCTGCAGAATATCGAGTACAGTCTGTGCAACACAGATATGGGTCTCGATGCCACACACGATGAGTGTTTCGACATCTTGGGGAATCTGGTCCAAAAACTTTGGTGTCCCGCAGCAGCTAAAACTAAGTTTCTCAATAGCCTTTTGATCGGTGAGTTTCATCGCAATCGGTGCAACCGTCGCTCCAAGCCCTTTGGGGTACTGCTCCGTAACAAGGACGGGAGTGTCAAAAAGCGTAGCAGATTCGACCAGTCGGCAGCACTCTGTAGTGATGTGCTGTCCTGTTGGAATTGTGGGAATGAGTTTTTCCTGTACGTCAATTACGCAGAGAGCTGAATGGTGTGGAGTCAGTCGCATGGCAAAACGGTTCCTCGGCGAGAATTTAGGGTGATTGTATGATGAGCGCCGGTATTGGCTCGTAGTTCGGTCCCGTACCCTTGATTTTCATTCGTCGGCTGGATTCACCAGTCACTTCGAGTGTGATACTCAGGCGGTGGGCAGGCAGAGCTGACGCTATTTTTTGTGGCCACTCAACGAATGCCCAGCAACGGTAGCCCGAGGGCGCATCGAGGGCAGTGTCCCAGCCTGTCTCAATGAGCTCATCAGGATCAGCCACTCGATACATGTCCGCATGGACAAGGCGAAGTGTGTTTTCGGGTGATTCATGGATCGTGATGAGATTGAAGGTGGGGCTTGTCACAATTGATGGATCGATTGCTACAGCCGCAGCAATTGCCTTGACAAAGGTTGTTTTACCGGCCCCTAATTCCCCTTGAAGGGTCACTAGTGCTGTATGGGGTAAATGTTCTACCATGCGTGATGCCACATGGTGGAGGTCATCAAGGTTTTGTATTTCACACGTTTCTGTCTTGCTGGATTCGACAGACTTATTGAAAGACATGCTCAAACCCCTTCGGTTCAAGACGCTTTGTTTGTCCGTCTGGTGTCGTGCTACAGAAATCAGGGTTTTCGGTCACTCGCCCAATAATACGAGGCTGCATAGTGGTTTCCGCAACAAGGGACCGTGGGTCGTCTTGCACAAGTGCCTCTGCCGCCTCTGGAGGAATCGCCAGAAGGAGTTCAAAGTCTTCACCATCTTGCATGGCGTGCTCCAGCGGAGTCATCTGATTTGCATGGGACACTTCTGAAAGGCTGATTGCATCAGGGTGTATAGGGACCGAATCAAGTTCAATGGTGCCACCGACATGGCTCGCTGTGAGCATCCGGCCGCAGTCAATAGCAAGACCGTCACTGATGTCGAGTGCGGCGTGAACAGGATACCGAGATGCAATTGCAATCGCTTCTCGGCAGCGAGGGGTGACATTGAGGTGTCGGCCAAGGAGGCTGCCGCCGAGTGGGCCAGTTACAACTAAGAGGTCGCCAGGTTGGGCTGCATCTCTCCGCCAACATTGCCTCGGCAAAATGCTTCCTATTGCTGTAGCACTAATGACGAGAGGTCCATCCCATGCGTTGGTGTCGCCTCCAGCAAGGGCCACGTCAAACGCGTTCACTTCCTCCTGAATTCCTTTGTAAAGTTCTTCAGCGAGCCTCCTTCCACCGTGTTCTGGAAGTGCTACTGAAACTACGATTGCTTCAGGGGTGGCTGCCATCGCGGCAAGATCACTGAGGCTTACAGCGACAGCCTTTCTGCCAACCTGGTGTGCCGAGGCAGGTGGAGGGAAATCTTTGTCGTCACTGGACTTTGAGAACCGAAAGTCTACCGATTCAGTAAGTAAATCGGTAGTGACGACAGTTCGTTTGCCTCCCGGTAGGCGGAGGACAGCGGCATCATCGCCCGGTGGAACCTCGAGCCTGTGGTTCTTAGTAATTTGTGGCAAGAGCCATTTGAGGAATTCAGTCTCCACACCGGGTCCTTCCGCGTAACACCAGAAATTTTGAGGCAGTCCCGAGGGTCTATCTCAGGATCGTATCAGAGGTGAGATGGCCAAAGAGCGTATCACGGCCGCGAAGGATATAGAACTTTACTGTCTCTAGCTCGTCAGATTCGATCTGATCGAGGATGTAACTCACATTATCAGGCTTCACCGTTTCCCAGATGTGCAGTCCTACAAGAATGTCTCCCGGGCGGATTCCCTTCTCGCTCGCTGGGCTTCCGAAACGAACTTCTTGAACAAGAAGGCCACCTCGGTACCGCGGTTGTAGTTGTTGCACAGTTGACGGAACAGCAGGCGCGAGTCGGAGTCCGAGTTGTTCCCAGGATCGCTCAGAGGCTGTAGCCTTTTGTTTCTTGGCTTTTGCGAGGGCAAGCGATAGATTTTCTTCACCACCTTCTCGTGTGATAGTGACGGCAACGATTTCTCCGGCTTTTCTGCCAAGGAGTGCTCTCTCGATGTCGAGTTGGCTTGTCACATTCTTGTCACCGACTCGGAGAACAATATCGCCGACTTGCATTCCAATACTTTCTGCCGGGCTTTTACTATGTACAGATTCAATGACTGCCCCAGTACCACATGTCCTGCACACGAGGCCGTGCCATGTGTGATCAATACGCTCAACGGATAGAAGTCCGGTAACAATACGGAGTACGCTATCGACGGGTATAGCGAATCCGATACCCTGGGCACCAGCACGGACCGCCACATTAATACCGATCATTTCACCGTTGATATTCAGGAGTGGTCCGCCGGAATTCCCGGGATTGATGCTTGCGTCTGTTTGGATGAGATCCTCGTAACGCTGCGTTGGGCTGACGTCTACATTTCGGTGGAGAGCAGAAATGATTCCACGGGTAACGGTGTGTTCGTAGCCAAACGCATTGCCAAGGGCAAGGACCGTCTCACCAATGAGGAGATCGTCAGATGTTCCTAATTGAATAACCGGCAGCGGATCGACGGTATTTATTTTTATGACGGCAAGGTCAGTTCTTCGGTCGTGTGATATAAGACGGGCTGCTACTGTGCGACCAGATGCAAGTGTCACTTCGATTTCACGAACCCCGTCGACGACGTGAAAATTGGTGACGGCGTAGCCTCGGGCGTCAATGACAACGCCAGTCCCCATCCCGTTGACTCGGCGGTCTTCAGATTCATCCGAGGAATCGGAGACGTACTTTTCACCGTGGATATTTACAACGCTGTCTCGGCATGACTCGATCGCCCGTACAATCGCTGTCCTTCGGGTATCCTCTGCAGATGCAGCGCAATGAAGTACTGCAAAAGCAAGAAAGGTCGCTATGAGCAGGCGGACCCGCGAATAAGGCATGAGACAGTCCCGGACAAAAGTGGCCACTGGCGGCTACGTGTCCGGCCGCCCTTCCCGTCATTTGTCGACGATTCCTGCGGATGAGGTTTGGTGCTATCTTCTGGGGCCGTACACATTGCCAGTGAATCATCTTTGATGCCCTTGCCATGCCGTCTGGGGTGAGTTTGCGGGTGGCGGAAAAAACATCAAGGGTTTTGAGGGCGAGATGGTTTCGGTTCACCTCTGTTTTCAGATTCTTTTGGCAGGAGGAAAGGCAGAAGTTGAAGAACAAGGAAGATGATCAATGTGGTCAGGATCGCGTACGGCCAAATTGCTGCAAGTCGTTCACCAAAACTCCAGCCAGCTGCACGAGCGACCCCGCCAACAAGTGTTGCCAGGAAAAGAATGAAGAGTCCAGCCATAATGATGCCACATCCGAGGGATGCCATTGTGCCTCGGAACGTTCCCAGTTCACTGAATTCTTCTTGATGAAGATCAATGCCTCGCCCCTTTTTAACGCTCCGAGGTATAGTCTCTGCCAGTTCGATGGTGCGCGCCGCATCAGGCCACATTGCCGGAGGGATCGACGAGGCTGGACGAGTGTCTACATTTCCTTTGGCCGCCTGAAGCAAATGCTCTAGAAGTACATCAGCTGGTGCAAAAGGAGCCATCTCCGTAGAGAACGTTGGGAGTGGATCTGGAATGTCTGAATCTGTCTGCTGGATGACTTTCCATATACCGCATGCTCGTTCAGGAATATCAATACAAAGACGTCCTCGCTCACAGATAAGTTGGATTGTTAACGTGTGAGTACGTCCCTTGGCAACCTGCCAGCGCACTGAAATTTGATCAGGGCCACTTAAGCCAACAGCAAGATTTGTCCATCCGGCGTCACCTCCACCGAGTGCCATGAGTCGAGATGGGTCTCCGATCAGCACACGAATGATATCAGCATCACGGGCAAAACTGGCAAGCACGCTGTCTTGATCACGGTGAGGTTGCCGACGTTCAAATTGGAGTGATTCGATAGGACCAAGTGGACCATTACCAGCGAGCGATTGTTCAACAAGATTTTTGAGTGAGTCGATAATTGGATGTTGTCGTGTCGCCAGTGCCGGGATGACCGTTGCTGATGAGTCAGCGAGAATCATGTCTAACTCATAAGCCCACAGCATTGAGAGAGAGGCGGGGTGGCCAATGAGGATAGGACGACCGGCCTGAACGAGTGTCCGTACCTGTTCCGCACGATGTTCACTCCAGCCATCAACGCCAACAAGGACAGCACTGCAGAGTTCGTCTTCAAGTAGACCCTGCCATTGTTCGCGTGGCTGGCGGTCGATACCAGAGAGACTCGGTGGGAGATCTTCCGGCACGTCGTAGGCGGGGCTGAGGGTATGGCCTCCCTCTACTGCTGCGACAGCTATCGCTAGAATGTGTTCGTCGCAGCCGAGGATTCCAATTTTCATCTGAAGCTTAGACTTTTCATTATAGTTACGTTGACGGCAGTTTTTTTATCGGTGGAAACCACACTCCAAGAGTTCCAGGAGCCACCAAGACGAACTGCCTGAGAAATCATATCTTAGACTGTCAGGAAGGGGATGCCGAATGTTGGCTGAAATTATTGCAATTGGTGATGAACTCACCAGCGGCCAACGTCTGGATACCAACAGCCAGTGGCTTTCTCGCGAACTGGGCCTCCTTGGAATTCCAGTTGGATATCACACGACGGCCTGTGACACTCTTGCGGCTGGCGTCCATGCATTCCGGATAGCTGCACGTCGAGCACAAGTGGTTGTCGCAACGGGTGGACTTGGTCCGACCGCTGATGATTTGACTCGAGACGTGTTGTCTGAGTTATCAGGTCAGCGACTGGTGTTGTCTCAGCAGGCGCTGGAAGTTATCGCATCTCGATTTTTGACACGGCATGCGGTCATGCCGGAAAGCAATCGGCGGCAGGCAATGTTTCCAGAAGGTAGCAGCCTGATAGAGAATCCCGATGGAACAGCTCCAGGAATCAAGATGGTACTGCCGGCTGCAGATGGCTGGGGTGAAGGTGTGGGCTCCGTCGTGTACGCGTTGCCGGGAGTGCCGGCGGAGATGCGGCGGATGTGGGATGAAACGGTTTCGGGTGATTTAAAACAAGTGGCTGGCAAAAACAGAGTTCTTCGTCATCGACGTCTCAAGTGCTTTGGAGCTGGCGAAAGCGCGATCGAAGAGATGCTACCGGGAATAATTGAGCGGGGACGAGATCCGACCGTCGGTATTACGGCGCATGAAGCAACAATTACGTTACGTATCTCAGCGTGGGCAGATAATGATGACAGCTGTTTGGAAAAAATTACGACGACAGAAAATCTCATTCGTGAGACGCTCGGGCAATTAGTGTACGGAGAGGAAGATGATGAAGTAGAAGACGCAGCAGCGGCAGCCCTCCTTGCCGCTTCAGCAAGTCTTGCGACAGTTGAGGCCGGTACTGCAGGTCGAGTCGCATCACTCTTCGCTCAGGCTGCTGATAGGCGGAACGATGCCAGTCAGCCATTTTTCTGTGGTGGCTTGGTTCTGCCTGGGTTGCCGAGAGAGAGGCCTGAATTGATTGCTGCAGCAAAAGATGTCGCGAGGAGTCATAATGCGTCTGTCGGAATGGCCGTGGGCCCAGTGCGATTAACTGGAGTACGGCATGCAGTTGATGTTGTCGTTGTCCATAATGATGTGCCAATTGTTACAGAGCATGTCCTAGGCGGAGGTGGTATTGCTATGTCGCGAGCTGCAAAGTCAGCAATCGATCAGATACGGCGGATACTGCTTTAGCACCAGAAGAACTGATGGAAATAATGATAGAAAAGCCCGCGACGGGTGGCGTGAGTAGAAAAACAGTTGTGCTCTTTTGCGGCCTGGTTGTGCTTGTAGGTCTCATCGTGTGGCCTTCGTTACTTGGTCGTATTCGATACGCTCAAACGAGAGCTGAGTTACGTGCTATTCGTGACGCCGCAATGGTTTCTGAACTGTCTTCTGTCGGCAAGCTCTTTACAACGCTCGCGCGTATTATTGGTCCATCAGTTGTGAATGTAACAGGCGTGCGTCGCGTGCAAACGTATGTTGATGAAATCACAGCCCTGAGAGGAGGTCTCCCGACTGGCCTTGTTGATGAGTCTGTAGGATCCGGACTCATTATCTCGTCCGATGGGTACCTTGCGACTAACTATCATGTTGTCTCTCAGAGCGAGGCCATTGAAGTTCGCCTGGCTGACAAGCGTGTGTTTCAGGCGCAGCTTGTGGGAGCTGATGCTGCGACAGATCTGGCGGTTTTAAAAATCATGGCTGATGATCTGCCTGTCGCAGATTGGGGAGACAGCGAAACACTCGAAGTTGGTGAAATGGTATGGGCGATTGGAAATCCGTATGGTCTTGAGCGTACGTTGACGTATGGAATAGTCAGCGGCATGGGCCGCCGTGGAGTAGTCGGAAATCCCTATGAAGAATTTCTGCAAACAGATGCGTCAATCAACCCAGGTAATTCTGGTGGCCCACTTGTGGATGTGCATGGCAGGGTAATGGGGATCACGACTGCGATTGTCGGAAAAAGTTTTCGTGGAATTGGATTCGCAATTCCGAGTACAACAGCTCGTCGTATTTGCGAAGAAATACGTCAACAGGGGCACGTTGAGCGAGGACATGTCGGCCTGCGCCTTCGCGAAAGACCCGCTGGCGGTGTTCTGATTGCTGCAGTTGCAGATCAATCACCCGCTTCTATGGCAGGATTGCGGCCGGGTGACGTTATTACAGAACTGGATGATGAGTATATAGATAGCCCCGCCATGCTCGTTCTGATGCTGACGCGATTGCCTATTGGTAACGAAGTAACGCTGACCGTGCTTCGTGAGGAAGATGTGATTCAGGTCCCCATTCGCGTTGGGAGGCGTCCCAAAGAATAGAAGAGTTGCAGGAACCCTTGTAAGATGTCACAAGAAGTGACGTTGTGTCCTTCGTAAGGGATGAATTTCTGTGCTCGGTGAAAAGAGAGGTCTGGGGATGTTTCGATCGTGCATCTGTCTGTTTGTTACAGGGTTTGTGACAAGTGTGTCTTTCGGTGCTGAAAAGCCAAATATCATAATTCTCATGGCTGATGACCTTGGGTGGAACCATGTTGGTGTATCTGAATCTACGTGCGGAACGGCACCGACGATGTACCAGACGCCAAACGTGGCTCGATTAGCAGCAGAGGGTGTCAGTTTTCCCTATGCCTATGCACAGCCAAATTGTGCACCCACCCGCGCGGCGATGCTGACCGGTCAGTATGCTCCACGTCGTTATAATGACATCTATGTCGTTGGAAATCTGAATCGGAATGGTCGCGGTGGTATTTCAAAAGAAAAGGCAAAATTCAAAGGGCCGCAGCAGCATGAAGATGTCGGGGCAGAAGCAATTACGATTGCTGAGGCACTGAAAGAGAATGGATACGCAACAGCGCATATCGGAAAATATCACGTTGGTGGACATGACGGCCCTGAAACGCTGCCCGAGAACTCAGGATTCGATGTAAATATTGGTGGTTTTTCACAGGGGCACCAACCAGTTTGCTTTGCGTCGCGTGATGGAAAGCAGTGGAAATTTAAAAATCTCGGTCGTGGTGATTTTGATCGATGGGCTGATCCCTATAGTTCAGCATATCTCCGAAAACGAGGTCTGTCCGAGTCTTTGCTAGATACCCCGAAGCATGTAAGCGATGCGTTCGGTGATGCCATGGAGGAGACCGTTGTGAGTCTTGCGTCCGGAAGTCAGCCATTTTATTTGCAGCTTCATACATACGCTGTTCATGGCCCTGTGAAAGCAAGGCCTGACCTAAGAGAGGACGCAGCGGGACGGGCTCAGAGTAAAAAGATGGCCGAATACCTCGGTTTTATTGCCGGTGTTGATGAGAACGTGGGCCGGCTCGTGACAGTCCTTGAAGACCCAAATTTAGATGGCGATACACAGGACTCGATCCTTGAAAACACATTGATACTTTTCACTTCAGATAACGGTGGGACGCATACCGATAATCTGCCGCTTCGAGGTGAAAAAGGCATGTTTACAGAAGGTGGAATTCGAGTTCCATTAATCGCTTTCTGGAAAGGGCATCTTCCTGAAGGCCGAGTAAGCCGACGGATGGTTCATGCGGTTGATTATTACCCAACATACCTTGACGTGGCCGGAGGAAAATGGCTGCCGCCAAGCGATGTGCATCCACTCGATGGCGAGTCGTTTCTTGGGGAGCTTTTACAGCCAGGGTCGGATGACGATCGTGGGCCGGTGTGTTATTTATTTCCAGGGTACCTCGATCAACGTGCACAGCCAGGTGCTTGGGTAATTAACGAGGTTGGAGACGATCGATTTAAAGCAAGTTTCGACTACGAGAAAAATACATGGTCTCTTTTTAATCTCAGTGAGGACATTGGCGAAGAAAAAAATCTGGCGGACAAAAATAAGAATGTTTTAGTGACGCTTGCGAAACAGCTCGATACCTGGCTAACGCAAAAGGGGCCAACATGGCAGCCTAAATATCCAATTCGAAAAGAAGACGGCATGTCCGCAGGAAGGCCCCCACGACCGTAATATGAAAATCTTGTTGAATTTCACGGCTGCTCTTCATGCCATGCAGTGCAAGGCGTTTCTAACGATTGGTTATTACTTACCTTCTATTCCCATGCCTCAAAGCGGAGCTGGAGTTTCTCCAGTGCTCTGGATAATACTTATTTGTGCATCGTCAGTATCCATAGCTGCTGATACCCATGCGCCAACGCTACAGGGTGATCGGTACAAAAAGCTTGTTCCTTTTCATCCCGCAGCCCAGTTCATAATTGGTGCCACATTTAATTATCCGCATCTTGGGACACCAGTAGAAGAGATTTTTGAAAATGACTTTCAGGTGCTGACTCCTGGAAATGCATTTAAGCAAACGGCAGTGCACCCACGGCCAGGGGTGTGGGGATGGAAAAAAGCTGATGCCATGGTTGCGTATGCCAAAGAGCATGGGTACGCAATGAGATTGCACGCACCAATAAGCCCCCAATGTTCGGCGTGGGCGGAAGAAGATCACCGGAGACCAGCAGAGCTGCTGCAGAACCTCGAGGAGTACGTGGCTGGCATATGCGACCGATACAAAAGCGAAGACCATATCCGATGGATTGATGTCGTCAATGAGACGATTACCCGAGATGGTGAGTGGTTTGGGCCGAAGCCTGGTGTTGGGAAATGGCAGAATCCATGGACGCAGATTGGGTTTGATCAATCGCATCGTCTTCGACCACCGATCTATATCAAACGGACGTTCGAGATTGCCAATAAGCATGGACCACACTTGAAGTTGCTCTTCAATCAGCATGGGGGTATGGAAAAGCCAATGTGGGACAAAGCCAAAGCGACAGTCGACTATTTACGAGAGTCTGATACAAGAATTGACGGTGTTGGCTGGCAGGCGCATGTATCTTCAGGATGGGAAAAAATCCCGGGGAATATGCAGAGCCTCGACAGGCTGATACGGTGGACGCATGCCCGTGATCTTGAATTCCATGTAACAGAAAATACGGTCTGGATGGATGATCCGCGTACAGGAACGCAGGAATCGCAGGCAGCAACGTTTCGGGCTATCGTGACGAAACTTGCTGAACACAGCAAGCAAGGAGTTGTCGTGTGGAATGTCTGGCAACTCTGTGATAGTCACATCCAGCGACCACAGAAGAAAGGCACCATGTTCGATACATCATTTCATCCAAAGCAATCCTACTATGCAGTTCAGGATGCGCTGCGACACTATTCAGAAGCAGCGAAGCAGTGACTATGAGGATATGGTCAGATCGAGTTTTTTGGCCCCAAACCACTCTTGGGTCACTGATGAATCTGACAGAATCACAGACATTTTTGCAGGGATCGGGCGTATCTTGCCGGAATATCTCGGATGAGTGATACGACTAGACGGATTCGGAGGATCGTGGCCCATGGGTGGAGTGAGTGTCTCGTACCTTAAAGAATGAGATATTCACCAAAATTTGCTTTCCACGAGTTGAATATTACGATTGAGAGAATTGTCTGACTTCGTGTCTGGTCAGCATAGTAACGCTCTGGCGATGTGTGATCATTCGGCGTGAAAAGAAGAAGGATTCATCTTACGCATACGAGTGGGTCGATACTTTACCTGGGCCTGTCCGTCTTGAAAATCGTTGGAGACTGCATGGAGTACAAACCTGATACGTACTCACGTTTCAATTCGGTACGTCCAATCCTTGCAGGAGGAATTGTAATTTGTGTTGCCTTGTCCGGATGCACAAAGACACCCTCTGGGAAAAGTTTCATCCCTGCAACACAGCCTCGTGCAGACAATTCTCGGGTAGAAATTGTCACTGCTGTTCAGAAAGACGTCGTCCATACGACGAGCCAGCCTGCTACCGTACATCCATTCTTTCAGGCTGATATTATTTCAAAAGTATCAGGCTATATCGAAGATGTCTTTGTTGATATCGGAGATACTGTGAAGTCTGGTGATCCATTGTGTCAATTATCAGTTCCTGAGATGGGGAAACAGCTCGATCAGATTCACGCAAAGCAACAACGGCTCCTCGCAGAACTCAAGCGGGCTGAAGCAGCCGTCAACGTAGCCGTTGCTCGGATTCGCTCATCTGAGGCCGAGGCTGAGGAGGCTGCATCAAATATCAAACAGGTTGAGGCACGACTCGTTGCGAATAAAGCAGAATTAAAGCGAGTCGTTGGGTTGGTGGAAAGAAAGGCCGTAACAATCGCGAATCTTGATGAGGCGCAGGCAAGTAACGATGTGTCTGAGGCGGCAAAAGTTTCAGCCGAGGCTGCATTGCGGTCGTCCCAGGCAAAGAAAGAGATAGCAGTCGCTGAACGAGAAGCTGCCCAGGCCGAAGTGGCAACCGCACAAGCGAGGCACGCGGAGGCTCTCAAAGAAGGTGAGGAGCTTGATGCGATGCTCCAGTACACAACGCTTCGTGCCCCTTTCGATGGGATTGTGACATCACGATCAGTTGACCCGGGTGATTTCGTCACAGGCATATCACAGGCACACGGGCTCCTTCGCCGGCCCCTCTTCCATGTTGATCAGCAGAGTCGATTACGAGTTCGAGTTGCGATCCCAGAGCGTGATGCATCTGAAGTTGATGCCGGAGACCCTGTCGTTATTCAGCTCGACGCCCTTCCAGAAGCACCGATCGATGCGGTTGTGACACGAGCAGCACAGCGGCTTGACCCCTCGACCCGAACGATGTTGGCAGAAATAGAGGTCGATAATGCTGGCGGCCGACTTTTGCCTGGTATGTTTGGGTGTGCGACAATCACTGCGACGACAAGCAAAGACGCAATCGTTCTTCCAGCGTCGGCGCTCCGTACAGACGCAGAAGGAAATCCATATGTATTCCTGCTCGATGAAGACGACCGTATTGTAAAAAAACAGGTTATCGTTGGTGCGGATGATGGCCACGAGATCGAGGTTGTCACCGGGCTGGCGGGCACTGAACGAGTTGTTGATGCTTTTGTTGGCTCAATTGAAGAGGGGCAGGTTGTGGAGGTCGTTCGGAGCGAATGATTGCGTTCCGAAGGAGTAAGGCACACACACTATGTTTTTGATCCGCTGGGCACTGCAGAACAGTTTTGTTGTTTTGGCGATTACACTTGGCCTCGTCTTTTTAGGTGGGGCTGTTGTGCCAGGAATACCAACGGATGTTCTGCCAGACTTCAAGACTCCAGTAGTTGTTAGTTTTTTTTCATACCCCGGTCTGCCGACCCTCGATATGGAAAAAAGTGTGACCTCACGAGTGGAGCGGGCACTGACTCTCGCTGGGAAGCTCGACAAGCAGGAGTCACGGACGCTACCCGGTGCAAGTGTCCTTAAGATTACGTTTCAACCTGGGACTGATGCGTCGTCTGCGATGAACGACATCGTGAATCTTGAAGCAAGTGACATGTTTCATTTGCCGCCGGGAATCGAACATCCATTCACACTCCGCAGTGAACCTGCAAATCTCCCGGTGGTCCTGGCTGCGATATCAGGCGATGGTCTTGATGAAACAGTACTCTACAAGATCGGTTACTATGCGGTCCGGAATAAAATGGGTGGCCTCAAGGGAGTTCAGATTCCGCATCCATTTGGCGGTCGCTTTCGACAGATGATGGTGTACGTCGATCCAGCCCGTCTCCAGGCCCATGACTTGACCCTTACAGATGTTGTTGAAGCGGTTCGAAACAGCAATCTTGTCATGGGTAGTGGGACACTTCGTTTGGGCGAAATGGACTATCAGGTTCACTCAGTGAATACTTTGCCTGGAGAGGCTGAAATAAATGCGATCCCTATCGCTGTACGTGAAGGACATCCGATTTTCCTTCGTGATATAGGCGAGGCTAAAGATGATGCGGCGATTCAAACGAATATCGTTCGCGTCAATGGTGAGCGAAGTGTGTACTGCCCACTGCTACGTGAGCCTGGAAGTAATACCATTGCCGTTGTTGATCGTATTCGGAAAGGTATTGCAGAAGAAATACCACGCATGAAGGCACGAGGTGAGATTCCAGATGCAGCAAAAGTGACTCTTGTGGGAGACCAATCGAGTTATATTCGTGATGCGATCGGAAACCTGCAACGGCAGGTTGTTTTGGGTGCCTTTCTTGTAGCCATTGTTGTGGTTGTCTTTCTGAGGCGGCTGTTACCGACAATTGCAATCCTGCTCCTTTTGCCAGCCTCACTTCTTGTTGGTGTCTTAGCGCTTCATTTTTGTAACGTCTCTATTAATGTGATGACTCTTGGTGGCTTGGCGCTCGCTGTTGGAACCGTTGTTGATGCTGGGATCGTTGTAGTTGAAAATATAATCAGGCATCTTGATCGTGGAGAGTCGAGGCAAGAGGCGTCGCGGAAAGGTGCTGAGGAAGTTGCGGCACCAGTGTTGGCCGGCACGATCACGACACTGGCTATTTTCTTGCCAGCATTGTTTCTCAGTGGCATGGTGCGGTATCTTTTCGAACCACTTGCGCTGTCGGCTGCTGTATCGATTGCGGCTTCCTATGTTTTTGCAATGACACTGTTGCCAGCCTTTTGTGCGAGATTTTTTCGAGAGCGAAAAAATAAACCACTTCAATCAGACAGCAGCAAGGCTGCGAACTCCTCTTGGGGGTATGGGAGACTTCTGGCAAGAGGAATTGAGAGGCCATGGTTTACGTCCTTCGGTATCGTTGTTGTTGCGGCAGGCTGTTGCCTTCTTTTGCCACGCGTTGGTACAGAGTTATTTCCAACTGTCGACGATGGTGTCTTTGAAATTCGTCTACGAACGTTGCCTGGCACTCGCATTGAAAATACCGAAGCGATTGTGGAGCAGATTGAGGCAACAATCCAAGATGTGATACCGGCCGACGAATTAATGACCGTGCTTGCGAATATTGGTTTGCCGGTCGGGAAGGGGGCTGGGTTTTCAACAATTCTCAGTCCGAACTCAGGGCCTGATTCCGCTTTTATTGTTGTGACACTAAAGAACACAATGAATCGGACATCGACGTCAACGTATGTGAAACGGCTTCGTGCCGCGTTGCGCCAACGATTTCCGCGAGAGCAATTTCTGTTTCGGCAGGGTGGTATTATCCAGGCAGCTCTGAACGAGGGATCTGCTGTTCCAATTACGGTGCAGGTGGCGGCGGGCAATCTCGCCTCTGCGAGAGAGTTCGCCGAAAAGGTGGTGACTCAGGTTCGTGGTGTCCCTGGGGCCGTTGATGTTCAGATTGGACAAGCTCTCGACTACCCGCAGCTTGATGTTGAAGTTGATCGAACGCGGGCATCATTTATGGGGTTGAGTCAAAGAAATGTCGCTGAAAACATTTTGACGGCACTTGGATCGAGTGTTGGGTATGCACCATCGATCTGGGTAGATCCGACAACAGGAATCGATTTCTTTCTTGGTGTTCAATATAAGACAAACGAGGTTGAGAGTCTGGATGCTATGAGGAACCTTCCGCTCTCCGTGAGGACGCCGGAAGGTCCACGAAATGTTCCCTTATCAAATCTTGCGAAAATCCGTCGAGTGAATATTCCAGGTGAGATCGCTCACTACAACATTTCACGGGTCTATGATGTTCTTGTGAATGTTGATGGGCGAGATGTCGGATCTGTTGCAGCCGATGTTGAACGCGCTGTTAAAACCCTTGATCCACCAGATGGAGTGAATACAACGCTCCGTGGGCCAGTTGTTACGATGAAGGAAGGAACAGCCGTTATCGGATGGGGTCTTGCTGTCGCAACGTTGCTTGTCTATCTCGTCATGCTGGCTCAGTTCCGGTCTTTTGTTGACCCTCTGATTATTATGTTAGCGGTTCCTCTGGGATTAGCTGGTGTCGTTGGCCTGCTCTATATCACAGATACAACCTTGAATATCCAATCACTTCTCGGCACGCTCATGATGATTGGCATTGTCGTAAACAATAGTATTCTTCTCGTTGATCGTGCCAATGGGAATCTAGTCGCAGGGCAATCAGTAGAAGAAGCCATTGTAAGTGCTACCCGTTCGAGACTGCGGCCTATTCTGATGACGTCTCTCACGCTTCTGGCATCGATGGCACCGTTCTGCTTCCGCCTTGTACCAGGAACCGAAGCAATGATTCCTCTTGCGCGAGCACTTGTTGGTGGTATGGCCGTGTCGACTGTGTTGACACTATTCCTCGTTCCGTGTGTCTGGTTTCTAGTGAAACGCAGACAGCAGGTAGCTGTTTGAGAAGATCTGCACCTGTTTCGGGTCTGAGTTGCGTGCAGAACGCGTCAATGTTCGAGTCCCTATTCCGCCTTTGGTATGATTTCATCGTTCAAACTGGATGGCACAAGTCAAAAACGGTGAGGCACATTGATGGCACATTCACGCATCTTCAGAAGTTTTGTAATCGCACTCTGTTTAGTCGGTATTTCACAGGCGTGGTCTGCTGATGATCGTCCAAATATTGTATTGATCATGGCGGACGATCTGGGATTTGCAGATCTTGGGTGCTACGGTTCAGAAATTACAACGCCACATATCGATCGGCTAGCGGCACAAGGGCTTCGTTTTTCTCAGTTTTATAACACCGCAAAGTGTCACTCCTCTCGTGTTTCACTTCTTACTGGCCTGTATTGCGATCAGGCAGGTGGAGAATCTCTTTCACGGGGAGCAAGCATTGCTGAGGTACTCGGTGACGCAGACTATTTTACGGCAATGGTAGGCAAATGGCATCTTTCCAAACAGCCGACAGATTTTGGTTTCCAAAGATATTGGGGCCACCTTTCTGGTGCAACGAATTTTTTTACTGGTGATAATACTTTTCGTCTCAACGGAGAGAGGTGGTCAGTGCCGGCCACACTGAATGGACGTCCGTTCTATACAACATACGCTGCGATCGATTTTGCCTGTGACTTTCTCGATGAAGCACCTTCTGACAAACCGTTCCTGCTTTACACCGCGTTTAATGCACCACATTATCCACTGCAG
>JAQWMC010000159.1 GCA_029246985.1 Pirellulales bacterium
CTGCAGATTCATAAAGGATCCAAGGGGAAAGTTCTGTGGAAGAACATTCGAGTAAAACCTTGATTCACCCGGCTATTCTTAAGCCCATCACCAAGGCTCGGCTGCATCCGTAATCCAAAATTTTTTTGTCCAATGGAAAGCCAAATGAAATATGAAAATGAAGGGAAGGAAGACGATTCCTATGCTTTTACAGGCGAAATTCTGGATGTCCACATTCAGGCGGCGAAGCGTTATGGCGTAGAGCCAGTAATTCATCCGAAGGACTTCATGTACTGGGCCACTGTTCCTGGTCTGCCCCCTGTGGAAGCACACCCACGTTCAGCTACGAACTATTTCGAGGGCGGTTCGGCGTGCGCCCATCGGATCGCCAGCATCATTGGGGCACCTGCCTTTCGGAGTCGGAAGACCCGATTGCTCGAGTTCGCCTCGGGCTACGGACGAGTTTCACGCCACCTAAACAAATATCCTCACATCGAATTGGTTTGCTCGGATGTTCATGAGAATGCTACTGATTTTCTTAACAAGTCTCTAGGGTTGAAGGCATTTACATCGGCTACTCATCCAGACGACTTCTCGCATGCGGAGAAGTATGATGTCACGTTCGTGCTGTCATTATTTACGCATCTGCCGAAGCACACTTTCGGTCTCTGGCTGTCCAGGCTCTACGAAACGGTGACACCTGGCGGACGCCTAATCTTTACAACGCATGGTCAAACGCACCTCCCGCCGGGTATGAAGTGGCCGAGTGATGGCTTCATGTTTACCGAGGTAAGTGAACAGAAAGATCTCGATACTGGCGAGTATGGATCAACAATCGCCAATCCCGAGTACGTGTTTTCCGAGATCAGGACCAGTACTGGAAGCTCCCGGATTTCCTTCGAGCAGACGGGTTATGCGACTCAGGATTTATGGATTGTTCATCGCACGTGATGATCACAGTAATGCTACCGCAAGCTGCGGAGAGAAATCGGTTGACTGCAGATGGGGCAGTGATACGAAGAGTACAGCAGACGTGCTTGAAGAAACCGTCGGTGGGTGGGATTCCAGGCGGGTGCGAGTGAAAGAGGCCGTGAGCCCAATTTTGATGCCAGAACTCTGAGCCCAAATCCTCGAAAGTACCGTGAAACAAAGTACAAGCGAGGGGAAGGAAGCTCCCCGAGTAGGACTCGAACCTACAACCTAGCGGTTAACAGCCGCTCGCTCTACCATTGAGCTATCGGGGAATATGAGGGGCCTTTGAGTTTTCAAACGATACCGAAAAATTGAGTCGAAGGCGAGATGCACCAATTTTTATTCTGCAAAAAAGGATATGACCAGTGTGGTCTGGTTTATCAAGTATCACGAACCTTTTCCAACAGAACACGATTGCCTTTTTCGTTGTACTCAACTCTGGTCATAAAATTATGAATCAGCATGACACCTCGGCCATTTGGAACTTCCAACCGGTCGTCCTGCGTGCAGTCTGGTACGTCTTTCGGATTAAAGCCGTCTCCTTCATCAGTGATCTCTATGCGTGCAACCGTAGGCGAGACAAAACATTCAACATGCACTTTTTTGTCTATATCGAGTTTATTTCCGTGAACAATTGCGTTGACAATTGCCTCTTCAGCAGCCAGGTGGATGGAAAAAATATCAGCACTGGCCCAGCCGTGCTCCCCAAGCCTGTCGAGTAACTCTTCCATGATCAATCGACTCGCACCGCGTTCGCTCGGCAGATCAAGAGACTTCTGCCATGCGGCTTGGTCAGAACTGCTGTCATGATGAGAGGACGATTCGGTCATAGTAGCCGCACAAGGTAATTGCGGGAAAAAGGGTGGTTATTCCAGTAAGGGAAGCTTTGAGCAATCAACCAAAAGCGGTCATTGCTTCTGTTTCGTCTTTACGAATATCAAAAACTTTATTCAGTTTTGTGATCTGAAAAACTTCAAAAATTTCAGGACGAATATTACACATTTTCATTCGACCTTTGCTTGCCTTTACCTTGCGATCGAGCGTGATCAACTTACCGAGTGCAGCACTCGACAGAAACTCGACATTGGTAAAGTTAAGCAAGATGTCACCCATCTTTTGCTGCTCAACGAGACCAAAGAGTTCAGCGCCGAGCTCTTGAATACTTGCCTCATCGAGAATCTTTTTGTCGTTGAAACTGACGATGGCGACATCGTTGTTTTGCGTGACGCCTATCCGTCGATACTGAGCCATGCCGTTCTTCTCCAAGTCGTTTAAAAGCGAACAAACTCAAATGAAAATGTTGAACCCTCCCGTAGTCTAACTCCGCATAGCGAGCCTAGCGAAACAGCTTGCATTGGAATGAACCTGAAATGCAGTGAAGCCATACAAACGGACGGGTGCTAATCCTAGCGATTTTCTGAGGCGATTACCAACGACTGTGACGGAGAAGATGAGGCATGAAGTGTTCATCCTCCACTTGTTTTCCAACTTTCCCCCCGAGAAAAAGGAGAATCAGAAAAGAGCTTTTGGTCATCTGTGCCGCCAATATGGCAGTCTGCCAGGCCATTGTGGTTGTGAGTTTTTGCTGTGTCAGAAAAGCAAAGCACCTTTATGAAAGACGAGTAGGGGCTGAAAAAAGTCGCAGATTTACTCCTCGAAGGTCGTGAAAAACTGCTCTTGACGAATTTTCTCGCACTCATCATCAAATCTGGCGCGCGAGTTGCACTAGGGTGTCGTAGGGGTGTTGGCGAATGCCGCTGCGGCAGTCGCATCACCTTGGGAATACGGTGTCTCCGGCGTAGAGTCTTGAGATTCCCTTCCCGCAGTATTGTTTCGACGTTCCCTTTCAAATCGGACTACATACAAAGGACCCCAGAATGGCAGCCGCTGCGAGCAAGGCCGGGAAGGCCAAATCAACCCTTATCCCCCTTGGCGATCGCGTTGTTGTGGAACGCGAACAGAGCGAGCAGACAACATCTGGTGGCATTCTTCTGCCAGATTCAGCAAAAGACAAGCCTGCACGAGGTGTTGTTGTCAGCGTTGGTGAAGGCAAACTCGACGACAAGGGAAACCGTCATCCTTTGCAGGTAAAGCCTGGCGACCGTGTGGTCTTCACGAGCTACGCTGGTGAAGCTTTTCAGGTTGCCGAGCAGGAACTTCTGCTGATGCGAGAAGACGACATCCTAGCAGTCCTTGGCTAGCAGTCCTTGGTTAGTACAACTCACCGTGTAGTCGATAAACGACTGTTGATTCACATTTCCAACTTAAACCGTCCAAATAATTTTCAGTACAGGAGAAACATTCGATGGCCAAAATGATGGCGTTTGATCAAGAAGCCCGCGAAGCAATGCGGCGAGGTGTCTCCAAACTGGCCCGTGCAGTCAAGGTTACACTCGGTCCAAAGGGTCGAAACGTGATTCTCCAAAAGAGTTTCGGTTCTCCAACGGTTACCAAGGATGGTGTTACCGTAGCAAAAGAAATCGACCTTGAAGACACCTACGAAAATATGGGTGCTCGCATGGTGCGTGAAGTTGCCAGTAAGACCAGTGATGTTGCTGGTGATGGTACGACAACGGCAACTGTTCTCGCCGAGGCCGTCTTCAATGAAGGACTGCGAGCCGTTGTTGCCGGAGTCAATCCAATCCAGATGAAGACTGGAATTGAAAAAGCTGTTGAAGACATCACAGCAAAACTCCACAGTTCAGCAATTCCTGTAAAGGGTAAGAAAGAGATGGCCCAAGTTGCATCTATCGCAGCAAACAATGATGCCGAGATCGGTGACTTGCTTGCAGAGGCGATGGATAAAGTTGGCAAGGACGGAGTCATTACTGTTGATGAAGGCAAAAGCCTCGCGACAGAAATTGAATTTGTCGAGGGCATGCAGTTTGACCGAGGGTATCTCTCTCCCTACTTCGTCACTGATGCACAGGCGATGCAGTGTGTCCTTGAAGACTGCTACATCCTTGTTTATGAGAAGAAGATCTCCACAGTGAAGGACATCGTTCCACTGTTGGAGGCTGTTGTGAATGCTGGCAAGCCAATGTTGATTGTGTCTGAAGAAGTCGACGGAGAAGCACTTGCCACATTGGTAATCAACCGTTTGCGGGGCACTTTCCAGGTGTCTGCCGTCAAGGCACCAGGTTACGGTGATCGCCGAAAGGCCATGCTCGAAGACATTGCCATCCTCACTGGAGCAACTGCTGTCTTTGAAAATCTTGGTATGAAACTTGAGAACATCGGCCTTGCCGAGTTGGGTCGTGCCAAGAAGGTCATTATCGATAAAGACAATACGACCATTATCGAGGGTGGTGGCAAAACAGCCGACATCAAGGCACGGATCGAACAGATTCGTCGCGAAATTGAGAATGCGTCCAGTGACTACGACCGTGAAAAGCTGGAAGAGCGTCTCGCAAAACTCGCTGGTGGTGTTGCCAAGATCAATGTTGGTGCAGCAACAGAAAGTGAAATGAAAGAAAAGAAAGCCCGTGTTGAAGATGCTCTCCATGCAACCCGTGCCGCTGTCGAAGAAGGCATCCTGCCAGGTGGTGGTGTTGCGTTGCTGCGTGCTAGCTCACAGGTGAAGCCAAAGGGTTTAAGTGATGATGAGTCTGTGGGCTATCAGATTGTTGTACGGGCATCACGTGCTCCAGTAACAATGATCTCAACCAATGCCGGCCAAGACGGTTCGATTGTGTGTGAAAAAGTTCTTTCCGGTGAAGGGAACTTTGGCTACAACGCCGGAACCGATAAATATGAAGATCTCGTCAAGGCTGGAGTTATCGACCCAGCCAAGGTGACACGAACTGCTATGCAGAACGCCACAAGTGTCTCAACGCTTCTTCTGACAAGTGATGCACTGATCGCTGAAAAGCCAAAGGATGCAAAGGGCAAGGGCGGTGCAGGCCATGGCGGTGACTACGATATGTATTAATGCCGTCTGAGGCGTCTCAATACACCTCTAGCAAGAATAAAGGGTTGGGTTGCTCTAGCAGGGCGGCCCGACCCTCTTGCTTTTCAGCACGGCCTGTGTTGGCTAGGCTGAATCAATCTTTGTTTTTGAGGGAGTACGAAATATGCCACAACAGAGTTGTCCACTTACCAGCCAGCAGGTTGTCGACATCTACTTCATGGAGCATCGGGCAAAGCTTCTTGATGTTGCCGCCTTTCTTGACCGCCTTGAGCGAGCCGAGGGCCATGAGGGCCTTCAGGACGTGCGGGTGCGAGCCTTGAAAAAAGCGATCCCACTTTTACTTGATTCAAAATGTGAGAATCATGCAAACCGCGCTCAGCGCATGCTGGAACTCCTAAGCGATCATACAACGGAACCAACCCCTGCTGCACACACACAGTCAGCGCTTGGAGCCGACCCAAACACGCAATACTGAGAGCACATCATGGCCTATATCGACCCACATATTCACATGGTCAGTCGGACCACAGATGACTATCGCCGCATGGCCCAGGCAGGCTGTGTCGCAATCACTGAGCCGGCATTCTGGGCAGGGTTCGATCGCTCCAGTCCAGCTGGTTTTTATGACTATTTTCGTCAACTCACAGATGTAGAACCGAAACGTGCTGCACAGTACGGTATTGCCCACTACTGCTGGCTCTGTATTAACCCCAAAGAAGCTGAAGACCCCGCGTTCGCACGTGAGGTGATGAAGCTTATTCCAGAATTTCTGGATAAGCCGAATGTCTTGGGGATTGGTGAAATTGGCCTCAATAAAAACTCACGGAATGAACTGATCATTCTTGAAGAACAAATTGAATTAGCAAAACAACACGAACGCCTGATTCTTGTTCACACGCCACACCTTGAAGATAAACTCAAGGGAACACGAATGACGATGGATGCACTCATTAATGCCGGAATTGATCCAGGACGTGTTCTTATAGACCATGTTGAAGAGCACACGGTGGCCGAAGTTCTTGATCGCGGATTCTGGGCAGGAATGACACTCTATCCAGACAGCAAGTGCACGCCCCAGCGAGCAGTTGATATTATTGAATGTTACGGAAACGAACGTATCTGGATTAATTCGGCCGGTGACTGGGGCCCAAGTGATCCACTTTCAGTACCGAAGTGTCATGTCGAGATGCGGCGACGAGGACATAATCAAAAGCTTGTGGAAAAAATAAGCCTAGAAAACCCACTTGCATTTTTAGGTCAAAGTGATCGTTTTTTCCTCCCAGAACATTCTTGAAGCTTACGCTACCCAGCGGCTGTGCCCATCCCGAGTGCTTTGTAATTCAAGCGATCCTTGAAGATGTGTATCTGTGGTGGGTGTCATTGTATAGCCGAAGGAACGACACAGTGCGATCGCGTGGTGATTCTCTTTCGAGATGATAGTATGCACAGAGCGGGCACCGCGAATGCGTGCCAGGTCATGGAGTTGACTGCACATAGTGTGGGCGAAACCACGGTTTCGAAATGAGGGATGCACTGCAAGAGAAAGTTGTGGCGACCCAAGCGTGTCTTCCCACGAAGAAAGAAATCCATAGACAACTGCTTGGCCACGGGTAAAACCAAAGCGATGAAGATCCTTTTCTGATTGCGTACTTGTATAGAGCGCGTGGGTAAACTGAGAAGGATTCTGCTGGCTCAACAAATACGGCGGCAGCACGTCTTGATTGCCAGCTGTGAAAAGTGCTGAGAATAGGGTTTCAATGGCCGACTGATCAGGTTGTTCCGGACCGCGGATGATCATGGCTGATCGTGTGTTTCCCAAGTGTATTGAGTTGTTTGTCTTCAAGAGCACATGAATGAGCCCTCTTCATCACTAGAAATACCGAACCCGACATGGAAAGAAAAGCCCGGTATCTGCTTGTACAAAGCAACTATTTCACTTCTCTGCACGAATGAAGTTCTTCAAGAGGTACAAAGCCATCGCTGCCTGGTGGGCTTTGTGAAGGTGGCTGACACGGCGGTGCAGTCATTCGTCTCCAAAGATGTCTCCCCAGCCATATACTGGCAGCACCAACAATAAAAAAGACGAGGATATTCTGTAGCACCACTCACCACCCTAACGCGGTACCGATTTGGAAAACGAAGAATGCGCCGATCCAGGCAAGTGCAGTCATGTAGGTAAATGACACAAGAGGCCAAAACCAACTACCTGTTTCTTTACCGATAATAACCAACGTGCTTGCGCATTGAGCACACAGTGCAAAGAAAACCATAATGGAAAGTGCTACGGGTAAGGTAAATACTTTGCGATCAGTGCCGTCCCACGTGGCGGCACGCAATTGGCGGATCAGCATGCCCGCACCTTCTTCTTCTCCTGGGTCAACATCACCAAGATTGTAAATAACACCAAGCACTCCAAGTACTACTTCACGGGCCGGGAAACTTGCCACTGCGGCACATCCAATCCGCCAATCCCAACCCAGCGGTTTCACAACAGGTTCTATCAGACGACTAGCCTGGCCGAGAAAACTTTGTCGTAGGGCCTCCCCCTGCTGCTCTGCAGTTTCTGGGTTCGCACCAGCTTCAAAAACTGGTCGTGGAAAACTCCCAAGTGCCCACACGACAATACTCACGGCAAGTATGAGTGTCCCTGCATTTTTTAAAAAAGATACTGCAGCTTCACGAACGCGTTCAGCAACAACAGCGAACTGTGGCCATCGCCAGCTTGGAAGTTCCAGTACAAATGGTTGTGGTGGCCCGCGAAAGATTGTCCGAGAAAGAATAAATGCGACGATTGCAGCAACAAGAATACCGATGAGATACATAGAGGCTAAGACGACAGCCGGTAAACGAATCCAGGAAGTTCCAACTGCAACATTCGGGACGAATGCACTGCATAAAAGCAAATAGACCGGGAGTCGCGCCGAACAACTCATCAGAGGAGCAACGAGAATGGTTAGTAATCTGTCGCGGCGGTTCTCAATCGTACGGGCAGCCATGATGCCAGGAATTGCACACGCAAAACTTGAAAGCAGTGGAATAAATGATTTTCCGGAAAGACCAACACCAACAAGAAGCCTGTCCATAAGGAAAGCTGCCCGGGCCAGATACCCACAACCCTCAAGTACCGCCACAAAGAGAAAAAGAATGGCTATCTGGGGTAGAAATATGATGACTCCACCGACTCCTGCAATGACACCATCGACAACAAGCGATTGAAGAATTCCATCTGGAATGACTGACTCTGCCCATCCTGCAGCGAATTCGACACATCTGGAAACCAGGTTCATGAGTGGAGACGCCAACCAAAAGATAGAACTGAAAATCGAAAGCATTGTCAGGGCAAATACAACAGTTCCAAGCACTCGGTGAGTTAACACCGAATCAATGCGATCACCGAGTGATTGGCTTTGTTGAACAGAATATGAAAGAACATCTTTTGTGATTTCATCAATCCAACCATAACGAGCAATCGCATCAGCTGAAGCAGCAGGACGATCAGAGTCGGCAGGTTTTGCGAGATGAGACGATAGCGATTCAGGGATTATCTGTCCTGACCACTCAGAAGATTGGATTAGTGCATCAGCAAGTTGATCAATACCTTCTCGACGAGGTGCCACAAGACGAATGACAGGACAGCCAAGACACCGCGAAAGTTTTTCTCGATTGATATGTATGCCTTTGGATTCTGCAACATCGCAGAGTGTGAGTGCAACAAGAACGGGTCGTCCAACGGCGAGTGCCTGACTGACAAGATAGAGGTTCCGGCTAAGATTTGTTGCATCAGCAACAACAACAATACAGTCAGGTCGGTCCATGGCTGCCATGCCGCCATGCAGGACATCAACTGCAACCTGTTCATCAGGACTTTTTGCATTAAGACTGTACGTCCCTGGCAAATCAATCAGTTCAATTGTCTTGCCACGATGATGAAATTGACCAACTTTTTCTTCAACGGTGACCCCAGGATAGTTACCGATTCGCGTTGGTATGCCAGCAATCGCTGAAAAGAGTGTACTTTTTCCAGTATTTGGATTGCCAAGTAAGGCTACCGTCAGCTTCATGTCGGATCCACTGGTTGTTGCTTTGTTGTGTATCGAGGTTGTAAGGAAGACATCACCTAATCAACCGTTTCATGAGAAAAAATAACCGTTCAGGTGGCAACGACCACCCGCGCAGCCTCATTTCGCCGGATGGATAAGCGGTATCCTCGTAGTTCGAGTTCTATGGGGTCACCTAATGGAGCAGTACCTACAACGGTTACTTCAACGCCAGGTGTTAGCCCCATCTCCAACAGTCTGAGGGAGGTACTATCTTCACCAGAGATATCTACAACGTGTGTTGTTGATCCAATATTCACTGTTGCGAGGGACCGCATATATGGTTCCTGTGCGGGGTATTCAACCGAATCATATCTAGTGATCGATGGAATATCGAGATACTCTTCACTGTTTATTGAGATGTAGTCTTGGGAAAGCGTATCCTAGAAAGGGCTGCCTGTACGGGCAAGAGTCCATATTGATTCACGGTCTTCAGGGCAGAAGATAAGACGTTATGACAAAAGGTCTTTTTATCACCGGCACAGACACAGATGTTGGGAAGACAGCAGTGGCCGTCACAATTTTACAACAGTGGGTTTCACAGCAGATTGATTGCCGAGCGTATAAGCCTGTAGCAAGTGGTGTTCAGTCTAGTCCGTCAGACATTGATCGCCTGTGGTGTGCGTCTGGAAATGCTGGCTCGCGCGATGATGTCTGCCCACAATCTTTTCAACTTCCTGTTGCACCCGAACAGGCTGCTGCTGCTGAAGGAAGCCAGGTTGATGACGCCCTCCTTCGTCAAGGTCTGTATCCTCATATGTCTGCAGACTTAGTGTTGATCGAGGGCGCGGGTGGGTTATTTTCACCGCTTAGCCACCAGACACTGAATGCAGATCTGGCTCGAGATTTGCAAATACCCGTGGTCATCGTAGACAACAGTCGTCTTGGGGCTATTGGTCGAACATTGACTGCAGTGACGGCAGCTGAGTCAGTAGGTCTGACCGTTTCAGCAATTGTTCTTTCTCAGTCGGAAGCTGGCCACCATGGTGGGAACCAAAAGCCAGAGAGCCCTGAGGTCATTGCACGTCAGTCGCAAGGAGAATTACAAAGAAGACTTCCTCATATTGTTGTTTGTGGTCTCGGCCACGATGCCTCAACAATTGAACCCTTCGTGGATTGGCAGTCGATTGCAGCGCCGTTCCAAACGCTTTCAAAGCCATAGCCCAAGAAAGTTCGTTAGAAGCTCGCACTAAATTTTTTTGCCTGAGCAAGTGACTCGGTGACTTCATCAAGACCAGCAACCGACAGCTTAATGACAACTTGCCAGCATCCACTCGCATCAGGTGTGACAATCCAATGAGGCATGACAACTGTCGACTGATGGATGAGTTCAAAGCCACCCTCTGATTGACTGACTGACTCGATTGGAAATGTCCAGACTCCGGCATGCCCACCATTACTTGCCACACTGCAGTCGAGGGCAGCCCGGATGTTAAGCCAGTCATCTTCCAGACTGATATAAGATGTTTGCTTTAGATCAAGATGAGTGCCAAGATGTCCGAGATCCAAGCCATCTTTGTTTCGGAAACAGCGACCCGTGGTGCGTGAAGGAAGACCGGCAAAGTTGAACTCAATAGCTACATGCTGACAGAAGTTGTCAGGTAATTCTTCCAGCCGATATCCAATTTCAACAGTGTCAGACCCGGCTGAGAGTGTGATGGCTTTTGTAAGAGTTAATGGGATACCCCACACATTACCCTTTCGTGACAAGAGTACCTGCATTCGATCTGGATTGCGGCGGATGCTTGCCTCGTATGATCCTGTGGCAAAATCACCACGTTCCATCGCCTTTCCGGAGACGATGTCTGTAGCTGATGCATCGACATCAAAGAAATGGTCGATACAACTTTTCCTTCGGTTCGCGTCATACTGAATCTTTTCAGCGAGCCCTTCATGCTTAAAGGTTGCGACCTGGGCAGGATCAATAATGCTTCGCGCATTGCCTGGGCCGACAAGAACCTGATCATGATAAGCCTCCCGACGACGGTCGAGCGTTGCAAGAAGATTGTGACGCTGTTTCCGGAGGTCAAACTCATACAGCATTCCACCGACAGAAGGAGCAAGCCAAAGATCAATATGCTCGTTGGAAAGTCGAACTTCTGTTTTACTGTCGAAGTCATAGTCTGAACTCACAGCTTCTACCCATGTCGCTGGCCGACCTTCAGCGCGATCAAGTGCATTTTCAGCGGTGATTAATTCCTTATAAATCGCATTCCGGAGATGTGGCAGGTAGACACCGCCAAAAGCACCGTGCCAATACGCACAATTACATTGACCTCGATAGAGCGATGTAACAGCTTGTTGGTACGCAGTCTTGTCAGTGATTGACTCATCAGAGAGGCGGGCAAGCCGATTGCTTACCACCATCATTCGAGC
>JAQWMC010000156.1 GCA_029246985.1 Pirellulales bacterium
GCCCAGACAAGATACTCAGTTGAAAACCAGAGACGTCCAGGAAACTCAGTACGAAAAACACGTGTGTGGTCTCTTGTGCATGGCTTGTGATTCGGTGCCTTGTGGTAGGCAAGTTCACCAGGGCCCATCCAGTGGCGGTCAACAATATTTCGGTCACAATGTGAAGCCGGGGCTGGTTCCTTAAAACATGTAAGGAGATCTCTTGGGTTTTCAGAAAAACCGTTGCTTCGGACAGGGTCAAAGCCGGCGGGTACCTGAAGATCATCAGCTCGTTTGGGTGGCGCCCAGATACTCCCTGCTTTTTCTTCAGCGAGGGCATCAGCCGGGTCATCAACAGAGCCTGGATATCCGAGTGGCTCTGGTTGACTCGTCAGCCCGATCTCAGCAGGAAGTGTTTGCATGTTGAGCAGAACACCAGCGCACCAGAGAACCATGATCCAGCTCATTGGATAGTTCATCCGGTTTTTAAACATGCTTGGCCTTATCTGTTGACGCACCCACACAGTTAAGATGTATCGGTTCGAGAGACCTTGCGGCCTGAATGGGTTTATTTTTCCCAAAGCATAAAAACAACGTAGATTCCCCAGCCCATTTTTTCGTTAAAGGTTTCCCGGCAATTCAGTCGATTGAAACCGGTAGAGGTAACACGTTAAATCCCTGTGCACGGGGTCGTGGATACCTGTCACGAGAGCGCCCGTTCCCCCGCGAGGCGTCTTCCATGAAACCGTCGCGATCAGAGAGTTGGTTGAAACCATTGAGTATTGCAGTGCTGTGCACTGTTCTTCTCGTGGGGTGTTCGCGCGGGAAGTATTACCTGCAGGCTGATCGTGAAGTCAACGCTCTACTCAAAGAGAAATCGTGTGATCCGCGGTGGGAAGTGCCGTTTGATTACAACGTTCGGTCAGATAAACGAAGTCGTTTTTTTGATCCATATAATCAAATTTTTCCACCGATGCCCCCTGATGATCCGACGAGCCATCGTTATATGCATTGCGTCGATGGGAAGCACGGTTTTTATCGCTGGCATATAAATGGTGATCGGACAACGCTCGACAATCCTGCGTGGCGTTCACGACTGCATGAGGTAGTCGATCTAACCGAATCAGGAGCGATCGAGCTCAGTACCGAGTCAGCAATGAAACTGGCGTATCTGAATTCAATCAATTGGTGGGATCAGCTCCAGACGCTCTATCTCTCAGCACTGGATGTGAGCACTGAACGTTTTCGATTCGATGTTCAATTCTTCGGTGGCAATACCACTGAATATCGAAACCGTGGTCCTCTCAACCCAAATGGACAGGTTACGCGATGGGGTACCGAAACAGATCTCATTGCCCGTCGAAATCTCGCTACAGCTGGTGAACTTGCCGTCGGCTTAGTCAATTCAGTCGTTTGGCAATTTGCGGGGCCGAATCAGTACACGAACGTGTCATTTTTTGATTTCACATTTCTTCAACCATTGCTACAAAATTCAGGTCGCTCAATTGCACTTGAACCGTTGACAATTGTTGAACGCACACTCTTAGGGAATCTGCGGCTACTTCAATTCTACCGACAAGGGTTTTTTCTACAGGTTGCCTTTGGGAGTAATCAACCGAGGCGATTGCAACGACGAGGTGGCTTTTTCGGAGGTACAGGGTTCGCTGGTTTTAGCGGTACAGGAGTTGGTGGCTTTGGAAATATCGGTGGCGTATTTTTCGGGGGTCAAGGAAATGGACTTCAAACTGCAGGAGGTGGAACCGGGGGAGCTGGCTTTGCCGGCGGCGGTGCAGGAAGACTTGGTGGTTTCGTGGGACTTTTGCAATCGCGACAACAAGTTCGAAATGCTGAGCAAAATTTAGCAGCACAACTTAGGGCCCTCGCTCAGCTTGATGCCAATCTTGAGGCAGGTCTTGTAGGGGTCGAGCAGGTTGATCAATTGCGACAAAGCGTCGAGACAAGCCGTGCGACTCTCCTTCAGTCAAAGACGGGTCTCGCCAACCAGATTGAAACCTTCAAAGTCAATGTTTTGAATATTCCATCAGATACAGCAATGGCTCTTGATGAAACATTTATTAAACCCTTTCAATTCATCAGCCCTGAGATGCAGGCTCTGCAAAACGGCATTGGTGATTTTCTAGCGACGTACTCTTTTGGTGCTGAAGAGCCCCTGAAAGAAGTTGATGATCCTCGTCAGGATTCTATCGAAGATGATCCGAATTCTCTGGAATTAGTACCCCCAGCAATTGAAAAATCACCAGAAGAGCCACTTCTCCTGCCGGCTCCTGTGGATCAGAAAAGCCGAGAAAATTCTATGAAAGAGGCAGAGGAAGAATCACCCATGAAAGTAAAGTCAGTTCTCCAGGCTCAGCCAGATTCAAAAGAAGAACTCAAGGAAACTCAGCAAGTACTTGCTGATGCTGATCAAGCACTCATCAAAGCATCTCTTGAAAAGCTTGATCTTTTACGAGATCAGGTCGAGTTGCAGGCAACTGATGTGATGTCAGATCTTCAGCGTGTTGATACAGATGCGGCGTATCGAATCAGTCGTATGCGACCTACAGAAAAAGAAACATTTACCCGTGAGATGCGGCTCTTGAATGATGATCTCAATCGTCTCCTTAAGCAGATTGATGAAAATGAAATAGAAATACAGCGACTCGGTGATGCTCTTGTACCAGAAAACCTTCGTGAAACTGCTGATGCGGTTGTCGGACTTGTGTCAGAGATTGCCGCAGCTGTTGACGAAATGTCACTGATTCAAGCCCGTGCACGTGTTGAAGCAATTACAATAGAGCCCGAACGAATCGATCCTGATATTGCATTTGAAGTCGCTCGAGCAAATCGACTCGATTGGATGAACAATCGCGCCGCTTTGGTCGATCAGTGGCGGCTCATTCAATTCAATGCAATGGCCCTGTTGGCTGGTCTTGACCTTGAAATTGATGGTGATCTCTCGACGACCGGTACGAATCCGGCCCGCTTCCGTGCTCCGACAGGTAATATGGGAGGTCGGCTTCGCTTCGATGCACCACTTACACGATTACGAGAGCGTAATAATTTCAGGCAGGCGATTCTTGATTATCAGCAGGTTCGACGCCAGCAGATTCGCTATGAGGATGGAATAAAGCTCTCCATTCGACAACTTTTACGACAGCTTGAACTCGATGAACGAAATCTTGAGACCCAACGTCGAGCTGTGATTATTGCGATTCGTAGAGTCGATCAGACACGATTAAGCTTAAGTCAGCCGGCTCCTCCACCTCCACCACCAAGTCCGGATGGATCTATCCCACTTGTTGACGCGGCAGCTGGTCAGCTTGCGCCAACTGCAACACTCAATCTGATCTATGCATTTAATGATCTGCGGAGCTCTCAGGATGCTCTCACAAGCATATGGATTAATTACTATGCAACTCGGGCATCTCTTGCGTACCAACTCGGTGTTATGAATCTTGATGAGAATGGGGTATGGGTTGATATGCCTTTTACAGATTGCAATCGCATGAGTGCTGAAGAGACTGTTCTCCCACCGCCAGTGCCTCAAGAGTGGCTTGATTATCTTGAGGAAATTGATCCACCACCACCGTTGCCTGAAGATGCAGGAATTGAACCGCTGGATGCACCAGGGATTCTGCCGAGTATCATGGCTCGAGCAATGCCATCTGTGACAGAAGATGCAGAATCGGAGCCAACTGATGAAACAAATAGGAAGGTCGTGCTTCCTGCATCCGCGGAAGTCAAGGAGGACCAGTCGTGGACAGATCTGATACCTTCTTTTTTGAGGTAATGTCGGTGCGTGCCTTGGGTGGAAGCGGTTCTGGAAGGAACGTGGGTGATAAAATGATGTGTGAGAAATCAGTAACACGTGACATAGTTGAATAGTCGTACAACCTCATTCTCTGAAATAAAGTAACGAATTCGTGGATACTTCAGCATCACCAACACCAGCGCATCCAACACCAGAGCAGCCAACAGCCTCAACCAATGCGGCTGCTATTGCTGACTTACTTGGGAATCCGACAGCTCAGCGCGAGCATGGGAGTGAGAGACCTCGTCGTAGACGAATATGGTTACTTTTACTTCTTCCAGTTCTTCTAGCAGGAGTATTTCTTTCTCCACGTCTTCTTGAGTTTTTGCCAGATACGAAACAGGCGGCAGACCTGACAGATATGCCGCTCTATACGGTTCAGCGGAGAGATCTTCAGATTACAGTTACCGAAGAAGGAAGTTTGGTAAGTGACGAGAACGTCGATATTACCTGTGATGTTGCAGGTGGGGCCACCATTATCTGGCTTGTAGATGATGGTGACAGAGTGGCCAAGGGGATGGACATCGTCAAACTCGATGCATCAGTCTTATCTGAAAATGCAACTGCTCAGAAGATTGCTTATGAAAAAGCCAGGGCGCTGATGATTCAGGCGGACAAAGATTACGCTGCTGCCAAAATTGCAGTTGAAGAGTATCGAGAGGGTCTCTTTAAAAAAGACCTTCGGACTGCAGAGTCAAATGTTACCGCAACAACAGAACGACTTCAGGCCACAGAAAACACATTGGCGTACGGTGAGCGTATGTTTCGCAAGGGCTACATTACGCCGCAGCAACTTGAGGCGCAAAAATCAGCAGTTGCGCGTGCAAAATTGGATCTTGGAACAGCGGAGATATCCCTGGATGTACTTACCAAGTTCACAAAGCCAAAGATGACCACGGAACTTGAAAGCGTTCGTGATTCAGCAGAAGCCCGGCTTGAAAGTGAAAGAGCTGCACTTGAATTGGAGAAAATCAAGCTGGAGAGACTGGAAAGCGAACTTCTCAAGTGCACTATCAAAGCGCCGCAAGATGGTCTGGTAATCTATGCTAATTCGCGATCGAGGGATCGTGAGACTGAAATTAAAGAAGGCACATCAGTCAAAGAGCGGCAGGTCATTCTGCAGCTTCCTGATCTCACAAAAATGCGAGCAGACGTCGAGGTTCATGAGTCGAAAGTTGATGAGATCTCACCTGGAATGCCTGCGATTGTGCGAGTACAAGACCTTAAATTTTCTGGTGTTGTTACGTCTGTTGCCAATCGGCCAGAGTCAAACTGGTTTTCAACAGCAAAAAAATATGTTGTTGGTGTGCGTATTGATGGAAAGTCCGAAGCCCTCAGGCCTGGCTTTACTGCCGAGGCTACTATCATCGTTGCAGATATGCAGGATGTCATTGCAGTGCCAGTTGCAGCTGTGATCGAAGATAGCGAAGAGTTCGTGTGTGCTGTCAAGCAGGGAGAAGGATTTGAACAACGAGTTGTTACGCTCGGGAAAAGTGATGATCGATTTGTAGAAATAGTGCAGGGTCTTGAGGAAGGAGAGCTGGTGTTCTTGAATCCAGAAACAGTGCTTGGTGACTCTCTCTCGCGTGATCAAGAACAGGCTTTGGAATGGTCCGGTCGTCCGGACACGAATGAATAGCTCAAAAGTGCACGCCCCGTATACGTGCATATGCCTTTTGAAAGCACAGGCTGTGGAGAGTGAAATCGGCGCATGAACGTCATTCAACAGCTCAAACTTGGCTTCCGAAGCCTGATGCTCCACAAACTTCGTTCAGCACTCGCTGTCCTTGGCATTCTCATCGGTGTGACCGCTGTGATATGGCTTGTCGCTATGGGAGAGGGCGTGAGCTATCAAGCACAGCAACAGATCAAAGAACTTGGTGCAACGAGTATCATCATACGGACTATCAAGCCATCAGAGGAAGCCAATAGTGACAGTGGAAGCCGCTCTGGAATTGCATATGGTTTGTTGCGATCAGATTATGACCGAATTATTACCAATGTTCCGACGATCTTGTCAGCGGTGCCAATGCGGGAAATTAGCCGAGATGTTCGTCGTGATGAATTTGCTGTTTCAGCGCAGGTGATCGGGTGTACTCCTGAATATTTTCCAATTAATAGACTGCCTGTTGTTCGTGGTAGGCCGCTTGCTGCATCAGACCTTCGAGGTCTGGAGAATGTAGTGGTGTTGGCACATGACGTTGCTGAACGTCTGTTTCCAATTCAGGATCCACTTGGCCGTGCTATTCAGATCGGCACAGAGTTTTATGTTGTTGTTGGCATTGCACAAGATCGAACAGCCGCGGCTGCTATTGGAGGAAGTTTTTCAGCCCGACAATACAACCGTGATGTGTACATTCCACTGAGTACATTCCGGAAACGTATAGGCGATCGTGTGATCACCGTTCGTGGAGGCACTTTTCAGAACGAGACCATCGAACTAAATCAAATTACTGCTGTTGTGGATGATGTTGCATCAGTTGATACCTCAGCTGATATTATTCGTGCATTGCTGAGTCGGTATCACAAAACACTCGATTACGCTGTTGTTGTTCCTAAAGAGTTGCTTGAACAAGCCGAAACGCTGCGGATGATGTTCAACGTCCTCTTGCTCTTGATTGCTGGAATATCACTTGTTGTTGGGGGTATCGGCATCATGAATATCATGCTTGCCACAGTTACGGAGCGAACAAGAGAGATTGGTATCAGACGAGCGCTCGGTGCGACCAAAGGTGAAATCGTGCAGCAATTTCTTTGGGAGACTGTTGTGCTTTCAGGTACCGGTGGCCTCCTTGGTGTAGCAGTGGGATTTCTTTGTGGCCCAACCGTTGAAGGTGTTCGGCTTGTCATTGAAAGTTTCATGCCCGATGTCTGGTCGACACTCCCGTCAACAATTCATCAACTTGAACCACGGCTTGCACCATGGTCGATTGTTGCAGCATTTGGAATTTCAGTCGGGGTCGGAATTGTTTTTGGTATCTACCCAGCGCAGCGTGCAGCCAATATGGATCCAATCGAGGCCCTTCGTCATGAATAACAACACTCATGAAGTGCCACAGGAACCAGTGCGAGTTGCCACGGTTCGAAATGTGACCAAGGTCTATCGACTTGGTGGGCAGGATGTCAAAGCGTTGGCAGGTGTTTCCCTTGAATTTAAGCAGGGCGATTTTGTCGCCATCATGGGGAGCTCAGGATCAGGCAAAAGTACACTCTTAAACCTGCTCGGCTGCCTTGATCGGCCAACTACTGGTCACTATCTGCTTGGCGGTCACGACGTTGCGACCTTGAGTGATGAAGACCTGTCACGAGTCCGTGGTCGCTATCTTGGTTTTGTGTTTCAGTCATACAATCTGATTCAGCAACTCAGCGTAGTCGAAAACATTATGGTCCCGTTGTCGTACCAGACGCCTATTCGTCCGGATGGCCGTGAACTCAGTACTAAGTTGGCAACACTTGTTGGACTTGCCGGCCGTCTTGACCACAGGCCCAGTCAGCTTTCTGGTGGTCAGCAGCAGCGAGTGGCGATTGCTCGAGCTTTAGTGAACAACCCTCATGTCATTCTTGCTGATGAACCAACTGGAAATCTCGATACAGCGACATCAAATGAAATCATGGATCTTCTTGATGTGTTGAATCATACTGGCCGAACGATTGTCATGGTGACCCATGAACCTGATATTGCAGAACGAGCGAAGACGGTGATTACTCTTCGGGATGGTCTGATTCAGTCTGTTGAACAGAACCAGACGTAGGGCACCACGTGCTCTTTTGAGTGTTACCGGATGCCCTGGCGGTGTTGCTTGAAAAACCAGTCAAGTAATTCCTCGTCATGATATGCGGCAGTCCAGGAATCGTGGCCAACGCCGGGGAGTTCTGTGTATTTTGGATTTCCTCCGGCTTCCTTTACAGCAGCAACCATTGAACGTGAACAGTCCACAGGGATCACCTTATCAGCATCTCCATGGACTACCCAAAGAGGTACATCCTTTGCGAGTTCTGCATACTGCTCTTCACTTTTCCCGCAGACTGGAATTGCTGCAGCAATTCTTTCAGGGAGTCGCATGGCAACTTCCCACGCAGCGGCGCCTCCCATTGAAAGACCAGTGACAAGGATTTGATCAGTATCGATCGCTTCGGTTTCAATCACCTGATCCAATGCTTTCAAAGCCGCTTGCATGTCAGTTGTCATATCCACTGCTGACCATCGATATCCTTCTCGGCATTGTGGAGCCAGAATAAAGCAAGGATATTTCTTACGGAGGGCCTCACTTGTCATCCAAGTCGGAAAATATTTGAGCTGATCAGTATTGTTTGATCCACGCTCCCCGGCGCCATGAAAAAATATGACAAGTGGAAATTTCTTTTGTGTGTCAGAAGCCTCGGGTCTTAAGAGGCGATAGCGAAAAGAAACATCTTTACCATCTTTCTCGACAGATACCGTATGTTCTTCGTAGGTGTTTTCAGGCTTCATGGGTGTAGGTTTTTCTGCGGCGCACTCGTTACTGATCGCACATATAAAAAGTAGGAGTCCACAGAAGAAATTTGTAGTGTTTGTGCTCATAATAAAAGGTCCAGATGGTTTGGCAGATTTTCTACCAATTTCTATTGTGGCATCTGAATCACTCTGGCGTAAGATGATGCACTACTGGAGGGCTTCTGATGCAATCAATTCTTAAAACACTTCTTATCACCGTTATTTCTCTGAGTGGTTTCGGGCTTTTGGCCGATCAACAGAAGAGTCCAAATGTGTTGATCATCATGGCCGATGACTGCACATATAACGATCTGTCTCTTTATGGCGGGCTTAATGCAAAGACGCCACATATTGAACAATTGGCTTCGGCTGGGCTTGTATTCAATCAGGCATATCTCTGTGAGGCGATGTGCCAGCCATGTCGGTCAGAATTGTTTACAGGGAAATATCCAGTTGCAAATGGAAGTGCGTACAACCACTCTTCGAGTCGTGCCGGCGTACGCAGCCTCCCGCACTATTTAAAGCCCCATGGATATCGGGTTGGAATAAGCGGCAAGATACATGTCAAACCAAAGTCTGTCTTTCCTTTTGAAATGGTCGATGGTTTTGAAAAAAGTTGCGTAAAAAATCCAACGAAGCCGCACAGTCTTGACGGAATAAAAGAGTTCATGAGTAGGGATTCTGACAGTCCGTTCTGTCTGGTGGTTGCTCTTGTTGATCCGCATGTGCCCTGGGTCATGGGAGATGCCTCTGCGTATCCACCGAAAGAAATTACGCTTCCTGAAAATATTGCTGATACACCTGAGACTCGTACCTGTTTCTCAAAGTATTTAGCTGAGATAACGTATATGGATAGTCAGGTTGGTGACATTCTTGGTGTTCTCGATACTTCTGGGCAACGTGAAGAGACACTCGTACTTTTTACGTCGGAGCAGGGTTCACAGTTTCCTGGAAACAAATGGACAAATTGGAGTACCGGTGTTCATACAGCGTTGATTGCTTCCTGGCCGGACATGATCGAGCCTGGACGGACAGATGCCCTTGTGCAGTACACTGATGTCGTTCCGACGTTGCTCGATGTGAATGGCGAAAGTGACGCAAGCATTCAGGACAAGTGTGACGGCATCAGTTTTCTTCCGAGCCTGATAGACCGTGCGCCGTCAAAGCGAAAGTATGTATATGGATTGCATAATAACTATCCAGAGGGTCCTCCGTATCCGATTCGATCAATCAGTGATGGTACGTATCGACTCGTACTGAACCTGATGGCTCAAAATGCGTATGTTGAGAAGCATCTCATGGGGATGACAGACCGCGATCAAATCGAAAGGAAATATTGGTCAACATGGATGAGAGATTGTTGGCAGGATGATCGGACGTATCATCTGATCAATCGCTTCACAACGCGTCCGTCTGTTGCTTTGTATAACTCAGCAGGAGATCCATATGAAATGGAAAATCTTGCTGGGCAGCCAGAGCATGAAGAAACCTTAAAGCATTTCCAATCAGCCTTGCAGGCGTGGATGCAGTCACAGGGAGATCCCGGTGCAGCGATGGATACTCGCGAAGTCTACGAGGCCGCAAAGAAAGGAGAGCATCGGTTTCCAGGCTAAATAATACAGGCCGTACGACGTTTCCGTTGCGAAGCACGTTGATCATCTCTATGTGAAACCGTGAGGCCGATGACTCTCAGACCTGAGGCACTGCTTGTTCAATAACAGCCAGAGTCTTTTGGTGAGCTTCCCGTAGGAATTCATCGGGGTCACGTTTGCGATACGCAGGATTGTACAGCTCGAGAGAAACACATCCGGTATACCCAATCTCAAAAAGAATCTTCAGTTGTTTAGCCAGTGGAAGAACGCCATCGCCTGGCAGCACTCGCTTTTCATCACACCATGTGTCTTGACGCTCAAGCCCCTTTGGTGAGTCCGCGAACTGGAAAATAGCGATGGCATCTGGGTTCAGCATCCGCAAAGCATTCGGTTCAGTGCCACCGTGAAAATTATGATAGGTGTCAGGAATCACCTTCGCGTCGGGCCAGCCTGACATCATGCCAACATCAACGGCATCAGACATTGTCTTGAGTTGCGGTACCGCATTGAGAAAGATGATGCCTGTTTTGAGTCCATAATCATTCAGTGCGATTTCACTAATTCGCCGGTAGCACCAGGCACCGATGTCTTTGGAAAAAGTTTCTCGTTGTTTTAAATCAGGAATGATTTGGACATGCTCAGAACCAATGTCACGAATCATACGGAGTCTGGTGTGATGTTCTTCAAGCCGAGATTCAAAGCCTTCTTTTGTATTCCCGAGACTTCCCCATAAACCAATGACACTCGGAACAAATAGGCCCTTGTCACGAATGCTTTTGCCGAGATCCTTCAGGGAACCACCTGCTTCTTCGTATGCCGTCAACTCTCGGTCCCATGGTTCAAGGGCATCAAAAGAAGAGCGTGCAACGACCTCAACTTTTTTTTCGAGTGGCAGATCCTTTGCAAGTGTCGCGGTATCAAGGCATATCGGCCACGGGCTGCGACCGTTTTGCCACTCATGCAGTTTGTCTTCTGCTCTCGCACGATCTCGGGTTATTCCAGCAGCAGCAAGAGCGACACCGGCCTGAAAAAATAAACGTCTACTCGCCTTCATGGTGCGATCCCCAATTTTCGGATGCATTCTTGTCAAAGAACAACCATTTGTTCTCTGATTCTCTATTTCACGCTTCAAAGCCTACTCCGTCAACTCTATCATTTCTCAGAAAGGATATTCGATCTGTAGGCTTCGTACATGTTGTTGGTGGTCTTCGGATAGAATAGTACCTAATAAATAGTCGGCCTGATGCAGAGTCTGTGCTGATGGTCGTGGTGACGATGTTTGATTGCAGAGAGTGGTATGGAGATATCCATGAGCGTGCTTGTATGCGGAGCCGGGCCGACTGGTCTTGTAGCTGCTCTGGAACTTGCCCGTCGTGGCATCGATGTTCGCATTGTTGATGCAGAGGGAAAGCCTTCGCAGCTATCAAAAGCAGCCGTTCTCTGGCGTCGATCAATCGAGGTTCTCAACGCATCTGTCCCAGTCGAACGATTTACCGCCCAAGGGAGGCCGGTGTCGGGAATTCAGTTCGAAGCTGATGGTTGTGTTCTTCAAGAGATTGATTTTGGTACGGATGCGGGACGATTTCCACACGGCCTTTTGATTCCTCAAAATAAAACAGAGGCTGTCCTCAATGAAGCACTTGAGAGTCTTGGTGTACAAGTGGAATGGGGAGTAGCAGTCAAGGATATTGCATCATGTAAAGATTATGTTGATGTGGACTTTTCTGATGGTGAGTCTTCACGATTTGCCTGGCTTGTCGGTGCCGATGGAGCACACTCGACTGTACGCAAATGCCTTGGCGTGAAATTTCCGGGTATTGCGATTGATCGACGATGGCTTCTGGCTGATCTGGAGTTGCCAGAATCGGGGCCAGAGGACCGCATTCGAATGTTTCTTTCTTCAGCCGGGTTGCTCGGACTTTTCCCATATGGAAATAATGTTTGGCGAGTTATCGCTGATGCTGGTCCAATTGGTATCCAAAGCCCTCGTCTTGACCCAACATGTGAGGACATGCTTGACATACTTCGTACACGATCAAATCTTGATTGGACGGTAGAAAAAGCTCTGTGGCTTTCAGAATTCCGTATCAATGAGCGACAGGTCGATCAGTATTGTCACGGTCGGGTCATTCTTGCTGGTGATGCAGCACACATTCATAGTCCGGCAGGTGGGCAAGGAATGAACACAAGTATTCAGGACGCAGTCAATCTCTCCTGGAAACTTGCCATGGTAATTAAGAAACAAGCAACGAGTTCATTGCTCAACACATATCAAGACGAGCGTCATCCAGTTGGGGCGGCGGTTGTTCAAGGTTCTGGACGGATGCTTCGTGTCATGATGAATCAGAATCCACTTATTGGGTTTTTTCGTCGTTGGGTGTTGCCGTATATCGTTGGCCTGCCTCCCATGCGAAAGGAGGCAGTGAATCGGCTTTCTGAGGTTGATGTGGAATATTGTGGAGGGCCACTTGCTCCCACGGGAGTAGGCCGGTGGATCGGTCGACGTTGCCCGGATGTTTCATGGGGTGACGATAGGTCATCGATCTACGATCTTTTTACGGGGACTGGTTTTACTATTGTTCGACTCGGTCGTGGTTCAATAACTGACGCACTATGGGAGCGAGTCATCCGTGCAGCAGGCCCAGATGTGGTAAGTGTTGATGCAGCAATGCCGGATGGTGCGGTTGCCGAAGAGGCCAAGGCCTTTGCTCAAGCATTAGCAGCAGCTGATGGAACGATCGTTGTTGTCCGGCCTGATTCGTATCTCGGGCCAGTGTCTCAAGACATTGAAGTTGTTGTGTCGTGGTTCAGGCAACTTCACAATTTTGAATAATGCAGAATGAGATATATCTTGGACAGGCTTATTTAAACTCAAGTTAAAACTGCCAGATGATATCGCAGCCACCGTAGAACTGGTCACTTTGAGTTCCCAAGCCACCAGCGGTTTTACCGAACGGTAATCCTACGCCTTGTGCAGCATTGCCCAGATCCTGACTAAACCAGTCGTATCGGAGTTCTGGTCGGATGACGAGATTGCTACCAACAAGGTAGTTAAGTCCCCATGTCATGGCCCAAAAGTTTCCAGCAAAACTTCCGATTTGGGGCGAGCCATCACGAAGGCCGTACTGTACTCGGGTGCCGTTGTTATCTCGAAACCATTCAAGCCGAAGGCCACCAATCAGATAGTCAGTGAAGTTGTAGAACAGATATTGGTTCGCCCCATACCAATAAGCTGATCCCGGCTGCTGCCCTTGTGTTTCGTAATAGAATGGAGAATCTCCGCCGGCATAGGCCTGGTAGCCAAAATCACTCTGGTAGACGTAGGTCAGCTTGTCGGTGAATTCATTGGAGTACACGATACTCGTGACTGTTCGATTTCCAACAAAAGCTGTGTTGGGAGTAACAATGCTTTCTGCAGCAAGCTCATTCCCACTTGAGTTGGCTAGTGTGAGGGCTTGTGAACCATCTGAACTTGAAAATGTCACAGCTCCCAAGAACGATGCATTACTTGTACTTCCAGGGAAAGGGTTCGCCTGCAACGTTGGTAAACCATTGTCCCAGTTATCCCACCCGTTGGTGATACCACCAATGATCGACAGCTGATCGTTTGGATTCCACGTTGCGAGTACGCCGGTGTGAGTAAATGGTTCACCATACTGCATGGTGTATGCATGGGTGTAGAAGAAGTTCCCGATCGCTGGCACAACTTCATAACCGATCAGGGTATAGAAATGTCCAAATTTGACATTCAGTGCCTGGGTTCCAACTTCACCATAGAGCTGTGGCATAGCCAAGCCATAGTAGCGATTGCCACCATTGGTGTCATTCCAACCACCATCAAATCCAGTAGCAGTTGTATAAATGTAATCAGTGCCGTAGAGCAGGTCGACTCGACCACCCAGGCTCAACTGATCTTCCTTAAGAATCCGCTCATTGATGAGGTAGAGCTGGTTCATCTGTCCCTGCCAGGCACGATCATTAAAGGTAATCGGACCATTCCAATCTGCTCCCCACGCGTTGGCGCCAATACCAACGTCAATGAAACCGTAGGTTTCAATCCCTCGGTTCAGTAAAAAGTCTGTTTCAAGATACCGAGTAGCACCTTCTTCAATAGCGGCTTCTTGGGGAGCGGCAGCTCGATATTGGTACACATCTTCATCAGGAACACCTGCGCGTGGCATGAGCGTGACCGGAGCTGGTACATCATTCTGTACATATGATTCATAGAATGTACTGTCGATGACAACTGCAGATTCACCAGCGAGAAGTGTGGTGCTTACAACGCTCGTGATGATACATGTCGTGAGGGTATTTCTTGTGAACGTCATCATGTTCTGGTTCCAACGTGCCTGACCAAAAGGTAGCAGGAGTGTTTTTCACGCATGACTCTGTAAGCCCTTGGCAAAGTCAGGCATACTTTTACCTTTTGATTCGACAATCGGGCTGGTCAGAACGTACAAAAAGCCCGGGATAAGAAATCTCTCTGTAAACGCTATATTTTCACAGAATTTGCCGAGCCAAACTCTCTCGGAGGGCTACCTGTGGTTAGCGATGAATCAAAGAGTTCATCACACGTACGAGTAGTTCTGTTTTGAAAGGTGAAAGAATCACCTTTCGGAGATGATCAACTTTTGCATGGCTCGTCAGAATTTCTTCTTGCCGACTCGAACCAATGAGAATCACCGGGCATGTGGCAAGATTGGGATTCCATGAGAATGCATTGAATGTTCTCAAGGCAACGGGAAGGTGCTGGTGTGCACTGATGATCAGGAGATTAGGTTTCGGCCATGTTTTAAAACGAACTTCAACACCCTCAGGTCGTTGAGTTGAGACCGCTTGGAATCCCTTTCTTCTAAGAAAGGTACGAAGTTTTTTTTGAGAGATGCCATCTGGTTCAAATACCAAAACTGTTTTGGTCTCTTTTTTAATCCGCTTTGGCTGTAATTCTGTTCGTTGATCGTGTGCCTTGGGCGTGCCACGACGAACGAAGCGTCGCTGTATCGAATTTTGGAAATGGAAAGTGTCTTCTTCCATACCCTTATATTAGACGGCAGCCTCATAGTGTCTAGAAAAGAAGGCCTGGTGCTCATTGGAAAATGAGAGTGGTGAGCCTCCGTGACCACGCAGCATGGAGATCAGTGCACGCCAGAGTGGTGTCGATAGGCTCATCTGATCAGCCTCGGGAGCCGGTTCTCTTCTAGAGCATTTGGAGAATATAGGAAACACATACGAGCTGCAGATCGTGTTGTTTTATGTTTTGCCCCGGGGCGGAGTGGCTTTTGGAAAAAGAGAGGCCGTGCCTGTTAAGAAAACGG
>JAQWMC010000163.1 GCA_029246985.1 Pirellulales bacterium
TCGTGAACCATGAGCTGCGGCCGCTTCTGATTTGGATGAAGACTTGTTTCCAGCAGGAATCGCCATGTGAGTCGAAGGCCTCCAGAGGCATCTTCGAAACGTACTAATTCTCCTTTTTCTGTTGCAGCAAAAGCAACGGTGCCGCGAACTGCGACAGGCCCATTTGCATTATCTCGAAGGAAGAATTCATGTCGTTCCCAGCCTTTTTCTGCCGGCTCTATTGCCGTAAGGCGTCCATTTTCCGTGCACCAGATGACACCGTCTCCAAATTGTAGAGGTTGCTGTTCGATGAGACCGTGTGCTTTTATGCGAACAGGATCGAGGCTCGCTTGGCTCGAAGAGTTTTTTTTCGAATCGCCACCTCCTTCGTTATCTAGACGGTTTGGGTTGCGATAAGGATTCACAGGAAGGCGATAGATAGTTTTGTCCCAAAGCGGAACATAGACCCAGTCACCAACTGGAAAGCTTCCCGAAGAAGAAGGGGAAGGTAGTCTTCGCTTCCAGAAGATGGAGCCAGTGCGGCTATCAATTCCAAAGGTATTCTTGTCACGGTTGATCGTGACTAGATCACGATCAATTCCTGCAGCTTGGAGGCTGTCTTTTGGTAGGCCGAGAGGGGTTGACCAAAGTAGAATTCCAGGGGGTGGTTTACCTGCTTCAGTCGTATCGACACCACTTGCACGAACCGCGTGTACAAGACCATCTTCTGACTGAGCAACAACCATCCAGCGTCCCACATCAATTTGGTTCAGTCGATAGCGATCAGAGTCGAATGGAAGTTGAATAATCCATTCACGCGTTAGTCCGACACGATCGGCCTCAAAGGGATCAGCCGCAGTTCCGTATAGACTCTCGGCGTCGACATTGGATACCAAAATAGTGTTCGATAAAACAATGAGCCAAAGCCATGTTCGTACCCTGTTTAACTGAAGCATTTCTAACTTCTCCGTGAAGGATTAGACCTTTGGGTTGAGTTTCTCTAAGAGTATTCATTCGAGAACCCCTTTTAACGTTAATTCACAGAAAAAATGATGCAAAAAGGGAGATGGAAGTCCTTTTGTTCTCTCTCCGCCGAAACACTTGCCCCTGCTGCGTATTGCTCTGTGATTGGTAGAATAGTGTGGTCAATAGTGACGCGTATTTAATTTTGGAAGACTGTCCAGTTTTGTACTTTTTGATCGTATGCCAAAGGTTTCCCAATCCGCTGCCGAGATGCCAAATTCATTTGCCCTTCTTCTTGGGTATCTGAATTTTTCAGCTGGTGCTTTTGATGTTTCAGCGTGGAAGTCTATCAATGATCTTTATGCGCAGTTTGAGCCAATTGAGGCCAATGGTGACATTATCGAACGGTCAGATACGGTGGATGGCGTGGCAGATGCTTTACGGGAGGCCTTGAAGCTGCTCCACCAAAACGACCCGGCATTTCGTGATGTTGGTCAAGCAGAGGGTGTGCTCAGGATTGTTTTTGACAATGTGTTGCCAGCGTATCGGGCATTTCACTCTGATCTTTTAGAACATCAGGCGATCGGGACTCTTGAACGCCCATTCTTTCTTATGGCTGTCTTTCAGGCGGTGCTTGAAACTGGTGGTCCGTGGGAAGGACAAGACGATGTTCTTGTAAAAAAGACGCTTCGTAAGATTAACGATTACATGGGCTGGCGACCCGTTGCTGTACTTGAAAATGATCAGTTATCGGAGCCGTACCCACATGAACGGGTAAGGCCTCTTCCAATTTATAGAAGAGGTGTTGGGGCGGCTCATGGTCATTTTTCAAGACTTGTAGATCAAGCAATCCAAATTCTTGAGGAGGCTCCAAAAGAACTTTTGCAGCAGGCTGATTTTGATCTGGAGTTATTAACTGAACTGTCAGTTGACCCTCGAGCCTTTGATTTTTTGCATCCAGCAGCTAGCCGTCCAAATTATCTTTTCGGCCTCTGGGATCCGATGTGTATTGATGAAAGCGGCTACTATCGTCGCCTCGTGATCCAGCAGGCGACACTCGAAGGAATTTTATCATGGTCAGCCAAAGGCCATCCTGGCGTGCCGGTTAAAGAACTACAACAAGAATCTGCGGCTGTCTTAGCAGGTGTCATGCTGATGGCTTCCGGGCTCTCTGGTCGTGGGCCAGGTGCTGTCCAGGCTGGCCTGTCTCTCGCAGATCTCCTTCCTCGGATTGCTGCGTATCGAGATAACTTTTATCGGTGGTTGATCACTCGACTTCCTGATGATCATCGTCGTCGCCTTGAAAAAGAAGCCCAAAACCTCCAGCAGCCATTCGGGGGCGTGCGCAGACATATTAATATGCTTCTTGCCGATCGACGCGCTCGGCAGGTTGGGAGCGTGACTCTGGCATCGGTTCTTGCCCGTCTCGGACGAATAGATGCAGCCGAGCGTTTAGTGGGTCTTGTACCGGCAGCAAGTGCACGAATGCTTGCGAGGATCACAAGCCGCATTGTTATCGCTCAGGGACTTTCTCGTCGTGGTGATGAAGGTTCTCTCGAAAGGGCGGTCGACACCCTCAGCGAAGCCAAGGATCTTCTCTTGCGAGGGATTGATTGTGGGGCATTGGTCGATCCATGGAATATTCTTGGTTTTGCGGGACAGTTCCCGCTGCATGAGCCAGGTGGTGAGGCACTGCCAGATTCACGCGTAGATGACCTGATTGGGAGTGTCGGTAATCTGCTTGAATGTGCTTGTATGGTTTGGCAGCGATCCTGCCTCGATTCGAATAAAAAGATTTCAGATCAGGCCAGTGGTTTGGTTGAAGAATTAGCATCGTGGTGGGATCAATATGCAACAACTTCAGTTGGTGGCATAGCGCATTTGTCCGGCCTTGAAATGTTGCAATCTGCCCGAGAAGTTGTTGCGGTTTTAGAAGAACGACGAGCAACTGCTCCTGTTCCGTTGTCTCCCGTATTCTGGCGAGACGCGGTTGCTGATTTTTCATCTGCAAGAACGCATGCAGCTGCAGCCGATGCCCTTCTGCAAGAGAAGGACTTTGATGCCGCAATGGGATTACTTGTGCATTGGATAACACTGCTTGAGGGAGACGAAATTGATCACTCCGGAAATTCATGGTTGGTAGCAGCCCATCGATGGCTTCGGTCTGCCCTCACTGATCTCAGCGATTCAGGCTGTGTTCGTATACGGCGATTCCTTGAATTAGTTGAAGCAAATACGGCTGGACTTACTGAAATGATTGATATCGCTGCATCAGGCCAAGAGCCCTTGAGTCGAAATAAATCAGAGGCACCATTGTCGGATGAGACGGATGACGATCAGATCGGTGCAGATGAAAGTGTTGCCTCGGCCTATGAATCCATGGTGTGGCAGGACTCGGCAGATGATGGGACAGATGGCGGAATGCTCGACGTTGATCTTCCCGCCGGTGCTACAAACCCTGTTGTAGCGGTGGAAGAAGCGGCTGATTTTTTAACTGGCGTCATTGTGATGCTGCGACAAACCGTTGTCACAGGTTGTCTTGATGCAGCTGCTGGTCGTATTCAAACAGGAACTACTGAGATCGATTCCTTTGTGGGTTGGCGACAGACGTTGAGACGTCTGCGCCGGGCGATGGTACGTGCAGCAACGCATATTATTGCTCGAGATCAGGAACAGCCGCCTGGAATGACGGCTGCAGAGTTTGATCGTCTTCGTTGGCAGCGTGATATAGCGGCAGAAAGACTGCTTGAAGCAGCGCTCCAAACTGGGGAAACAATCTGGATGCTTTCAGCCAGAATCGCAATCGCTCAGGGTGTTGTCCAAAAAACATCGCTTTCTTCGGAGGATGTAAAACGAGATTCTTCGAGGAAGATTCCAAAACCAGCAGTTGGAAAGTTGTTGGCTGCTGTGTTTATGGATGACCAACAAATGATCCGTCAGCAAATGGAATGTATTCGGTACCACCTACGTGGTAAGACAGTGCTTTATGTGCCACTTTCACGAGGAGGTCGGGCAGATCGTGTGTTTGCAGCAAGGATGCGAGAACGACTTCTGGAAAGGCTTGTTGCCGTTTTGCCCCGCCGAGGTCTTGTCGAGGAAACAATAGGTCTCGTCCGTCTCGCAAAAAAGCTTGAAAGTCGGCGTCCACCAGGAGCAGCAAGCGTCAGTGAATTTGATAGGGTGTTCGAAGCTGCGACAACCGCACTTGTAGGTCGAATAGTAGCAAGTGCTCCAATAGCTGGACCTGGTGAGTCTGAACCATCTAGTGTCGTGACAACACAACGAATTTTAGATGGACTGGCTATTCTTATTCCGAAATTGTTAGAGACGTGGACTACTCATGCTCGGCAGCTTCGACTTTCTGTGCTGGAGAGAGTCCGAGAGGATAAAGCGTTTCATATTATCAAAGAATTTATTGAGCGTTATGGTGCTGGACTCTTCACGCAGCATCTTCTCACGCCACCATCGTTGCGAAGTGTACTCCGTGGTGGTGTTCGTCCATTTCTTGAGCATCTTATTGAACAAAATGCATCTGGATCAGATTGGCGGAACTCTGATTCAGATGATGAATACAACAAGACTCATCCCGACAAGTTGATAGATGCAATTAACACTGGTGAGATTTCCCTGAAACAAGCAACGAGTCGACTACGACTTGTCCTTGAGAGTGTTGCCGAGAATCATTCAGAATATAGAGATTGGAATTCGACCACAACACAATCTGATCGCGGTGACTACCTCTATGTGCTACTTGAGTTTCTTCGAATTAAAGCAGAGTACGAAAGAATCGTCTGGACTCTTCGTCCAGTAAGTATGGCTCATCGGGTGCTCGTGCGGAGCGGTGCGGCTGAGGCTGCATCTGCTTGGAGGCAACGAATGGAGGAAGAAACCGCAGGTACGGCAAATGATCTTATTGAACGTCTTTCAGCGATTCAGCAAAAGACAGGCGTTCGTTTGGCTAGTGTTGCTGATCGGGTACAACGGCCTTTTACAGCCATGCTCGAGCAGGATGAACTTGAATCACTTGTTGAGCCCGCCGTTCGAGAACTTCTTGCTGGTGAGCCTCAGGGTGCTGGGACTCAACTTGAGACGCATGCCGAAGAATTTCTTGGTGTGTCAACTGGCGCAGGAGTTGAAGTGCCGGATTGGCTTGATCACCTGAGTGCAACAGTGGATCGAGTGCTTGAAGAAGCAGAAACAGGCGGACTGACACCAGATGATAAACGACAAGTAATGCCATCATCACTTGCGGAGCCTTTGTACTGGAGTCGATTGCCTTGGCCGCAACTTCTAGATGCAGTTTCCAAGAAGCAAGGGCGATTATAATGTCGTCACAGAGCAAGAAGCCTTACGAGGACCCAAGTGAAAATCAGCGATCGTTGAGTGTGTGGCTGGCGGGACGTCTCCAGCAAGAGGCATATCAAAGCATGGCCGAGCGAATTGCTTGGGATGTTTCAGAGCCAAATGGGCGATCTCCAACACTTGTTATTTATGAGCCAGCTACAGGAATTACGATTGGGCGGCTTGGGTCACACACCGATATTGATATTCCTTCGGATGAATTGGTAAGGAAAGGTATTGCAGTACGTTTTGTTGGTCGTGGTGGTGGTGCTGTACTCCACGGACCTGGGCAGGTAGGCATTGCCCTGTTTGCTCCCCTGAGCAAACTTGGTCTTTCATCGTATGACGTTGGTGGGTTTCTCGAACGATTTGAGTTTGGTCTCGAATCAGCTATTCAAAGCCTCAGGTGTTCGACGGCTCGTGACTCACGTCAGCCAGGAATCTTTGGTCGCTCAGGGCTGGTTGCTGCGGTAAGTTTTGCAGTTCGCCGAGGAGTTGTTTGGCATGGTGGTTTTGTAAATGTCTGCCCAGATTTGGGGCTTTATCGCCGGATTGATACCGTGCCTGTCGCCACAGGGATTAAGAAGCGTACGATGGGATCAGTGCAGGCTGAAATCCGTCGTAAGGTACGATTGCAAGATGCACGCACCGCGATTGTTCGGTCACTGGCAGATGCATTTGGGTGTGGAGATGTCTCCATTCAGTCTGGTGTGCCAATTTTTCAAAACACTAAAACACGAACGCATATTCGAACAAATAAGAGTGCCTGAGGATTTATCCGTGTCGAAGAATGAAATAATGTCAACGAGTACTGCAAGTCTGTTGCCAATACTCAACGAGCAAACTTCTACAGAGCAATCTGGTTGTTCAATTCCTCAAGAGCCATCAATGCTCGTGTCACGGCGACTTCCATCGTGGTTACGTCAGAATCTTGGGGAGGGAGGTGGTCACGGAGAAACAGCTGGGTTGATTGCTGAGCTTGAATTGGAAACAGTTTGCTCATCCGCGAAGTGTCCCAATCGTTTGGAATGCTGGTCTTCAGGGACAGCAACATTCATGATTCTTGGCAATGTATGCACACGTCCATGTGGATTTTGCTCAGTGCCAAAGGGAAAAACCGAAGAGCTTGAAGATGATGAACCAGAACGCGTCGCTGAGGCAGCAAGACGTCTTGGGTTGAAGCATGTGGTCATTACAAGTGTCACACGCGATGATTTGCCTGATGGCGGTGCAGAGCATTTTCGAAGAACTGTTGAGGCAGTCAGGCAGGCAACTGGGGCATCTATCGAAGTGCTTGTCCCTGATTTTATCGGCAAATCGGGTGCCCTAGAGCAACTGCTCAAGAGTCGTCCTGATGTCTTTAACCATAACACTGAAACAGTTCCGCGACTCTACAGGCAAGTCCGTGGGCGCAAAAGTGTGTACGAATGGACTCTCAAATTACTCGCCGATACCAAAAAAATCATGCCAGGTACGAAAACCAAGAGTGGGTTAATGCTTGGACTTGGAGAAACACGAGAGGAATTGCTTCAGGTGTTTACTGATTTATTAAATCACGACGTTGACTTCCTGACGCTTGGTCAATATCTACAGCCAACACTCGACAGTCTTCCGGTTGATCGATATGTCCACCCGGATGAATTTAATGAACTTGGTGAGGTTGCCCGTCGCATGGGGTTTCAGCAAGTTGCGTCAGGCCCTCTTGTTCGGTCAAGCTATCATGCTCGTGAGATGGCTGAAGCGTAGGAGATGGAATGCTACACGTCGTGTATTAAGCCCGCCTGCACTGAAAGCATGAACGCCTGTCGAAATCATTTATTCGTTAGTCGACTCATCTAATCCGTGCTCGAGTAGCTTCTTTCTAAGTGTATTCCGATTAATCACAAGTCTCGCAGCTGCTTTAAGTTGTACACCATCGCAGGCTGCGAGCATTTGGGCGATGAGTTCTCTTTCAACACGACTGACAACCCGATCGAACAGATTTACATCGCCATCTGGTGCGGATGCCATGCCCTGTTCAACAAGATCACGTGCAAGGCTGTCGAGGTCACCACCACGGCCAGGCATGGCAACAGCAGATTGCTCGCCACGAAATGCCGGTGGTAAAAGTTTCAGTGTAAGCTCATCACTGTCGGACATGATGACACAACGTTCAACGATATTTTGTAGTTCACGAACGTTGCCTGGCCAATGATGTCGAGTCAGTGCTTCCATTGCAGATGGATGTATTGTCATCTTATCGCGTGCATTGTCACGACAATAGGTTTCCAGGAAGTGGTCGACAAGCAGGGGTATGTCGGTGCGCCTTCCTCGAAGAGGCGGTAGGTAAATCGGCACCACGTTGAGTCGATAATAGAGATCCTCTCGAAAAGTCTCTTTTGCAACTTCATCAAGAAGCTCTCGATTGCTCGCAGCTATCACGCGAGTATCAACCTGAATGGTTTCGGTGTCCCCAACACGTTCGAATTCCCGTTCTTGTAAGACGCGCAGCAGTTTCACCTGAAGTTTCGGTGTTGTTGAATTAATTTCATCAAGGAAAATTGTTCCTGTATGCGCGGCTTCGAACCGGCCGGCTCGGTTTGCTACAGCCCCAGTAAAGGATCCACGGACATGTCCAAACAGCTCGCTCTCTAAAAGGCTTTCCGACAGAGCTCCGCAGTTTACCCGGACAAATGGTCCGCTTCCGCGTTGCGAGAGTTCGTGGATGGCACGTGCAATAACTTCCTTACCTGTGCCCGTTTCACCAACGAGGAGTACCGACGCAGTTGAGGCTGCCACGCGGTGGGTCATTGCGTAGACATCTTGCATGGCAGGACTTGTTCCAATAAAGCCTGCTATGGATTGTGGGCAGTCGTCAGTTGGTTTCCTGAGCATCGGCAGCCGCTGATTGTCTTGGCGGTTGGAAAAGGGCAACGAGGGAACGGTCTATCGAGGAATCACCTCCTCGACTCGAAATATTGTACATATCATTGATGATTCGTAAGGTACTGTTTGTCAGAAGAATACCGTGGATTCGAATACTTTCACCGAGAGCCCCAACCGCCATTTCACGAACGTTTTTGCCTAAATCTGGTGACCATGCCAAATCGAAAAGTGATTGTTGGGCATCTGGGCTAGGCATGTTTGTCAGTAATCGCATTGCCGGCTCAAATGTTTCGGCATGTCTGAGGCCATTCTGGGCGACGGAAAAAGCCCCCCGAATATCCCACCCGAGGGTGCTCAGTCGAGTGAGTGCATCAAGTGCTGTATGGGCACGCTGAAGACGATGGTTGGCCTGTATTTGTCGCCAGCTTTGGTCAGTTGCCTGTGGTCCAGCGATACGAGTGAGGGTCTCTGGGAATCGTGGCGGTTTGATAACTTCGTGTGCCGTTTCTGGCTGATGAATAGAAGGAAAGAACTGACTCTCGAGCCTGTCTGTTAACAGGGCGTTATCAAAATCAGCAAGACTCAGCACGAGTCGCGTGCGTCGACGGCATGCTTTATCGTCATCAAGAGGATCAAGTATCACAAGTACCGGTAATTGATCGCCAAGTGATTCTTGTTGTAATAATTGAACAACTTCAGATGCACCCAGATCCGGTAGGCGAGCAGAGAGGATAACCAGACGGACATCAGGTGATTGTCGAACCCCTTGAACGCATAAACGGCCACTCGAAGTAATCGATGCTGTGAAGCCAAATTGAGCGACACTGCTTTTGAGAAACTCAGCAGTGTCTTGATTTGGATACGTAATGATGACTCGGTCCGTACCACTTGAGGATGCAAAATAGAGCAATCGATCGAAGAGTCTGCTCGATCCTGTAAAAGGAAGGTGTGGTGAAACGGTTGCCAGTGTCTGTGAAGCCTCGAATTGAACGAGTGTCGAAGGGGCGGCCAACGCTCGTACAAGAGGCGGCCGAATTGAAGAAATAGTCACCGGTTTCTTTATGTGCACTTCACGTATTGCTCTCGCTGCAACTGCAGCAGCCAGTGGCATAGACCGATCCAGAGCATCATCAAGGACTCCTGCTGCTAATTCAGTTGAAAAACCAGCCGGTCCGCTCAACGTTTCTGTGATCGTCTCAGTCGGCAGCTCATTCAAAGCCAAAAAGTGATCATCCTGAAAAATGAGTAGAGCTTCGGATTGCGCTAAAAGCACAAGGCGCACGGTGCGTGGATGCACACACCCAAGTCCGGAAAGATCTCGTGCAATATGTCCAGCACGGAGACTTCTGCAAGCGACGGGTGGCAGATAGCGAATTTCCGGTCGGCTTGTTTGCGTGACCCAGAGATACTGCTCTACCGTCGGTCGTGGGCTTGTGATCGATGCTGCGCCCTCGGTAAGGCTGTCCGGAGTTGGAATGCCGACCGGCGTGAGAAGTTGATCAAGTTTTGCCGTCAGCATTTGACAAGCAAGGTCCTGGGTCAACGGTTTGCCGCCAAAGTCAGTATGACCCTGTTGTTCAAGCTTGACTAAGAGTTGGAATGCCGCCTCTCGTGTTGCTGAAGCGAATTCTGGAACACAAGCTGGTGCAAAGAGAACGCTTGCCAAATCTAAATTTGCAACTGCATCAGGATTCGTTTGTTTGCCCGCCGGCAAACATCCAGAATCAACAAGAACGTTAAGAGCGTAAATGATTCCCGGGAACCGTTGAAAATCATCAGAGCCAAGCCAAGCGGTGAGTGCCCGAACACCTCGTTCTCCGGAGTCTTCAATAATTGTTTCAGCAAGCGTTCTCGTCCGGGAATCTGCCCTGGATAAAGGCGTTTCGTTGAGGGTGGGAACTGTTTCCATAAGAATTTCAACGAGCATTGGAAGCGCATACGTTCCGCCCTCCATGAGCGTCGTAGCAGCTTGTTGCCGCACGAAAACATTGTCAGAACCCAAATCAACAGCGGCTTGTTTCAGCCTCGATGGATCGGTTCTTTTTCTCTGAGCGGCGTTTTGCATTCCATCAATAAGAAATGCTACTGCTTGTGCCTGTTCGGGCTGAGCCGTCTTCTTCAGAAATCTCTCGAGACGACTCAGTTCAGCAGTCTGGAAAGACTCACCAAGGTGCGCAAGAGTGTCTTCTTGATCGGGCTCTTTTTCGAAGGCTTCATCGAATTTCTCAAGAAACTCTGAGGTGGAATCAAGGGCCTCCACAGAGGCAGCACGTATTGCACCGTCAAGGAGTTCCCGTGGTGTTGTCCGTTCCGGGAATTTCAGGGAGTCAACAACAGCCCGTTGAAAAGGGTCAAGTGGATCAGGATGGTTTGTATCTTCGGTCGTCTCGGTAAAAGCTGGGGCCGACAGCACCCCAACAATCACAAGAGATAACCACCAAGTGAGCCAACCATGTCTAGCCACGAGCCGTCCTTTTACTGGATACGAACTTACTTCGTGGCAGTCTCTAATTTCTGACGCCACGCAGCAAGTTGTTCGGCAACACAAGCCGGAGCGGTCGAGCCAAAACTTACCATCCGTTCAACTGCCCGTGAGGACCCCAAAGCCTGCCGTAAAGAGGCCTTCCAGCCGTCATATTCTGCGCGACAGGCATCATCAGTAAGTTCAGCCAGGCTGCACCCTTTTGTCAGGGCAAGTCGTACGAGTTTGCCAACGGTTTCGTGTGCGGTGCGCTGCGGCACACCTTCAACAATGAGTGCCTCCATGAGTGTTGTCGCATCGAGATGTCCTTTTTCAATTGATTCACCAATCCGCTTTCGATCGAAATGTGTGCCAGCTACAAGTGGAGCGGCAACACCAAGCATCGCCTCGAGTGTGTCAATTGAATCAAAGACAGCCTCCTTGTCCTCCTGTAAGTCTCGGTTGTAAGCAGTCGGGAGTCCTTTGAGTAACACAAGAATTTGCTGCACGTTACTAATAACTCGTGCCGACTTTCCACGCACCAGTTCAAGTACATCGGGGTTAATCTTTTGAGGCATGATGGAACTGCCAGTACAGAATGCTTCCGGTAGATTGAGAAAGCCAAACTCATCAGTACTGTAGATGATCCACTCCTCAGCCCATTGGGAGAGATGCACGGAGGTTAACGAGAGAACAAACGCAAGTTCGCAGACAAAGTCTCGATCGCTGGCAGCATCAAGGCTGTTTGGAGCGATAGCATCAAACCCGAGTGCTGCCTGTGTCTTTGACCGATCAATCGGCAGGCTTGTACCAGCAAGAGCTGCTGAACCTAACGGCATGATGTTTGTTCGTTGTCGACAATCAGCAAGCCGTTGTCGATCGCGATCAAATTTTTCGCACCACACCAATAGCTGATGAGCTGCAAGGACAGGCTGCGCGCGTCGAAGGTGTGTATACGCCGGTATGATGAGATCGCGTTCTCGGTCACTCATCTCAAGAAAAGCTTTTTGCAACTCAAGTATACCGGCATCTATGCGATCAATCGCACGTCGGCAAAAGAGACGAAGGTCTGTGGCGACCTGATCATTCCGACTTCGTGCTGTGTGGAGTTTCCGGCCAGTATCCCCAAGTTTTGCTGTAAGTGCAGATTCGATATGAAGGTGAATGTCTTCTTTACTGGCACTGAAAAGAAAAGACCCTTCGCGGATGTCTTTTCGGATTTCTTCAAGACCTTTTCGTATAGCATCCGCTTCGGTTTGTGTGAGCAATCCGCACTCAGCAAGCATTTGTGAGTGAGCTATCGATCCGTCAATATCGTCGTCGGCCAACCGTTGGTCGAAAGATATACTCTCGGAGAAGGATTCAACTCGTTGGTCTGTTGGTACACGGAAGACACCACCCCAGGCTTTTCCGTCTGATTTTTCACTCATAATGATATCTGTTAGGTGTGTCGAGGATTTTCCGGGTTAATAAAAGACCAATGTATCTACAAAACAGGAAAGAGTAGTCTACCAACCGTACTCATCAGGCGTTTCTACTTTCCGTGTAGATTGTTCGTATGGATTCACCCTCGTCTTTTTTATCACCGAACGGCCGACTTGCGGCTCGTATTCCAGGCTGGGAACCCCGTCCCCAGCAGATTGCTATGGCTGACCTCGTTGCAGCAGCAATTGAACAAAAAAAACATGCGATTATCGAGGCTGGGACTGGAACCGGTAAAAGCCTTGCCTACCTCATACCCGCCGTGCTGGCCGCCACAGCTGATCAGGCCCTTCAAGAAGAGTGCCAGCCAGAGAAACAGCAGCAAACTGGACATGAAGATCAAAAACCAGAAAAGACAAATGAGAAGCGGCCTCGTCGGATCGTCATCGCGACTCATACTATTGCATTACAAGAACAATTGGTGAAGAAAGATATTCCGGTGGTATCGGCTGTCATGCCACATGAATTTTCTGCCGTGCTGGTCAAAGGCCGCGGAAATTATATCAGTCTTCGTCGGCTGGCGCTTGCGAAAGAGCGAGAGGGAAGTCTGTTTCAATACGATGAAGAAGTCTCTGAACTGGAAGGACTTCTTGAGTGGTCAGGAAATACACGTGATGGTTCCCTGGCAGATCTGCCAACAATTCCGCGCAGTTCGGTGTGGGATGAAGTTCATAGCGACTCAGGAAACTGCATGGGCCGTGCCTGCCCCCGATATAACGAGTGTCATTATTATGCAGCTCGAAGGCGTATGAATAATGCGCAGGTCCTTGTTGTGAATCATGCACTTTTCTTCTCAGATCTTGCGTTACGTCGAAATGGAGTAAGCCTTCTCCCTGAGTATGACATTGTCATTTTAGATGAAGCACACATGGTCGAGTCGGTCGCAAGTGACCACCTCGGTGTTGGGCTGTCGAGTATTGCGGTTGAGCGGCTCCTGTCACGTCTTTACAACGAGCGGACGAATCGTGGACTGCTCGTGCACTATAAACTTGATGACCTACGGCCAGACGTTATTCAGGCTCGCCGTATCTCGGAGGATTTTTTTTCCGGAGTCATTCACGCTGTGGCGGATCGCGGTGATGGGCCTTGGCGAATCTCAGAACCCAATCTTGTTCCCAATTCGTTAGGAGATGTTCTTCTGTCATTAGGGAAGAAGATAAGAAAAGCATCGAATCGGCTTTCAAAGGATGCCGAAAGACAGGACTTTCAGTCACTCGCAGATCGGCTGACCTCACAAGCTGGATCTATCCGTTTTTGGCTGGAGCAGGATGATCCCGGAAGTGTCTGGTGGGTTGAACTAGCAAGTAGTCGCCGTGGTGCACCACGCGTAAAACTCGCAAGTGCACCGATTGATGTAAGTGGTGTTTTGCGGCGAGATCTCTTCAGCAAAGTAGATACAGTGGTTCTTACCAGCGCAACGCTTTCAACAGGAACTCAAAGCGAGGTGGTAGACGATACTTTTGATGAAGAGTACGAACATGATGCCAAAGAGGCCGGTTTTCATTATTTGTGCCAAAGGCTTGGGGTCGAATCAGCAATCAAGCGTCAGTTGGACAGCCCATTTGATTATGAATCACAAGCAGAACTTGTTCTTGTGAACCGGCTGCCGGACCCAAGCAGTAGAAACCAGTACGATCGTGCAGTCGCAGAAATGCTTCGGTCCTTTGTGGTTGATCAGGAGGGCAGAACGATGGTGCTTTTTACAAGTCATCAAGCGCTTGCCAAAGCATCAAGTGAACTCACTGGATTTTGTATTCGCAACAAAATTCGACTTGTAAGCCAGGCCGATGGGCTTTCTCGAGGGCAGATGCTTGAAGAATTTCGTAATAGCCCACAGGCAGTACTTCTGGGTACTGATGGCTTTTGGCAGGGTATTGATCTTCCTGGTGACCTGCTCACTCAGGTGATTATTCCACGCCTTCCTTTTGCGGTGCCCGACCGCCCACTTATTGCTGCTCGTATCGAGGCTATCAAGCAAGCGGGCGGGAATGCCTTTGCAGAATACCAATTGCCTGAGGCAGTGATTAAACTCAAGCAGGGGTTTGGCCGATTGATCCGAACGCGAGAGGATACAGGGCGCGTAATTATTCTTGACCCTCGAATGATTACCAAGCCGTATGGGAAGATTTTTCACAAGAGTTTGCCACCCGCTCGGCTTCGTATTCAATCATTAAATGGCTCGTTGGAAGTTCCCTATTAGATGATTGCACCAAACGAGAGAGCCACGTAGAGTCCAGCCTTCACGTTCCATTGGTAAAAAATGTTTCATAAGTTTTATCTAACGGGTAAGTAACAATTCGGCCCAGGTTGTTGGATCACTCTCCCAGGGAAATTCGGGTGTCCCAAAGGCAGGTATCTTTCCGAGACGCCGGTCAACGGTTGCAGCAAAAAATCGCAGTCGTGGGCTCTCCTCAGGATCCCACCCTGGAAGCGCAGCTGCAGTAAGGAACGCCTCTACTCGCCAGCCTGTTTCAGATAAACCAGATTCAATGAAAACCGAATTGGGAGGCAAGTCTGAGGCCTCTTCACTCGTCCGAGGAATTTGTGCAGCGACAGCCACTGGTTTATCAGCAGATTTCCCACCACCAGTTGGAAGGAGAGCCAGTCGTCGGCAGAAACGACCCGCACGGTGGCTTTCGCCTGTAGGTCGAGTTGCAATCCAGAGATGAAGCCCGTCACTATCCTCGGGTTTTGCTGGCTGACACCAGCGGTTCCCCGAAAGTCCTTCAACGTGTGCCCGAATGCCTAGTCCTGCTTCATTCCAGCCTATGGCAATTTCGAGAATATCCGGCACACCTGCTATGCCTGCTAGCCGGGGTAGGTGGCACGACGTGTCGAGATGGCTTTCTGTTGGAGGCCAGAGTCGTTCCCTCCAAAGACAGGGAAATCGGAGATTAAATACGCTAGCGGGGTTTACAAGTGGCATATGGAACACCTTCCGAGGAAGTCATCTCTGAGGCTGGAGGGTATGCTACACAGTAGCGTGTTTCGTTCATGATCGGTAGGAGAATGTGTCTGAGGAGAATACTGTCGGGATGCGGGTACTGCAGATTTCCAGCGAGGCAACACCGTTTGCCAAGACCGGGGGGCTTGCCGATGTCGCCGGTGCGCTTCCAGACTCACTTGGGCGCGCGGGCTGTGACTGTACGCTCGTTGTACCAGCCTATCGTGAGGTTTTCGAAAAAAATCTGCCAATCAAAAAAACGGATATGAAGTTTTCGGTTCCTGTTGGAAAGCGAAACCTTGAAGCAACTGTATATTCATGCTCCCTTCCAGATCAAAAATATAATGTTTTTCTCATAGGAAATACGCATTGCTTCGATCGAGACACCCTGTACGGTGGTGCTGAAGACTATGCTGATAATGCTGAACGGTTCATCTTCTTCTCGAGGGCAGCGCTTGAGCTGGCTGCTCGACAACCCCAAGCCTTCGATATCATTCATTGCCATGACTGGCAGACGAGTCTTGTCCCCGCCTACCAGAAGCTGCTGTATCAATCGTGGCCAACGCTGTCAAAATCTCGTTCCGTTCTCACAATTCATAATGTTTCCTATCAGGGAATGTTTTGGCACTGGGATATGCTTCTGACAGGATTTCACTGGAAGTACTTCAACTGGCAGCAACTCGAGTTTTATGGCCAACTCAATATGCTGAAAGCCGGTATTGTTTTTGCTGATCAATTAACAACAGTGAGTCCAACCTATGCGCAGGAAATACAGGCCGCTCCTGGTGGCTGTGGACTTGAAGGTGTGCTCGCAGGGCGTGCTTCTGATTTAACGGGCATAGTCAATGGAATTGACGTTGAGACATGGAACCCAAGAACAGATGAGTTGATCCCTCGGCATTACAGTGACGATGACGTCCAGCAGGGAAAGTATACGGCGAGAGTTGCACTTGCTGCTCGGCTTGGGCATGCCGCTCCTGATGAACGACCATTGGTAGCATTTGTTGGTCGTCTTGCTGAGCAGAAAGGTGTAAGTCTTGTACTCGACCTTCTTCACCGTATGGCAGGGTCAGGAAATGTCAGATTTGTCGTACTGGGTGCAGGTGACTCTCATTTGGAAGAATCACTGAGAGTTGTCGCCTCAAAGTATCCAGACGCTATTGATGTGGTGATCGGTTTTGACGAAGTACTCGCGCATCTGATTCAGGCAGCTGCAGATATTTTGGTCATGCCGAGTCAGTATGAACCATGCGGGTTAGCGCAGCTGTATGCGTTTCGTTATGGCACGATTCCAGTCGTTCGAGCGACTGGTGGTCTCGTGGATACGGTCGTTGATGTGAGCGATCAGACATGTGCAGATGGGACAGCAAGCGGTTTTGTCTTCCAGGAGTTCCAATCAGCCTCTCTTGAAGATGCTGTTCAGCGTGCCCTCGTTGCCCACAGAAATGAAAAGCTTTGGCAGGACCTCGTTCATCGCGTTATGCAGCAGGATTGGTCCTGGAAGGTGAGTGCTCGGCAGTATCAGGAAGTCTATGAACGAGCACTCGCGAACGCCCCAGTCGATGTTGTGGATGTGCGTTGATTCACTGCATAGGCGTAGTTCGTAGAGCATGGGGAACCCTGCGACTCTGGTGAAGCCATAGAGTCGTTACCAGCAGAATTCTTTTCCCAAACAGCGTTACACGCTGTTGGTCGATATTCTTTCTATGAAATTACTTACTCTACAACGGATCGTACTATTTGCTTTTCTTGTCTGTTCATTAGGACAATTTGTTTGTTCTGCATCAGCTGGTGAGTGCAGGAAATGCAAAGGACCGTATGGCGGAAAGACATCGCCGTGCGGTGATACCGGATGTGGTCCACGCTATTGGGGTGCGTTTTGTGATGAACCTTTTCATCCTGATCCTTGCAACTGCCGAAATGAATGGGCAGGTGGATGCTTTCAGTCACCCTCTCTCGATCTCCTCGCCCCTTGGCAGATGCCACCAGGACAAGGTTTTTGGTCACCAAAACAGTGTGGCTATGCAACTGAGTGCGCCTGTCATACCTGTGGCCCGCGAGGGTGGTTGCATTGCTTGAAGCCGCGATACTGGCTTGACTGACGGCACTCTGCAATCGCATCAAAACAGGATTCGCTACGAAGTACTATCACGAGCAAGTGATGCAGCGTAGGTGATAAGATCATCTCTCTCAATGCATGCGGCTCGTAGTTGTTCACCACCAACAGCACCGTGCGCTAGTTCCACAAGCGGCGGGAGTGTTGCAGCAAGTGGTGAATTTTGGGACGGCCCGGTTTCAGCGGGTCGCGACAGAATGGCACTGAGTGCCTCGTCCGGTCGATCGATGCGAGCTGCTAATACTGCAAGCACATCCCAGGCAGCTGGAGACTCGTACTCATTTGCTTGCTCTGCTTCCTGCCTAAAAAACGCAATGGCTTGATCAGCTTCTTTACCTAGTTGTGCTGAGTAAAAGAGGCGAGACGATGCTCCGAAATCAGAAAATGGCGTGTCACCCGGATACTGGAACTCCTTCGGAAGTCGACATGCATAGCATGCCAGGGCATGGGCATGTTGAATATCACCAGAGTCGGTACATATTCTTGCAAAACGAAGCACTGCTTGGAGGTGTGAGGCGTCTACATGAATACTCTCTTCGTTTAGAAGGCCACCTGCGGTTGCTAGAAGATCGACGAGAGTACCTCTGCGACCCTTTATTTCATTCACTTGATTCGTGTCAACCAGCTCTCGCTCGATGAGGTCTCTAGCCAGATTTTCGAACACCTCTTCATGGAGATGGTGGATCATGATTTTCGCAACAGGTTCCTGTTGCGTTGGTGGAAGTCCAGCAACTGACTGTTCGTACGCAGTGACGGCATTGCATGTTCCCTGAGCAGCCAGCATCACGCGGATGCCAAGGGCAGGGTCGAGGTTTTCCCAGAGAGCTAATTGAATGATTTCCTGAAGCGGCTGATACTCTTCTTCATCGGATACAGACTCTTCTTGTTCAAGGAGCTGAGAAGCGATTTGACTGAGCTTGGCTGCGACCTCATGTGGTTCAACGGCTGCTCGCAGGTACATCCATCCGGAAGCAATCTGCCCTTCATCAAAGAGCTTCCAGCCAACTTCTCGACACGCAGCAATTGTTTTTTCATCAAGTTTTTTCTTGATCGTCTTATCAGCATCTGCCACAGGTCCAACAAGAGGGAGTCCGAGAGCTGCACGGGCTCGTAGTAAATGAGCATCAAACAGGCTATGCCAACGACAAGAATGACGAAGTGAGTCTTCGAGTTTTTGAAACATGGCGTCTACGCCACTTGCTTTCAAAGTCGCGGTAAGTTCTGTAGTAAGAGAAGCTATATCAACTGAATTATCTTGAAGCATTTTTTTGAGGTACTTTCACGTTGGAGTTCTTTGGTGACGACTCTCGCTGTCGCAATGACTCGTACGCCAGCACGGCAGCCGTTGCCGAAACATTAAGGCTGTCCGCAAGGCCACGCATCGGAAGGGCAACGGTCTCCAAGGTTATGTTTTTCTTGGTAACAGCCTCGAGCCAGCAAGAAGAAATTCCATGTGCCTCGCTTCCAAGCAAGATTGCTGGTTGATTTGCAAATTCAACGGCATGCCAGCGAGTGGTACCGTCGGGTGTGGCAGCAACAATATTTTGGTTGTGAGCAATGCACCATTGTATAACAGCAGACGTTGTATCGCAGGCAATCGGTACACAAAATACGGTGCCCAGGCTCGCACGAATGACAGCCGGGTTGGAGGCGTCGGTTCCTTTTCCGCAAATAATGATACCGCCAACACCAGCCGCATCAGCTGATCGAAAAATTGCGCCAAGGTTGCCCGGCTTTTCAATTCCCTCGAGAATAAAAAGTGGTGCATCTGGACGAGGCTTAAAGTCTGCTAATGCCTCAGCATGAAAACGAGCAACGGCAACGAGCCCTTCATTACGGTTTCCGAAAGCAATTTTTGAAAACGGCCGGGTGCTCAAGGGTGTCAGTAAGGCATGCTGCGTAGAAGCTTCACGGAGGAGTAGTTCGAAATTCTTCTGATCCGTATCCGACAGGGATGCAAATGAATCAACATCGAGGAATATCTCAACAATCTCCTTTTTTGCAGCCAGGCACCGTTGTATTTCACGTTGTCCGTCAATGAGAGTGAGGCCCGTCTCTCGTCGAACGGCTGCATCTCGCAGCTTCATGGTAGATCGAACACGAGCATTCGATGGGCTCGTGATCGTCTCAGTCGTTGTTATTGATTGAAGCACTGACAATTCTGCGATCTCCTTTCTGCGGTCTCCTTATTGAACTCATCTTATTGCGATGTGTCCCCAATGCCACCAGAGCGAGCAAACCCGCCGAGATGGAGCTGTCTGCCATGAAGATCTGTGCACGAAAGTGGACCGCTGGAGATCGGTAGTATTTTGGATGATGCCGCTTGGAATGCAGATGCGAGCACTGTTGCCAGTCGCTGATGGTGCCATCCGGGGGAGTGTGCAGTGAGGAGAATTGGTCCCTGTGCCGTTGGAGCAAGTAACTGTGCGCAGTCTGTCAGAAGTGATACAAGATGCCTGTCGATAGAAAAGGCTTCTCCTTTTGGACCATGACCCCATGACGGTGGATCAAGCACAAAGCCGTCATAGGTGTTGCCACGAGTTCTTTCTCGGGTGACAAAACGTTGTGCATCTTCACAGATCCATCGAATGGATGCGGCGTCAAGATGAGAGGCCGTGGCGTTCCTCCGAGCTAGTTGGAGCGATTGACGCGAGCTGTCCACGTGCACCACCTCAGCACCAGCCTGGGCTAAGGCGAGTGTGGCTGCACCTGAGTGTGCAAACAGTGAGAGCACTCGACTCCCTTTTGGCGTTATTTCAGAAAGCCATTGCCACTGAGGTAACTGCTCCAGAAAAATTCCAACTTGCCCTGACGGTGACGGTCGCACATGAAGCTGAAGCGGACCGCCGTGAAGTGGAAACTCAATGTGCCATGGATC